>CALXGE010000024.1 GCA_944387775.1 uncultured Oscillospiraceae bacterium | reverse complement strand
GTGAAGGCCGACAGTAAACGGAGGAAAAAGACATGAGTGTGAAAAGCTGCGAGAAACGCGAGAAGAGCATGGTCGAGATGACCGTGGAAGTGAGCGCTGCCGATTTTGAGGCCGCTGTTGAGAAGGCCTACAGAAAGCAGCGCGGTAAGATCAATATGCCCGGCTTCCGCCCCGGCAAGGCCCCCCGCAAGATGATCGAGTCTATGTATGGGCCTGAGGTGTTCTATGAGGAGGCCGTGAATATCGCTCTGCCCGACGCCTATATGAACGCGGTGAAGGAGCAGGAGCTGGACGTGGTGGGCTACCCCGAGGTGGAGCTGCTGGAGGTCGGTAAGGAGGGCTTCTCCTTCAAGGCCACCGTGGCCGTGTATCCCGAGGTGACCCTGGGCCAGTACAAGGGCCTGGAGGCCCCCAAGGCCGAGGTGAAGGTGATGGCCGCCGACGTCAACGCCCGCCTCAAGGAGATGGCCGAGCGCAACAGCCGCATGGTCAGCGTGGACCGGGCCGCCAAGAAGGGCGACACCGTCACCATCGACTTTGAGGGCTTCCTGGAGGGCAAGCCCTTTGACGGCGGCAAGGGCGAGAACCACGATCTCACCCTGGGCTCCGGCAGCTTTGTCCCCGGCTTCGAGGATCAGATCATCGGTATGAAGGCCGGTGAGGAGAAGGACATCGACATCACCTTCCCCGAGGACTACCATGCGGACCTGGCCGGCAAGGCTGTGGTGTTCCACGTGAAGGTCAGCGCCGTGAAGGTCAAGGAGCTGCCCGCCATCGACGACGAGTTCGCCAAGGACGTCAGCGAGTTTGATACCCTGGCGGAGCTGAAGAAGGACGTGAAGGCCAAGATGATCGCCGAGCGGGAGAAGGCCGCCAGCCGCGCCTTTGAGGATATCCTCATGGAGAAGGTGGCTGAGGGCATCACCTGCGACATCCCCGACGCCATGGTGACCGAGCAGGCCAAGCGCTTTGCCGACAACTTCAAGATGCAGCTGCAGTCCCAGGGCCTGTCCTTTGAGCAGTACGCCAAGATGACCAACAGCGACGAGGCCGCCCTGCTGGAGCAGGCCAAGGAGCCCGCCGCCCGTCAGGTGCGGATGGATCTGGCCGTGAACGCCATCATCAAGGCGGAGAACATCGAGGCTACCGACGAGGACGTGGAGGCCGAGTACGCCAAGATGGCTGAGCAGTACGGCATGGAGGTAGAGAACCTCAAGAAGTACATCGAGGCCGAGGTGGTCAAGGAGCAGGTTGCCCGCAGCAAGGCTATTGCTGTGGTGGTGGACAGCGCTGTGGCCGTCAAGCCCGAGGAGAAGAAGGAGGAGGCTCCCGCTGAGGAGACCGCCGCCGAGGAAACTCCCGCTGAGAGCGCAGAGTAAGATCGAAAATCCCGGTACTAAACCCTCCGGGATCCGGTTATACTGCTGTGGAGTGTGATTCCCGCCGGAAGGGCGGGGGAGGGTCCCTATTCAAGCAGGAGGTAGTAATTATGAGCTTAGTACCTTACGTAGTAGAGCAGACCAACCGGGGCGAGCGTTCCTATGATATTTTTTCCCGGCTGCTCAACGATCGTATCATTTTCCTGGGTGAGGAGGTCAACGACACCACCGCCAGTCTGGTAGTGGCCCAGCTCCTCTATCTGGAAGCCCAGGATCCCGACAAGGATATTCAGATGTATATCAACAGCCCCGGCGGCTCCGTGACGGCAGGCATGGCCATCTACGATACCATGCAGTACGTCAAGTGCGATGTGTCCACCATCTGTGTGGGCCTGGCTGCCAGCATGGGCGCGTTCCTGTTGGCTGCCGGCGCCAAGGGCAAGCGGCTGGCTCTGCCCAACGCGGAGATCATGATCCATCAGCCCTCCGCCGGTACCCAGGGACAGGTCACCGACATGGCCATCCACCTCAAGCGGTTGGAGGTCATCAAGCGTCGGCTGAACCACATCCTGGCCGATAACACCGGCAAGAGCCTGGAGACCGTTACCGCCGACTGTGAGCGGGACAACTTCATGACTGCCGAGGAGGCCAAGGAATACGGCCTTATCGACAAGGTCATCTATTCCAGATAAGCGAAGAAGGGAAATTAGTCCATGAGTGATGAGACGAAAAAGTCCCTGCGCTGCTCCTTCTGCGGAAAGCGGGAGGAGGAAGTGCGGCGGATGATCCAGGGACCCGGCGCACGCATCTGCGACCAGTGTGTCCAGCTGTGCATGAGCGTTCTGGAGGAGGAACTGGGAAAGCCGGAATCCAACCTGGCGTTGGAGACGCCGGAGAAGCTCCCGACTCCTCGGGAGATCAAGGAGATCCTGGATCAGTATGTCATCGGCCAGGAATCTGCCAAGGTGGCCCTGTCGGTGTCCGTCTACAACCACTATAAGCGTATTTTTTACGGTGGCGGCGAAGATGTGGAGCTCCAGAAGAGCAATATCCTCATGATTGGCCCCACCGGCAGCGGCAAGACCCTGTTCGCGCAAACTCTGGCCCGGATCCTTCAGGTTCCCTTTGCCATCGCCGATGCCACCACCCTCACGGAGGCTGGCTACGTGGGCGACGACGTGGAGAATATTCTCCTGCGCCTTCTGCAGGCAGCGGACTATGACGTGGACCTGGCGGAGCACGGCATCATCTATGTGGATGAGATCGACAAGATTGCCCGTAAGAGCGAAAACACCTCCATCACCCGGGATGTCTCGGGTGAAGGTGTGCAGCAGGCACTGCTGAAGATTCTGGAGGGAACAGTGGCCAACGTCCCGCCCCAGGGCGGCCGCAAGCACCCCCACCAGGAATTTATCCAAATCAATACCCGGAACATCCTCTTTATCTGTGGCGGTGCTTTTGATGGCTTGGACAAGATCATCGAGCGGCGTACGGATAAGCGGGGCATCGGTTTCGATTCTCAGCTCCAGAGCAAAAAAGACCGGGATGTGGGCTTGATCCTGAAGGAAGTCCAGCCCCACGACCTGCTGAAGTTCGGCATTATCCCGGAGCTGGTGGGCCGCCTGCCGGTGATCGCACCTCTGGACTCCCTGAAGCGGGAGGATCTGGTGCGGATCCTGACAGAGCCCAAGAACGCCCTGGTCAAGCAGTATCAGAAGCTGCTGGAGTACGATGGGGTGGAGCTGGTGTTCGAGGAAGGTGCCCTGGAGGCGGTAGCTGACAAGGCCATCGAGCGCAACATCGGCGCCCGGGGCCTCCGGGCCGTCATGGAGGGGATCCTCACCAAGATCATGTTCGACATTCCCTCCGATCCTACTGTGGAGAAGGTGGTGGTCACACCGGCCTGCGTCCGAGGGGAGTGCGGTCCGGAGATCATCCACAGCGGTTCGCCATCAGTGAGCGACCACGCCTCCTGATAAGTGTGTGTTGATTGGGAGACAGAGAATATCGGCAAGGGGGGCGGCTGAGCCCCCCTTTGTCTGTATTACGGATGGATAATCCCTTCCGGCGGCTTCAACGCCGCATCCTCCGGCGCATTGCCGGAGAAAGGAGACCCTACATATGGAAAATACAGCGATGAATATGCCGGTTCTGGCCCTGCGCGGCCTGACGATCTTTCCCAACTGCCTCCTCACCTTCGATGTGGAGCGGGAGATCTCCATCCGGGCCCTGGAGCGGGCTATGGAGAGCGACCAGCAGATCTTTCTGGTGGCCCAGCGGGAGATCAATGTGCCGCTGCCCGGGGAAAAGGACCTCTACTCCATGGGCACCATCTCGGTGATCCGACAGATCCTGCGGATCAGTGAGACCGCTGTGCGGGTGATGATGGAGGGCCGCAGCCGGGCCCGGCTGCGCCGCCTGTGGCAGACGGAGCCCTACCTCCAGGGCAATGTGGAGCCGGTGAAGGAGCTCAAGAGCCGGATTTCCGACTTCCAGCTGGAGGCCCTGCTGCGCCAGACCTACACCAATTTCAGCGAGTATGCCTCCCTGGCAACCCGGATGAGCGAGGATATCTCCGCTGCGGTAATGGATGATCGGGATCCTGGCCACCTGGCGGACTATATTGCTCAGAATATTGTGCTGCGCCACCAGGATCGTCAGTTGATTCTGGAGGAGGAGCGGCCTATTCCCCGCCTGCGGAAAGTCAATGAGCTGTTGGCCCGGGAGACGGAAGTCCTGGGCTATGAGCAGGAGCTGGAGGGCAAGATCCGACAGCAGATGGGTGAGGTCCAGAAGGACCACATCATCCGGGAACAGATTCGGCTGCTCCAGCGGGAGCTGGGAGAGGACGACGACGGCGAACTCAATGAGTACCGCCAGAAGATCCAGGAGCGGAATCTGGGGGAGGAGATCGAGAAGAAGCTCCTCAAGGAGGTAGACCGTCTGGCCAAACAGCCCTTTGGCAGCGCCGAAGGGGCGGTGATCCGCAACTACCTGGACACCTGCCTGGATATGCCCTGGGGCGTGGAGACCAAGGAGAGGGCCAGTGTGGCTGCGGCCCGGAAGATCTTGGATCATGACCACTTTGGTCTGGAGAAGGTGAAGGAGCGGATCCTGGAGTTTATTGCCGTACGGCAGCTGAACCCCGATGCCAAGGGGCAGATTATCTGTCTGGTGGGCCCTCCGGGAGTGGGCAAGACCTCTATCGCCATCTCTGTGGCTACGGCCCTGAATCGGAAGCTGGCCCGGCTGAGCCTGGGCGGGGTCCGGGACGAGGCGGATATCCGAGGTCATAGAAAAACCTATATCGGCGCCATGCCCGGCCGCATTGTGGCGGCCATCAGCCAGAGCGGCAGCATGAACCCGCTGCTGTTGCTGGATGAGATCGACAAGATGGGAAACGACTACCGGGGAGATCCGGCCTCCGCCATGCTGGAGGTGCTGGACAGCGAGCAGAACTACGCTTTCCGGGATCATTTCCTAGAGATCCCTCTGGATCTCAGCAAGGTTCTCTTCATCACTACCGCCAATACCACTGCCACCATTCCTCGCCCTCTGCTGGACCGTATGGAAGTCATTGAACTAACCAGCTATACCGACGAGGAGAAGCTGCAGATTGCCCGGCGTTACCTGCTGCCCAAGCAGATGAAGGAGCACGGTATCGCCAAGACCGCTCTCCGCATTAGTGACGATGCCATCCGTGATGTTATTTCCGGCTACACCAAGGAGTCCGGCGTCCGGACACTGGAGCGAATGATGGGCAAGCTGTGCCGGAAGGCTGCGATGCGTTTGGTATCAAAAACTGTAAAGCGTGTTACCATTACAGAAAAAGACCTGGAGGAGCTCCTGGGACCCCGGCGCTTCCTGCCGCCGGTGCTGGATAAGGACCCGGTGGGCGTGGTCAACGGCCTTGCCTGGACTGAGGTAGGCGGTGAACTCCTGGAGGTAGAGGTCAATGTCATGGAGGGTACCGGTAAGCTGGAGCTCACCGGAAATCTGGGTGATGTAATGAAGGAGTCTGCTCACGCCGCTATCAGCTGCATTCGCAGCCGAGCAGCCCAGTTGGGGGTTGATCCCGACTTTTACAAGAACCGGGATATCCACATCCACTTTCCCGAAGGGGCTGTGCCCAAGGATGGTCCCTCCGCCGGTGTGGCGATTACCACTGCCGTAGTATCCGCCCTTACTGGTGCCAGAGTCCGAAGCGATGTGGCCATGACCGGTGAGGTGACTCTCCGAGGTCGGGTACTGGCCATCGGCGGCCTGAAGGAGAAGACCATGGCCGCCAAGCGGAACGGCATCCGTACAGTGATCATTCCCCGGGATAATCAGCAGGATCTGGCTGAGATTGACCCGGTAGTCCGCGATGCTCTGCGCTTTGTCCTGGCAGATACAGTAGATACCGTCCTGGCGGAGGCACTGCTCCCCACGGAGATCGTGGATAGCCGTGAGACAATGCCGGAAAAAGACAACGGTGGAGAGATTGTTGCTACTTTTGTTGCACCAGAAACGGCTGTAAAGGAATATCCCTTGCACCAATAATTGGCGGTGCCAGGCCAAATATTGCGCAGAATAGAAGAATCAGGAGGAGATGACCTGTGGCCATCCCGTACCAAAAAGCGGAGTTTGTGCTCTCCGCTGCGTCGCCCGCTGCGTTTCTGCGGGATGGACGCAAGCAGCTGGCCTTCGCGGGCCGCTCCAACGTGGGAAAGAGTTCGGTGATCAACCGCCTCACCGGCCGGAAGAATCTGGCCCGGGTGGGGGCCTCGCCGGGAAAAACCACCCAAATCAACTACTTCGCTCTCGGGGAGGCAGCCTATCTGGTGGACCTGCCCGGCTACGGCTATGCCAGAGTGTCCAAGGCGGAGCGAGACCGCTGGGGTCGACTGATGGAGGGCTATTTTGCTTCCGGCCTCATCGACTTGGGCGTGATGATTGTGGACGCCCGCCACAAGCCAACTGCTGACGATGTGACTATGGCCAACTGGTTTTTTGACACCGGTTGCCCGGTGATCGTGGTGGCCAACAAGTTGGATAAGCTGAAAAAATCTGAGGTGGAGCCTAACCTCTCCCGCATCCGGGAGACGCTGGGCCTGCGGGAGGAGGATCTTCTGGTTCCCTTCTCCGCAGAGCGAGGCGATGGTCAGGAGGAGCTCCGTGCCCTATTGGACGCAGTCATTGCTGACGATGCCGAGTGAAGATCTATGGAAAAAGCACCCTGCCGGGGAGGGCAGGGTGCTTTTTCTTGCTGTATGTTGGATATCGGGGATGGGACTCAGGCGGCTGTGCGGAATGCATAGTTCACAGTACCGCTGACATCATCATAGCTGCTCCAGGTGCCGCTGATCAGAATTACCATCTGACCGGTGATCTCCGGTACGATAAAGTGGAAGGAGCTGTCCAGAAAGGTGGTCTCCACCTGGGTGCTGTTTTCCCGGTCAGTTTCGTCGGCGCTCCAGTAAGTTACGGTTACGCTGTCGGGAAGCTTGGAAAAGTGCAGCGATACCTCTTCTCCGGCGCTGAGGGTGACGGTGGTGAGGTCCTCCTGGGCCTCAAGGGGATGGGCGGTGTCGGCAATCACGCTGGTACCATTGCCCCACCGGCCGGTGACAGTCCAGTCGTAGCCAAAGGTGGGAAGCTTTTTAATGTCACTTTTTGCCTGGATCACCAGAGTGGGAATGGAATCCATGACCTCTTGGTCAGAAATGCCGCAGCCTGCCAAAAGCAGGGTAAGAGAGGCCAGAAGCAGGCAGAGTATCTTTTTCATAGTTGTGCTCCTTTGTCAGAAAGATTTCATTTTATAAGACGCAAATACGGAGGGAATCGTTCCCTCTGTTCTGCCGTGGGGAAAGCGCTTTTTGCAGTATACGCCGTAAGTGCCTTCTGCGCAAGAGGGGATTTGCAGGAATCTCCTTCGGTCATAAAAAATTTGCAATTTACTACTTTTCAAAACAGGTAAAATATATTAGAATAAAGGGCAGTGTATCGACCTAGAACATCAAACGGAGGGAGCCCTATGGAGGAACCAAAATATAAGCGCGTCCTACTGAAGATCAGCGGGGAGGCTCTGGCCGGTGATAAGCACTTTGGCCTGGATTTTGCGGTCATCGGCAAGGTATGCGATGTCATTAAAGAAGCGGTAGCCATGGGCGTTCAAGTGGGCGTCGTGGTGGGCGGCGGTAATTTCTGGCGAGGTGTCAAGGATGGCAGTGGCCGGATGGAGCGTACCCGTGCCGATCACATGGGGATGATGGCTACGGTGATGAATGCCCTGGCATTAGCGGACGTACTGGAACAGAAGGATGTGCCCGTCCGGGTCCAGACCGCGGTGGAGATGCGGGCCATGGCGGAGCCCTATATCCGCTCCCGGGCCATTCGCCATCTGGAGAAGGGAAGAGTGGTCATCTTCGGCTGTGGTACCGGCAACCCCTTCTTTTCCACGGACACGGCGGCGGTGCTGCGGGCGGCGGAAATTAACGCCGACGTGATCCTGCTGGCCAAGAATGTGGATGGCGTGTACAGCGCAGATCCCAACAAGGACCCCGATGCCGTGAAATACGACAGTATTACCTATGACGATGTACTGGCCCAGCATCTGGCGGTGATGGATTCCACCGCCACCAGCCTTTCCATGGATAACCATATCCCGGTGCTGCTCTTTGCTTTGAAGGATCCTTATAACATTATCCGGGTCCTGAAGGGCGAACAGATCGGAACGATTGTAAAGGAGGACTGACAGATGAATAAGAGCGATTACAAGGTTTATGAGGATAAGATGAAGAAGTCCATTGACTCCGTGGCAGCGGATTTTGCCTCTGTCCGGGCGGGCCGTGCCAACGCCGCTGTACTGGACCGGATTATGGTGGACTATTATGGAACCCCCACCCCCATCCATCAGATCGCTTCCATCTCTTCCCCCGATCCCCGGACGCTGACCATTCAGCCTTGGGATGCCGCGGCGGTGAAGCTGATCTGCAAGGCTATTCAGGAGTCCGATCTGGGCATCAATCCCCAGAATGACGGCCGTGTGATCCGGCTGGCGTTCCCTCAGCTGACGGAGGAGCGCCGTAAGGAGCTGGTCAAGCAGATTGCCAAGTACGCCGAGGGCGGCAAGGTGGCCATCCGCAACATTCGGCGGGACGCGGTGGATGCTTTCAAAGCTCAGAAGAAGAACGGTGAGCTCACTGAGGACGATTTGAAGATCGCCGAGAAGGACATCCAGAAGATGACCGACGATATGTGCAAAGAGCTGGATGTTCTGCTGGAGAAGAAGGAGAAGGAGCTGCTGGTGGTCTGAGACAGCGGCAGCGCGGAGTAACCATGAGTTTTGCTTTTTGGAAAAAGCGCGATGATACGGCGGGGCAGGTGGATTTTAGCCGTCTGCCCCGCCACATCGCTATTATCCTGGATGGCAATGGCCGCTGGGCCAAGCGGCGGGGGCTGCCCCGCAGCGCGGGACACAAGGTGGGAGCGGAAACCTTCCGTACCATCGCCACCTACTGCCGGGATATTGGCATCGAATATCTGACGGTATATGCCTTCTCCACAGAGAACTGGAAGCGCCCGGAAGAGGAGGTCTCCACCATTATGGAGCTTCTCAAGCGCTATCTGCTGGAGGCCATCGACACCATGGAACGGGATAATGTACGGCTGTGTTTCATGGGAGATCTGTCGGTGCTCAGTGATGAGCTGCGGGATTTGGTGGCAAAGTGCAACCGCATCTCTGCGGGGCTGGACGGCTGCCAGTGCAACATTTGCATCAACTATGGTGGCAGAGCAGAGATCGTTCATGCAGCTCAGAATTTCGCAAAGGATTGTATGGCAGGAAAAGTAAAGTCGGAAGACTTAACAGAAGAAAGCTTTGAGAATTACCTGTATTCTGCCGGGATACCCAGCCCGGAGCTGCTGATCCGCCCTGGCGGAGAGCAACGGCTGAGTAATTTCCTGCTGTGGCAGTGTGCTTATGCGGAGTTTTACTACACGGATGTACTGTGGCCGGACTTCTCAAAAGAGGAGCTTCATAAGGCCATAGCGGCGTACCAGCACCGTGACCGCCGGTTCGGCGGGGTAGGGCGCGGTTAAATTATCTCCTTGAGGAGGGTTCCTATGCGATCAAGAGTGCTGGTATCGGTGATAGGCGTGCCGGTGATTCTGGTGGTGATTTTCTGGGCACCGGTGTGGGTGCTGGCGATTGCCCTGGCGCTGCTGTCCGCTATCGCTGCATTTGAAATGATGCGCTGTGTGGGCGTGGTCAGATCCTTTGGTGAGAGCTGTGTGCTGAGCAATGCAGCTGTTCTGGGGGCTTTCTGCGCAGTATGGGTCCAGTATCAGTTTGATGAATTTTATACGGTGCTGCTGGTGGCGTATACTTTGCTTATTTTTGCTTACGCAGTGTACCGGGCAGGGGCAGTGAAGTTCCAGCAGATTATGGCTGCCCTCTTTTCTATGTGCGCTCTGCCCTATGCTTTTGCAGCCTTTTTACGGCTCCACGATATGGGACTTCACCGGGCCTATCTGCTGCTGCCGCTGCTTTTCAGCTTCTGCAGCGACACGGGGGCCTTTTTTGTGGGCAGGGCCTTTGGCCGTCATAAGCTGGCTCCCAAGGTCAGCCCACATAAGACAGTGGAGGGTGCGCTGGGCGGCCTTCTGGGCAACGCCGTGGGCGCCACAGCCTTTGCCCTGGTGATGAATGTGTGGCTCAACGAACGACTGGATTACCCCGGCCTTTTGGCGCTGGGGCTTATCTGCAGTCTCATCGCCCAGCTGGGAGATCTGAGCTTTTCCCTCATCAAGCGGGAGTTTGGCATTAAGGACTACGGCCACATTTTTCTGGAACACGGCGGCGTACTAGACCGCTTTGACAGTGTGGTCTTTGTAGCCCCGGTGCTGGCAGCATTGCTGCCGTTTCTGCTGTAAACCTGAATAAAACAGAGTGAGGGCCGGGTTCAGGGCACTCACAGAAAGGAGGCGTTTCCGTGGAAAAGGCGATCACGCTGCTGGGCTCCACCGGGTCCATTGGACGGCAGACATTGGAGGTCTGCAATCAGATGGGAATACGAGTAGCAGCCCTGGCGGCCCACCACAGTGTGGATCTGCTGGAGCAGCAGGTGCGGGAGTTTCACCCTGATCTGGCGGTGCTCTATGATATCGATGCGGCCTTGGATCTGGCAAAGCGTCTCAAGGGACTGCCGGTGCGGGTTGCTTACGGCATGGAGGGCCTGGTGGAGGCAGCATCTTTGCCTGAGAGCGGCACAGTAGTGGCTGCTATGGTGGGGATGGTGGGCCTTCAGCCCACTCTGGCAGCCATCCGGCAGGGCAAGCGTATTGCTCTTGCCAATAAGGAGACCCTGGTCTGCGCTGGAGAGCTGGTGATGTCTGAGGCTCGGCGCTGCGGTGCGGAGATTCTGCCGGTAGATAGTGAGCACTCCGCCATCTTTCAGTGCCTCCAGGGCAGTTGGGGGCGTGAGGAGGTCCGACGCCTGATTCTGACTTGTTCCGGAGGGCCTTTTTATGGCTTGGATCGGCAGGCGGTGTATCACAAGACTCGGGCGGAGGCGCTGTGTCACAACAACTGGACCATGGGGGCCAAGATCACTGTAGACTGCGCCTCCCTCATGAACAAGGGCCTGGAGTTTATCGAGGCCATGCGGCTGTTTTCCATGCCGCCGGAGCAGGTGTCGGTGGTGATCCACCGACAGAGTATCATTCACTCCATGGTGGAGTTCCATGACGGGGCAGTGCTGGCTCAGCTGGGCACGCCGGATATGCGTCTGCCCATCCGGTATGCCTTGACCTATCCTGCCAGGGCCCAGTCCCCGGCGGAGCCTTTGGACCTGCTGACCTGCCCGCCGCTGACCTTTGCGCCGCCGGATACAGAAGCTTTTCCCTGCCTGAAGCTGGCCATGGATTGTGCTAAGACAGGGGGGACCTCCTGTGCTGTTCTCAACGGTGCCAATGAGGCCGCCGTAGGGCTGTTTTTGGAGAACAAGATTCCTTTTGGACAGATTCCAAAGTTGGTGGAGCGGGCTCTCGACAAAATTCCTGTGCAATTAAATCCCGGCCTGGAGGATATACTGGAAGCAGACCGGGCCGCCCGTCAAGTGGTGTGTGACAGCCGGAAGGACGGCTGACCGGAGGAGTCCAACTAAGAAAGGTAACCCAAGACCATGTATATTATCATTGCTATCCTTCTGTTCGGCGTACTGATTGCCGCTCATGAGTGGGGCCATTTTATTGCCGCCCGTCTCTGCGGTGTCACCGTTCATGAGTTTGCCATCGGTATGGGCCCCGCCATTTGGCAGCGGGAAGGGAAAAAGGGCACGACCTATTCCCTGAGAGCTCTGCCCATCGGCGGCTACTGTGCCATGGAGGGGGAGGAGGAGGAATCTGACGACCCCCACAGCCTGAGTAAACAGGGCTTCTGGAAAAAGGTTCTGGTCTTCGCTGCCGGGGCCATCATGAACTTTGTGGTGGGCGTCATCATCATCTTCCTGCTGTTCGTGGATGCCGGAGCCTTCTATACCCCGGAGATCACAGGCTTTGCCCCGGAGTTCACCCTCCAGGGAGAGAATGGACTCATGGAAGGAGATATCCTTTACAGTATTGATGGTGAGCGGATCTATCTGTATAACGATGTCAGCATGTTCCTCTCACGGGGCGATGGAACCGGATTTGATCTGGTGGTGATCCGGGACGGGGAGAAGGTGACCCTCAAGGATTTCCCGCTCACTTTGCAGGAGTACACCTCCAATGACGGGGAGACAAAATACACCGGTTATGGGCTGTACTTTGGGGCAACTGTGGAGGCGACCCTGGGGGTCAAGCTGAAGATGACCTGGCTCAACGCAGTGGACTTTGTGCGTATCGTCCGCTACAGTATTCAGGAGCTCCTCACCGGCGGCGCCGGTGTGCAGGACCTCAGCGGTCCGGTGGGTATCGTCACCACCATCACCGAGGTGGGCCAGCAGAGCCCGACCATCGGCATTGCACTGGAAAATATTGCCTACTTTGGAGCCATGCTGGCGGTGAACCTGGCGGTGGTGAACCTGCTGCCTATTCCCGCTCTGGACGGCGGGCGGATATTGTTCCTGGTGATCTCCACCATCTCTCTGAAGGTCTTCAAGAAAAAGATTCCAATGAAGTACGAGGCAGGCATCAACTTTGCCTGTTTTGCCCTTTTGATGGTGCTGATCCTGGTAGTCACCTTTAACGATGTGGCCCGGCTGTTCAGCTAAGGAGGAGAGAATATGAGCAAGCAGATCATGGTGGGGCATGTCCCCGTGGGCGGCGGTGCGCCGGTGTCCATTCAGTCTATGTGCTCCACTAAGACCCATGATGTGGAGGCTACGGTGGAGCAGATCCTCAGACTGGAGGAGGCGGGCTGTGAGATCATTCGGGTAGCAGTGCCGGATATGGCAGCGGCCAAAGCTGTAGGTCCAATCCGCAGCCGCATCCATATTCCTCTGGTGACGGATATCCACTTTGACTATAAGCTGGCTCTGGAGTGCGCAGCCCAAGGGGCCGACAAGATCCGCATCAACCCCGGCAATATTGGCGGGGAGGACCGGGTGAAGGCGGTGGCCGATGCCTGTCGGGCGGGAAAGATTCCCATCCGCATTGGTGTCAATGGCGGCTCACTGGAGCCGGAGCTGCGGAAGAAGTACGGTGGTGTCACGGCAGAAGCTCTGGTGGAGAGCGCCATGGGCCATGTGGCGCTGCTGAACAAGTTTGACTTTGATGATATTTGTATCTCAGTGAAATGTTCCTCAGTACCTTTAACTATGGCAGCCTATCGCCTGCTCCATGAGCGGTGCGACTACCCCCTCCACTTGGGGGTCACGGAGGCGGGAACTCCCTCCATGGGAATCATCAAGTCTGCCATGGGCATCGGGGGCCTCCTGTGCCTGGGTATCGGGGATACGCTGCGGGTGACGCTGACGGCAGACCCGGTGGAGGAGATTTACGCTGCCAAGAAAATTCTGCGGGCGGCGGGCCTCCGTCAGGACGGCCCCAACCTTATCGCTTGTCCCACTTGCGGCCGCACCAATATCGACCTCATCCCCATGGCGGAGGAAGTGGAGCGGCGGCTCATGGGCTGCACCAAGCCCATCACCGTGGCGGTTATGGGCTGCGCGGTGAATGGCCCTGGCGAGGCATCTTCCGCCGATGTGGGAATTGCCGGCGGGAAAGGGGAGGGCCTCCTCTTCCGCAAGGGGGAGATCCTGCGGAAGGTGCCCCAGGACCAGCTGGTGGATGCCCTGATGGCGGAGATTGACAAGTTGTAAGCGACTTTCTTCGGGAACTTTTCCTGCTGCCAGAAATTTTCAATGCAGTCTATTGCGTGATGGAATCCCATACATACCCTTTAGGCAAAACGAAGTTTTGCCCCAAAGTTTTCTTTTGATCCTTTTCTTTTTTAAAAGAAAAGGATAGAAACAATGCATGAACAAAACCCTGTGGAATGGAAGGCAGAAATGGCACAGAAGATACCGTTTTTTGAATTATTTCATACGCTGGAGCTGCCCTGGGAGCTGAGGGTGACTTTGGATGGTTCCTATCTCACAGCCGTGGAGGTGGACCGGGAGACCCGGACTATGGTCCTGGACCTGACGGTCCAGGAGGACATTGGTGAGCAGATGGGTACCTTGGAATCTGCGGTGACCCAGGCCTATGGCCTGACGAAAGCAACCATTCATCAGAAGATCGTTCAGCCTGCACAGGGATCTTCCCAGGGCGGGAAAAAGGACGGCGATATTATCATGGGCGGCGCTATCAAGGGCGCCGTCCAACCTATGACTGGGCTTAATCCCAAGATGGGTAATGTGATTGTGGCAGGCCGTGTATTTTTTGCGGATATGTACGAGACCCGGCGGCCCGGTGTATTCTGTCTGACCTTTGATATGACGGACTTCCAGACCTCTGTGAGGGTAACCAAGTACATGCAGAAGGAGGAGAAGGATGCCCTGAAAAAGGACATCAAGCCGGGTATGTGGCTGAAGGTCCAGGGCTATATCAAGCTCAACCGGGATGGCAGTGACATTGTGCTGGATCCCCGCAATATCTCCACCTATCCCCATGAGATGCGGAAGGACACAGCGGAGGTCAAGCGGGTAGAGCTCCATATGCATACCTCCTTCTCCAACATGGACGCATTGTCCCCGCTCAGTCCCAAGGCAGGGCCTGAGGGGAATATCATCAAGCGGGCGGAGGCCTGGGGCCATCCCGCCATTGCCATTACCGACCACGGTGTGGTTCAAGGTTTTCCTGACGCGTGGCACTCTGCCGGAGATATCAAGATCATTTACGGCATGGAGGGCTACTTTATCAACAATCTGGATGACCGGGTGGTGGTCCATGGAGAGGGAAATTTCTCTTTCTCTGACGAATATGTGGCTTTTGATATCGAAACAACGGGATTGCATGTAAAGCAAGATGCCATTACAGAAATTGGTGCTGTGGTGATTCAGAATGGCGTGGTGGGGGAACGGTTCCAGACCTTTGTGAATCCGGGCCGCCACCTGACGCCGGAGATCATTGCTCTTACCGGCATCACCGATGATATGCTGAGGGGCGCACCCCAGCCGGCGGAGGCGCTGAAAGCATTCCTGGATTTTGTGGGGGACCGTCCTCTGGTGGCTCACAACGCGGAGTTTGACATTGGCTTTATCCGAGAGGGCTGCCGACAGGCGGGACTTACCTTCACTCCCACTTACGTGGATACCCTGATCCTGGCCCAGAATCTCCTGCCGGAACTGGGCAAATACAAGCTGGACGTGGTGGCGGAATATCTGCAGCTGCCTGCCTTTCAGCACCACCGGGCCAGTGATGATGCCGCCACCTGCGGATTGTTCCTGCCCCACTTCTTTAAAAAGCTGGAGGAGATGGGGGTACATACCCTGCAGGAGATCAATCCTGCCATGCCGGCGCTCCGTTCACAGGGCCATGCCAACCGCCGCCCCAAGCATATCATCCTGCTGGCCAAGAACAAGGTGGGCCTGAAAAACCTCTACCAGATGATCTCGGCTTCCAACCTCAAGTACTTCAAGCGTGTACCGCTGATCCCCAAGAGCGAACTCATTGCTCACCGGGATGGGATCATTGTGGGCTCCGCTTGTGAGGCGGGAGAGCTGTTTCAGGCAGTGGCGGATTATAAAGACTGGGGAGAGCTGTGCCGGATCGCATCCTTCTACGATTACCTAGAGATCCAGCCCCTCTGCAACAATGCCTTTATGCTGCGGGAGGGGAAAGCCAAGGACGAGGAAGAGCTGCGGGAATTCAACCGTACCATCGTCCGGCTGGGAGAGGAGCTGGGCAAGCTGGTGTGCGCTACTGGCGATGTCCACTTCCTGGACCCCGAGGACGAGATCTATCGGCATATTCTGCTGGATACCAAAAAATTTGCGGATTGCGATGCACCGCTGCCCATCTATTTCAAAACTACCGACGAGATGCTGGAGGAGTTCAGCTATCTGGGGGAGGAGAAGGCTCTGGAGGTGGTGGTCACCAATACTCAGGCCATCGCTGAGCAGGTGGAAACCTTTGACCTTCTGCCCAAGGGAAAGCTGTTCCCGCCTCGGCTGGAAAACTCTGAGGAGGACCTGAACCGCCTGGTGTGGGACAAAGTCCATGAGCTTTACGGCGACAATCCGCCCCAGCTCATTGTAGACCGCCTGAATGTGGAGCTGGGTGGCATCCTGGGCAAGTACGACGTGGTGTATATGTCCGCTCAGAAGCTGGTACAGCGGTCCCTAGAGAATGGATATCTGGTGGGCTCCCGGGGCAGCGTGGGCTCCTCGCTGGTGGCCTACATGTCTGGCATCACGGAGGTCAACGCTCTGCCGCCTCACTACCGCTGCCCCAAGTGCAAGCACAATGAGTTTATCACCGATGGCTCCTACGGCTGCGGGGCGGATATGCCGGATAAGAATTGCCCGGTGTGCGGGACAAAGTATGTAAAGGACGGCTTCGACATCCCCTTTGAGACCTTCCTGGGCTTTGGCGGCGGCAAGGTGCCTGATATCGACCTGAACTTCTCGGGAGAATACCAGGCCAAGGCCCACCGCCACGCCATTGAGATGTTCGGCGAGACCCAGGTGTTCCGGGCGGGAACTATCGGTACCGTGGCGGAGAAGACCGCCTATGGTTATGTAAAGAAGTACCTGGAGGCCCGGGGCCTGAACCCTGGCCACGCTGAGGAAAACCGGTTGGCCCTTGGCTGCGTAGGCGTCAAGCGTACCACCGGCCAGCACCCCGGCGGCCTGGTGGTAGTGCCAGATGATTTGGATGTGGAGGATTTCTGCCCAGTACAGCATCCGGCGGATGCCGCCGACAGCGATATTATTACCACCCACTTTGAATATCACTGTATGGAGGATAACCTCCTGAAGCTAGATATGCTGGGACACGATGATCCGTCCATGGTCCGTATGATGGAGGATCTCACCGGCGTCAATGCCCGGCAGATCCCTCTGGACGACCCGGATACTATGAGCCTCTTCACCAGCAGCAAGGTGCTGGGCTTTGAAAATGACGAGATCCTGGGCCCCACCGGGGCAGTAGCCATCCCGGAGTTCAACACCAAGTTCACCCGGCAGATGCTCATTGACACCCAGCCCAAGGACTTCAACACCCTGGTGCGGCTCTCCGGCTTTTCCCACGGCACCGACGTGTGGCTGGGCAACGCCCGGGAGCTGATCGTCAATGGTACTGCCTCCGTTACGGAGACGGTGGGCTGCCGTGACGATATCATGCTCTACCTCATTTCCATGGGTCTGGAGCCTAAAATGTCCTTCAAGATCATGGAGGCGGTCCGTAAGGGCAAGGTGAAGAAGGGCGGCTTTGAGCCTGGCTGGGAGGAGGCTATGCGGGAGCACGATGTGCCGGACTGGTATATCCAATCCCTGGCTAAAATCGGCTACCTGTTCCCCAAGGCCCACGCCGTGGCCTACGTTATGATGGCCTTCCGTATTGCCTGGTTCAAGGCCCATAAGCCTCTGGCCTTCTACGCAACCTTCTTCTCCATCCGGGCCAAGGCCTTTGATGCGGAGTATTGCTGCGCCGGCCTGGAGGCGGTGAAGCGAAAGATTCTGGAGATCTGGAACAACAAGGACGCCACTGCGGTGGAGCAGGATCTGGCGGTAACGCTGGAGGTCTGCTATGAGTTCAACCTGCGGGGATTCCGGTTTGCTCCCATTGATATTTATGAGTCTGATGCTACACGCTTCCGCATCAGAGGAGATGACGCCCTGATTCCACCCTTTACTGCGGTGCGGGGCCTGGGAGAGACAGCGGCTCTGGATACGGTGGAGAAGCGAAAAGGGAAGGAGTTCATCTCCGTGGAGGAGTTTGCCGCCTGCTGCAACAAGCTCTCCAAGACCCACATCGATCAGCTCCGTGGCCTCGGAGCCTTCGCCGGTATGGCAGATACCAGCCAGATCACGCTGTTTTGATGCTTTCAGATAAAAAACAAGCTGTTCCGAAGGAACAGCTTGTTTTTTATGATTGGATTGTTAATCAGTTACCGACGCCCAGTTCAACCCACAGATCGTTGTAGAGGGTCAGGGTGTCGGCAGGCAGGTTCTCATAGACTTCGCAGCGATCCAGCACATCCTGGGGGGCGGCCATGATTTCATAGAGTTCCTGATCCAGAGGCTCACCGTAGGTCTCCTCATAGTAGGCGGGATACTGCTCCAGGGCCTCGGCATTGGGGGAGGCGTACCAGATATAGTCCATGTTGGCAAGGCTGGCCTCGGTGCCGCAGATGAAGTTGATCCACTCCTCGGCCTCTTCCTTGTGCTCTGCGTCCTTCAGTACGCACATGGCATCCACAAACCAGTTGGAGCCCTCCTCGGGAACCACATAGGCCAGGTCGGGGTTGCTCTCCAGCATGGTCAGATAGTCGCCGGCATAGTAGGCAGCAATTGCAGCGTTGCCCTGCTCCATCTTCTGGAACACCTCATCCATGACCCAGCCCTGGTAGACGCCGTCGGCCTTGGCCTTGGCCAGCTTCTCATAGGCCTCACGGATCTGGGCCTCGTCAGTGGTGTTGACGGAGTAGCCAAGGCTCAGAAGGGCGATGCCCAGAGCGTCACGGGAGTTGTTGATCATCAGGACGTTGTCCGCATAGGCGGTGTCGAACATGGCATTCCAGCTGGTGATGGGCTCATCCACCATGGTGGTGTTATAGATGATGCCCAGCGTGCCCCAGGAGTAGGGAACGGTATATTTGTTCTCAGGGTCAAAGCTCAGGCCCTTGTAAGCGTCATCGATCTTGGAGTAGTTGGGGATGTTGTCGTAATTGAGCTCCGCCAGCATATCCTCCTCGATGAGCCGGGCGATCATATAGTCAGAGGGGACGATGACATCATAATTAGCGCCGCCGTTTTTCAGCTGGGAGTAGAGGATCTCGTTGCTATCCGCAGTCTGATAATTGACGGTGATGCCGGTTTCCTCCTCGAATTGTGTGATAAGATCTGTGTCGATGTATTCGCCCCAGCTGCACACGTTGACAACACGACCCGAACCGCCGGAGCAGCCGGTGAAGAGCAGTCCGCAGGCCAGTACAGTGGCCAGCGCCAAGGCAAGTTTCTTTTTCAATTGATCATTCCTCCAATAAAACATATAAATTTATTTTCACGGCGTAAGCCGCAAAAACCACACTATTTCTTCCCGGTCTGCCGGGCAAGAGCCGCTCGCTCCTGCCGTGCCTCCCGGATATTGACGATCACAAGCAGCGCCAGCACCGTGATAAAAAGCAATGTGGAAATCGCGTTGATCTTGGGGCTGATGCGCTTCTTGGTCATGCTGTAGATCTGCATAGCCAGGGTGGACGTAGCAGAGCCTGCGGTAAAATAGGAGATAACGAAGTCGTCTACGCTCATGGTGAAAGCGATAAGAGCGCCTGAGACGATGCCCGGCTTAATCTCCGGCAGGATCACCTTCCAGAAGGCTTGCATCCAGGTGCAGCCCAGATCCTGGGCGGCGTCCACCAGATTACGGTCCATTTGCCGGAGCTTGGGACCCACAGACAAAATCACATAGGGGATGTTAAAGGAGATGTGGGCCAAAAGCAGGGTTCCGAAGCCCAGATTCAGCCGGGTAGGGAGGTAGACAAGGCTCTGAATGCTGTTGATCCAGGAGGCAAAATCTCCCCACAGGTTGAAAAAGGCCACGAAAAACAGGCACAGGGAGACACCGGTGACGATATCTGCGTTCATCATGGGAATGCTGTTGATCGTCATCAGAGGCTCCCGGACCCGCCGGCGCATACTGTAAAAGCCGATGGCGGCGAAGGTGCCGGCGATGGTGGAGATGATGGTGGCGAGGAGGGACACCAGAAGCGTGGTATACACGCTCTGCATGATGAGCCGGTCCCGGAACAGCTCGCCGTACCACTTGAGGGAGAAGCCCTTCCACACCACGCTGCTCTCTCCAGCGTTGAAGGAGAAGATGATCAGCAGGAAGATGGGGGCATAGAGGAACAGGAATACAAGGGCCATAAAGACCCGGTTTAAAGCGCGGCTTTTCATAGCATCACCGCCTGTTCTTCACCCTCGCCGAAGTGGTTCATCACCCACATACATACGACGACGATGACCATCATCACCATAGCGATAGCGGCGCCCAGATGGGGGTTGTAGGCTCCGCCGGTAAACTGCAGTTCAATGAGGTCGCCCAGCAGCATCTGATTGCCGCCGCCCAACAGGCGGGAGATGGCAAAGGTGGACACCGAAGGGACAAATACCATGGTAATACCGGAGAGAACGCCGGGAAGACTCAAGGGGAAAATGACCTTCCGGAACACAACGATAGAGTTTGCGCCCAGATCGTGGGCGGCCTCCACCAGGGAGTGGTCCAGTTTTACGATAACCGAGTAGATGGGCAGGATCATGAAGGGCAGGTAGTTATATACCATGCCCAGTACCACTGCGCCGCTGGTACCCATCATCTGAAAGTAAGTAATGGGCTGGTAGGCAGCGGGGTCTGCGGCAAAGTGGATGGCAATGCTGTTGTAGAGGTCAATAAGACCGATAGCCCGGAAAAACTGATTGAGCAGGCCATTGTTCTCCAGAATGGACATCCAGGAATAGGTCCGCAGCAGGAAGTTGATCCACATGGGCAGCATAATGAGCACCATGGCGATCCGCTGAAACCGAGGTCCCTCTTTGGCAATCATGTAGGAGATGGGATAGCCGATGAGGAGACATACCAGCGTGGCGATTAGAGCCAGCTTGAAGGAGCGGGTGAAGACCACCGTGTAGTTTCCCATACTGGTGAAATTGCTTAAGGTAAAGGTCAGAGAATCGTCGGTGGCACCGGCAGGAACGGTAGTAAATGCGTAGACTACCATGATGATGATGGGAATCACCACCAGAAAGGCCATCCAGACGATATAGGGGACGGCAAAGAGAGAACGTTTATTCTTCATGACCGTCCTCCCGGGGGGCGTCCTCCTCCTCGTCCAGCATAGTCACGTCGTCCATCTCCTCATACTCCTCAGAGTAGGAGCTGTAATCGCCGAACATGCCGGAGTACTGGCTCTTGTGCATGATGTGGATATCGTCAGGGTTGAGGATAATGCCGATGGTCTCCCCAACAGGGTGATAGTCTGTAGTCTGGATCAGCCACTTGAAGCCCTTGAAGTCCACGATGGTGTCGTAGTGAACACCCTTGAAGGTGACGGAGGTGACCACGCCCCGCAGCTGGCCCTTTTCCGGAGACACGATGTCGATGTCCTCCGGCCGGATGACCACGTCCACCGGCTCCATGGGGGCAAAGCCCTTATCCAGGCACTTGAACTTGCGGTTAAAGAACTCCACCACATAGTCCTCGTGCATGATACCGTCGAGAATATTACTCTCACCGATAAAATCCGCAACGAAGGCGTTTTTCGGCTCGTTGTAGATGTCCTCAGGAGTGCCGATCTGCTGGATCTTGCCCTGGTCCATGACCACGATGGTGTCGCTCATGGCGAGGGCCTCCTCCTGGTCGTGGGTGACGTAGATGAAGGTAATGCCCATCTGCTGCTGGATGCGTTTCAATTCGCTCTGCATGTCCTTGCGCAGCCGCAGATCCAGGGCGCCCAGAGGCTCGTCCAGCAAAAGGACCTTGGGCCGGTTTACCAGAGCCCGGGCGATTGCTACACGCTGCTGCTGACCGCCGGAGAGCTCGTTGATGCGGCGGTTTTCAAAGCCCTTGAGGCTCACCACTTCCAGCATTTCCAAAACCCGCTCCCGGATCTCGTCCTGAGGAATGCGGACCTTGACCTTCTTTTTCTTCCCGTTGACCTCTTTTTCCTCAGTTCTGCCAATGCGCAGGCCAAAGGCCACATTCTCAAATACATTGAGATGCGGGAAGAGGGCATAGCGCTGGAAAACGGTATTCACCTGCCGCAAATGGGGGGGAATATCATTCATCCTCACCCCGTCGAACAACACTTCACCAGAAGTGGGCGTAATAAAGCCGCCAATGATGCGCAAGGTTGTGGTCTTGCCGCAGCCACTGGGTCCGAGCAGTGTGAGGAATTCACTATCATTAAAATATAGGTTCATATTATCGAGAACAAGCTCGCCGTCAAACGCCATGCTGCAATTCACAAGGCGAATCAACTCTTTGGACATTTATCCTCCCCCATTCCCT
>CALXGE010000023.1 GCA_944387775.1 uncultured Oscillospiraceae bacterium | reverse complement strand
TAGGCGGCGTGCGGCTGGTGTAAGTGTAAGGAGGCTAGATAGAGATGATTGACCATGCAATTGCTGCGCTGGCGGATTATGGCGTCCGCACAGGGCTGATTGAACCTGCTGACCGGGTGTGGGCGGTAAACCGCCTGCTGGATGTCATGGAGCTGAGCGACTATCAGGAGCCGGCGGAGCCCTCCGGCGAGGAGCCGCTGGAGGAAATTCTCAAGGCACTGCTGGACGACGCGGCGGCCCGGGGCGTTATTGAGGATAACGTCACCAGCCGGGACCTCTTTGATACCAAGCTGATGGGTGTGCTGACGCCCCGGCCTTCCCAGGTTCAGGCCATGTTCCACAACCTCTATGCCCAGAGCCCCTGGATGGCTACGGAGTGGTACTACCGTTTCAGCCAGGATACGGACTATATCCGCCGCTACCGCATTGCCAAGGACGTCAAATGGGTTACATCCACGGCATACGGTGATCTGGATATCACCATCAATCTCTCCAAGCCGGAGAAGGATCCCCGGGCCATTGCGGCTGCCAAGGCCGCTCCCCAGAGCGGCTATCCCAAGTGCCAGCTCTGCCGGGAGAATGAAGGCTATGCCGGCCGGATGAATCACCCTGCCCGGCAGAACCACCGGATTATTCCTGTCACCATCGATGGCCGTGACTGGTTCCTCCAGTATTCCCCCTATGTCTACTACAACGAGCACTGCATCGTCTTCAACAGCTGCCATACCCCTATGAAGATCGAGCGGGCCACTTTCCGCAAGCTCCTGGACTTTGTGAAGCTGTTCCCGCACTATTTTGTGGGTTCCAACGCGGACCTGCCCATCGTAGGCGGCTCCATCCTCAGCCATGACCACTTCCAGGGCGGCCATTACACCTTTGCCATGGAGAAGGCACCGGTAGAGCGGACCGTGAGTTTCCCCGGCTTCGATGATGTGGAGGCGGGTATCGTCAAGTGGCCCATGTCTGTGATTCGGCTGCGGAGCGAGCACGATGAGCGGCTGGTGGAGCTGGCGGACAAGATCCTCGCTGCATGGCGAGGCTACTCCGATCCCGACGCCTTCATTTTTGCGGAAACTGACGGTGAGCCCCACAACACCATTACGCCCATTGCCCGCATGCGGGATGGCAAATTTGAGCTGGATCTGGTGCTGCGCAACAATATCACCACCGAGGAGCACCCCATGGGTGTTTACCATCCCCATAAGGAGCTCCATCACATCAAGAAGGAAAATATCGGTCTCATTGAGGTCATGGGCCTTGCGGTGCTGCCCGCCCGGCTGAAGGGCGAGATGGCGAAGCTGGCCCAGGTGCTGGTGGAAGGCGGCGATCCCGCTGCGGATGCCGAGCTGGAAAAGCATGCCGAGTGGGCCGAGGAGCTGCGCAGCCGGTATACCTTTACCAAGGAGAATGCCGACGAGATCCTCCGCCAGGAGGTGGGCGCGGTGTTTGCCAAGGTTCTGGAGCACGCCGGCGTATATAAGTGCAACGAGCAGGGGAGAGAGGCTTTCCTGCGGTTTATTGCCAGCGTCTGAAAATAGATAGGACATCTTCTGGTCTTTAGACGGAGATCGAGTGGAAGTCTGCTGAAACGTGCCTTCTATTGCTACGGCGAAAGCACAACTGCGTCTTTTGCAAAGATATAGAGGTCTCCTTATATACACGATGGTCCTGCTATTTTCAAATAAGTATCAGTCGTCATTTTAGAGCACGCGTAAGTGTGCTCTAAAATTATTAGGAACAAAATATTGTAGAGGAGATGAAATAGGTATATGTCCATGAGCCAGGTTTTTACCGAACTTTTGCAAAATGTTCCTGACTATAAGGAATTCCTTACGGTAAATGAGCTGGATGCCAGTTCCCGCCGTCTGGCGGTGCAGTATCCCGATGTAGTCAGTCTTTTTGAAATAGGAAAAACCAGAGCAGGTCATCCGTTGCTTTGCCTGAAGATTGGAAGTGGCTCGAAGAACGCCTTGATGTTCGGCTGTCCACATCCTAATGAACCCATCGGGACCATGATGTTGGAGTATTTTTCTGAGAATTTGGCGAAGAGCAAAGCATTGCGGGATGAGCTGGATTATACATGGTACATCGTCAAGGCGTGGGATGCCGATGGGCTGCGGCTCAATGAGAACTGGCTCAAGGGACCATATACACTCTATAATTATTCCCGGAACTTTTTCCGGCCTGCCGGGTTTCAGCAGGTGGACTGGACCTTCCCCGTGGATTACAAGGAGCTACATTTTCACGATTCCATTCCTGAAACCAGGGCAATGATGGCTCTGATTGACCAGATCAAGCCGTCATTTATTTATTCACTTCATAACGCCGGCTTTGGCGGAGTCTATTGGTATATGTCAACACCGCTGCCTGAGTTGTATGAAGGCTTGTACAAATCTGCCCATAAGGCAAATGTACCCCTGAACCTTGGAGAGCCGGAGACCCCATACTGCGTAGCTTATGCGCCTGCTGTATATCAAAGTTTGGAGATTGAGCAGGAGTATGATTATATGGAAAAGTACGCTCCTCCTGGAACTGATATTGCTGCGACTTTTAAAGTGGGCAACTGCAGCGAGAGTTACGCGCGTACCCGCTACGGTAGTGTTACTCTGTTGACGGAACTTCCCTATTTTTTTGATAAAAGAATTATGGATCTCTCTGCGGGTACAATGACTCGGAAAGAGGCCGTGATGCGGAAGTTAGAGGCCAGTGAAGCAAGCAACCGGTATGTCCTGGATACTTTGACTATTTCCAAAAAGTATTATTCTGCAATGAATCCATTCTGGCTGGCACTGAAGGCTGCTACTGCCAACCAAAATAACGATGCTACCAGAAACATGGTTAATACCAATCCTGATTTTTGCAAGATTGCTACAGTGGCAGAGGAATTTGATAATCTGCTGATATCCCGTTTCTATAAATCCCTAGGATATGGCATGTTGATTCGAGCTAATGAGTATGAGTTGGAGACCATGGAACGTAGCGGAGAGGTAAACGAGGAGAAAATTGCGGCTCTGAAAAAGGCACGGGATATTGCCATTGTCCACCACAAGGAGTTGACCGATCAATTGGAAGAGGCTATCGATTATGAGGTGGTTCCTATCCGTAAACTGGTTTCCATCCAGCTGGAGTGTGGCCTGCTGGTGAGCAAATACATTCATGAGCATAATATTCAAGCGCAGTGAGAGAGGGGAGAGTGGATTCACGTGGATAAGCTAGAATGTCTGCTGCGTACGGAAACCACCAGAAGTCCGGTATGGCTGAGCAATGAGAGCATTGCTTATATCCGTGTGGGCGACGGTGGTCCGCGGGTTTGGGAGATGAATCTCGTTACCGGAGTGGCCCGGCAACGGACCTTTGGAGATGAACGAATCTGGTCTATCAAAGGGCATCCTCAGACCGGAAGCATCATCTTCTGCATGGACGAGGGGGGCAACGAGCGGGAGCAGATCTACCTGTTGGAACAGGGGAGCAGTAAGCCTCGGGATCTCACCGGAAAGCCTGAGTCCCGTCATTTCCTGGGCGGGCTGTCTCCGGATGGCGGGACGTTGTCTTTCGCCTCAAATGAGCGGACGCCAGAGACATTTGACATCTGGATCTGCGATGTGGCGACAGGTGAGAAAAAGATGGTGCTGCAAAACAGTGACCATTACAATTGGCCTGCGGCCGACGCGCTCTCTCCTGATGGCAGATACCTGTTGTACAACAAACTTCTGGGGACTTCCGACAATGCCCTCTGGATGGTGGATCTGACCTGCGGCAAAGCGGTGCGGGTACCTGGCGATGAGCGTGTATCTGCTGAAGTCCATCCTGCCTGGCGTCACGATTCAAGTGGTTTTTTTGTTATCACAGATCGGGACAGTGAATACCCTTATGTGGCCTATTATGACATTGCTTCCGCCACAATGGAAAAACGCTACGCATTTTCGTGGGAAGTGGAACTAATATCCGTGTCTGCTGACGATCGCTATCTTGCGGTGACTGTCAATGAGGATGGATATTTTAAGCTTCACATTTATGATTTGACCAATGGGGAGGAGCTCAACATCCCTCAGCCCCCTAAGGGTGTGGTTAGTTACTATGGAACGCTCTCCTGGTCTCCTACCGGTCATAAGCTCCTCTTTACTCTTTCCAGCGGAAAGCGGCCACAAAGTATATGGCTGTTGGATTTGGATGCGGACATACTGCGGGCAATTACTACTGCAGATATGCATGGATTGTCTCCAGATATCCTGAGTGAGCCCGAACTAATGCGCTTCACCTCTTTTGATGGTCTGGAGGTGCCTTTCTGGCTGTACGTTCCTCATGGCGTCGAAATGAAGGATCTTCCTGTTGTTGTGGAAATTCACGGCGGTCCAGAGGGACAGGAACTGGCTACTTTTAATCCCTTTATCCAGTATTTGGTCAGTGAGGGAATTGCGGTAGCGGCGCCCAATGTACGGGGCAGTACCGGCTATGGTAAGACTTACACCCATTTGGACGATGTGGAGAAGCGGCTGGACAGCGTAAAGGATATTGACAGTCTGGTGGCATACCTGGTAGACAGCGGTATTGCTGACAAGGAGCGCATGGCAGTCACTGGAATGAGCTATGGCGGTTTTATGACTCTTTCCTGTGCGGCTCGCTTGCCAAATCTCTGGTGTTGTGCCATTGACACTGTGGGTATGTATAACCTGGAAACCTTTTTGGAAAATACGGCGGAGTACCGTCGGGCACACCGTGAAACAGAGTATGGCTCATTGGAACATCATCGCCAGATCCTGCGGGAAGTTTCACCCATTGCCAAAGTCCACAACATTCAGGCTCCATTAATGGTCATTCAGGGGCGAAACGATCCCCGGGTCCCTGTGGAGGAGGCAGAGCAGGTAGTGGGCACACTGCGGGAGAGCGGAAAGACAGTAGAGTATTTATGCTATGATGATGAGGGCCATGGGATCACGAAGTTGAAAAACCAGCTGGATTGCTATCCCAAGATGGCGGCTTTCCTGAAAAAATACATGAAAATTGACTGACGAACAGACCACGGGACTGACTCTAGCAACAGAGCGGCTTTCATCGCTATGAGTGACTGTTAGATCAGATGGCTGTAACCCAATGTGACAAAAGCTCCCCGGCTTCTCCTTCAAAAGAAGCCGGGGAGCTTTCATTATCATTAACGGTATGTCCTTCTCCCAGATTGCTTCAGGAAATGATTGCTTTAGGCATGTGAGGCTTACAGCATCTCAATCAGAGCGGATACCCGGGTGTTGATCTGACCAATGTCGGAGGTGGAGTAGTCGGTTTCCACCTTCAGGTAGGGCAGATTATAGTTGTCCTGGACGAACCGCTTGACCTTCAGGCTTTCCACGGAGTAGGTGTGGCAGGCCTGGAGGACGATCTCCACCACGGCGTCGGGCTTGTACTCCTCGATCATCCGGCCCAGGAGGTCAAACCGGTTGGGGTTGGGGGTCATGCAGGAGCAGCCGATATTCAGATACCGCCGGGCCAGGGCACCGTAGACGTCGGGATCGCTCTCGTCCACCAGCTCGTCGCAGGACTTGGAGCCGCCGCAGTTCTCGTAAGCCACCACAACGCCGCCGTTCTCCTCGATGGCCCGGACCACCTTCATGGCCCCGCCGGAGGAGGGAGAGCCGGTGATGAGGATGCGAGGCATCTTCTCCAGATGTTTCCCCTCACTGTACTCGGCCTTGACCTTTTCGATGAGCGCGTAGATGTCCTTGGCAACCTGCTCCTTGTCAAACCGGAAGGTTGAGCCAAAGAGGACGCTGTAAAGCTGTTCACCTTTCATGGGAACCGGGTCCAGGCGCATGAGCTCGTACAGGGATTTGAGGGCCTTGCGCTCCTCATTGCGTACGTGGATCGCCTTGCGGATCTGGTCCTCGGTGATGGTCACACCGAAGTGGGACTCCAGGGCCTCACGGAAGCGAATCATCTCGTTGCGGTACATCTGATATCCGTCCTCACTCTGCCGGTTGGGCAGCTCCATGATGTGGACGGGCTTGAACTCACCCAGAAACTCGTACATCTTCTTCTTGCCGTCACAGGTGGTCTCACCCACGATCAGGTCGGAGAAGTAGAAGAAGGGGCACTTGTCAGTGAGAGCAAAGCCATAGCTGGATTTGATCAGAGGGCAGAGGTTGCTGGGCAGATCCCGTTCCGCATCCTTGATGGTCTCGTCGGAGGTGGAGCAAAGCCCCACTACGCAGGCCCCCATGGCCATGGCGATTTCCTGGGGGAAGTAGGTGCAGAACACGCCTACCACGGGGATGCCCTTGTCCTTGAGCTCCTTGACGTGGAGGAAGGAGTTTTTCCGCTGTTCCGCAAACTGTTCAAAAATTACCGGAAGTTCCGTTCTCAGTTCCATATTGATTCTCCTTTCTATCTGTTCCCAATGATTGCCGGTGTAGGATCAGACCAGACCCTCTTCATAGAGCCCCCGGCAGAGCTTGCCCTTCTGAGCCCCACGGCCGTAGCGCCGGGCAGCGTAGATGTAGGCCTCCAGGTTTTCACGGGGCGTGCCCAGAGGCACCTGGCAGCCCACCGCCAGAGAGTAGCCGCAGGGACTGTCGCTACCCTTGATGAGGCACTCCTTCACCGACTCGATGACATCGTCGATGGTTCCGTTTCGCAGGACCGTGGTGGGGGGGACATTGCCAGAGATGCGCATGGTGTCGCCCAGAGCTGCTTTCACCTCTGCCAGATCCTCGCAGTTGTCCACGCTGAAGAAAGCGAAGCCCAGATCCTTCAGGTCCTTCCAGATGTGCTTGGTCTTTCCACAGATGTGGATGCCGGGATTTACGCCGGTGATTTTGCGGATGCCATCCAGCAGATCCTGCATGTGGGGCTTGGAAAACTCCTGGAACATGCGCTCGCCGATGAGGTTACCGGAGGTAGCGGGATCCGTCAGCCCCACGGGGACCACACCAAACTCTTTGCAGTTGTACTCGATCCAGCGCAGGGTGCACTGCACGCTGAAATCCAGAAGGCGGTGGACGTTCTTCTTGTCCCGGATCATGTCCCGCATGAGAAGTTCCGGCTTTCGGATAGCGATGGCGGTGGTCATGGGACCGGCACCGCCGGTCATCACCATGCACTTGCCGCCCATCCGCTCCCGCACTGCACGGGCATGGGCTATTTTTCCCTGGAGGAAGGGGTTGGTCTCTGGGTCAAAGACCAGCTCGTCCAGCATGTCGTAGTCCTTGAGCACGTGATCGGTGATGTAGTCCAGCCCATCCTCCGGGTAGACGCACACGGAGCCCAAAGCCTCCCCCACGCCACGGAGGGAGAGATTGGTGCTGGCGATCATGCCGCCGCCGCAGAACTCCGCCTTTGTCCGCTCCGCTACGTCGAACTGTACGTCCAGGGAGCGGCGCAATTGCCCCAAAGTGTACCCGTATAAATGGACCAACGAATCTCCGGCAGCCAGAGTGAAGGGAATGCGGTCCACCTCCTGCCCCATGGCATAGGCCTTCATACGTTCTGCATTGGTCATGGTGTCGGGGTATTTTTCAGCTTCACGTTTTAATGTTTCATAGTCCATAGTTGATCCCTCACAAAGATCACAGATTACTTCAGCTTCTTGTATACGGTGTTGCCCACAAACTGGATGAGCTGCACCAGTACTACCAGGATGGCTACAGTGGAGTACATAATGGTGTCGTTGAAGTTGTTGTAGCCGTACCGGATGGCTACGTTGCCCAGACCGCCGGCACCTACCATGCCGGCAGTGGTGGAGGCGTTGAGGGCGGCCACTGTGGCAAAGCAGATGACAGAGGAGATGCCGGGGATGGACTCCACGATAATCACATGCCATATGATCTGGAAGGTGGAGGCGCCGAAGGACTTGGCTGCCTCGATAGTCTCCTTGCTGACCTGCTCCATGTGGCTCTGGATCAGACGGCCCATATAGGGGGCCATGGTGATGCACAAGGGGAAGATGGCGGCCTTGACGCCGATGGAGGAACCGGTCACAAAGCGGGTCACCGGGATCAGGGATACCATGAGAATGACAAAGGGGAAGGAGCGGATCAGGTTGATAAGGAAATCCAGTGCTTGAGAGACGTAACGGTTGGGATGCAGACCGTCCTCTTTGGTGACGTTCATCACAACCGCCAAAACAAAGCCTATGACAGTTGAGATCAATACCGTCCAGGTCATAACGTTGATGGTGGTGAGGAATGCTGGCCAGATGACCTCCATCAAATACTGCTGTAATGATAACCGTTCCATAGTTCAGCATGCCTCACTTTCTGCATACCAGGCCAGATTTTCCTGTGTCAGGATCTGCTTCATTTTTCCGGCAGCGCTCCGGTCCTTGATGCTGACAGTGACCTCGGTGAAAGGAACGCCCTTATAGTCGCTGGTGTTGGTGGAAAGGATATCAGCCCCGAAGGTGTTGGCTACCATGGGGATCATGTTCAGACGGTCAGCAGGGAGGAGGAAGGAAACCATCTCCCCGGCGGATGCAAGCCTGTGATCTTCCTTGCCCAGAAGCGTCATGAGAGAGGGAGGCTTCTGCAGGAAGATGTCCTTTACCGTTCCGGAGGCAGCAATCTTACCATTTTCCAGGATGGAGATGGTGTCGCAGACCTCCCGGACCACCTCCATCTGGTGGGTGACCACAATAATGGTCAGCCCCAGCTTCTGGTTGATGTCCCGCAGGAGCCGCAGCACCGATTGGGTGGTCTTGGGGTCCAGGGCGGAGGTGGCCTCGTCGCATAAGAGAAGGTTGGAATCCAGGGCCAGGGCTCGGGCGATGGCCACTCGTTGCTTCTGTCCGCCGGAGAGAACGGAGGGACGGTCATTGATCTTGTCAGCAATGTCCACCAGCTCCAGCAGTTCATGGACCCGTTTGTCGATGCGGTCCTTGTCGTATTTCCAGCATTTCATGGGCAGCGCCACATTTTTGTATACGCTGCGGCGCTCGATCAGTGAGAACTGCTGGAAGATCATGCCGATCCCCTTGCGCAGCTCCCGGATCTCCTGTTTGGACAGGTCCCGGATCTCCGTACCGTCGATCTTCAGGCTGCCGCTGTCGTAATTTTCAAGACCGTTGATGCAGCGCAGGAGGGTGGATTTACCCGCGCCGCTGCGCCCCACAAGGCCGTAGATTTCTCCGGTCTTTACCGTCAGGCTGATATCCTTCAGCACCTCCAGCGTGCCGAAGGATTTGCAAAGATGATTGATTTCGATCATAGTGTTCCTCTCTCTGTATCTGCAGCGACAACGCCTGAAAAGGGCGCTGCACAAGGTGTCGTCTGCGGCTGTGGTCTTCAAAAAATACACCCAAAGGGAAAAAGCCTGCCTGTGCCAGGCTTTTTCCCTTTTGCTTTTCGTTATAGCGGATCAGTCCTGAGGGAAGAGAATCTTCCAGGCCAGGTTGGGATCGTTCTTGGCGTTGATGCGCTCCACCTGAGCCTCACTGGTCATGGCGGCCATCAGGTCTTCTACCCACTGGGCATCCTTATCCTCCTCGCGGACAGCTACCACCTGGGGATAAGCAATGTTCTCATCAAAGAGCTTGAGAAGGTTGAAGTTGTACTTGGCTTGGGCGGTGTTGGTGTAGAAGCCCATAGCCAGATCCACGTCGCCCTCCATGGCGGCGAAGCGGGTGGCCATATCCATTTCGATGAGCTGAAGATTCTTGGGGTTCTCCAGGATATCGAAGGTGGTGTAGCTGGAACCTTCGGGAATCTCTGCCAGGGTCAGCCAGCCGATGGAGGCCAGATCCTCCAGGTTGACGGAGAGGTTGCTGGCATCGTCGGCCACAGCAATGGTAGCGCCGTCGGGAACTTCGTCCAGGGAGGAGTATTTCAGAGAGGCGATGCAGTCCATAGAGGACATGATGTAGGGCTCGCAGGGATAGAGGTTGGTGCCGTTGGACTCGTTGAAGGCCAGCAGATAGGGCAGGTGCTGAATGTAGTTGGCATCAATAGAGCCTTCCGCCAGGGCAGTGTCCGCCACCACGGGGCTATCCAGAACCTTGATCTCTACGTCGTAGCCCCACTCAGCCATCATCTCAGGGATGTAGTCGGTGAAATCCACGAAACCAGAGGTGATACCGAAGACGATGCTGGTCTTGTTGGGATCGGCGGTACGGGTCTCCTCACCGGTCTCATCGGTCGCGCCGCTCTCCTGGGAATCGTTTTCGCCGGCATTGTCGGTGGACTCCTGATCGTTCTGGCTTGTGGTGTTGGCGGTGTCGTTGGTCTGATTACCAGTATTCTGGTTGCCTCCGCAACCGGACAGCAGACCAATCAGCAGGGTGAGCGTCAGCAGCATGCTAAGAATTTTTTTCATCTTTTTCTCCTTTTGATCCTTGTTCAATGTGTTTTGCTTGATGGGACGAAGGCAGAAAATCTGCCGGAAACAGGCAAGGCACAGGTGCCTATCCTGCAGCATGTTACCATATGTGACAAAATAAGTTAAATTCTTTTTGTTGATAATTTCTATATTATAAATAGAAAAATACTATAAATAAAATAGAAAAAATTGACGTGGGCGAAAGTCCGCGTTTTACGTCAATTTTTATATTATATTTTTAAAAATTGGAAAAAACCACAAATAACTGTTAAGAATTTGCGATTTTATCAGCTAAATTTTTTGACTCTTTGGCTGCTTCGGCGGCGTTGGCGGTATAGAGGTCCGCCCCGATCTTGTCCGCAAAGGATTTGGACAGAGGGCCGCCGCCTACCATCACGCCGAAGCGGTCCCGCAGGCCCTGCTCCTTGAGGGACTCGATGACCCGGCTCATATTGCCCATGGTGGTGGTCATCAGGGTGGACATGCAGATTATGCCGTGCCCAACCTCTTTTGCTTTTTCCACAAAGGCTTCTACCGCCACGTCACGACCCAGGTCATAGACCTCAAAGCCGGCGGTGTCCATCATGATCTTTACCAGGTTCTTGCCGATGTCGTGGGTGTCCCCCTCCACCACGCCGATAATCACCGGACACTTGCTGCCCTGGTCGGTGCTGGCCTTCAGATGGGGCTTGAGCACGTCCAGACCGTTGTACATGGCGTCGGAGCAGATCAGCAGCTCGGGAACAAAGTATTCCTCCTCCTCATACAGCTGCCCCGCCTTTTCCATACCTTTGGACAGACCCTCCGTAATTCCCTCGTAGGCGTCATAGCCTGCGTCCACGTATTCCTGGGCTACGCCAGTGACGGTGTCGTCCTCCATTTCCAGGACGCAGCGGTCCAGCTCGGCCAGCAGTTCTTCCTTGCGGCTCATAGTTGTATTCCTTTCTCTTCGTTGTTGATAAAAATGATCTCTTCTACATAGGGACGTCTGGCATCCAACAGGTTCAGGCAGAAATGGCCCAGAAGGGCATCGGGCTTCTGCCGGGCACAGAATACGGATAATGCCTGGCCGAAGGTCGTGCAGGCGGTATGGGGAATCCAGCCGACGGTACGGCATATGCCCCGGTCCAACAGGCCCTGGGTCATCTTTCCGCAGAGGAAGAGGGGGATCCCCGGGTTTTCCGCCTGTATGCGGCGCAGGATCTTCTTCATGCGGGGAACGTATACAGTGGTAAACAGCTTGTCTCCAATGATGTCCGGCGTGGCCACGGGATCGGCGAAGGACAGCAGCTTTGCGCCATGGGAACAGATCAGGCCGGCGTACTGACAGATCCAGTTCTCCGCCAGGTCCAGCAGCTCCTGTCCGGAGGGCCTGCGGAGAGCGGAGAAGACCTTGCCCATAGGCAGGAGGGAGGTCAGCAGTGTGAAGGGGCCCTCGATGCTGTAGGCAATAGAGACGCCGCCGGCTGTCAGTTCATCCATAGCACCCAGAAGGGCGGACATTCTGGGAAAGTCGGTGAAAAACGCCCGGGGCAGCTGGTCCGGGCTGACATAGGGCGGCTCCTTTACCCGGGCCCCCGTCAGGGACAGCACCGGCCTTGCGCCCAGCCCCTCGCTGCACAGGGTGTTGCAGAAGGGAAGGCGACTCCAGCCGGAGCGCTCCATGCGCCGAGCGGCCTCCGCCATCGCCGCGGCGGATAGGTGAAGCTGCTCCGGTGCGGTGAGGCACATGGCTTCCACCAGAGAAGGGGAGAGGGACAGGGTATCCGGTCCTCCGTGACACATAAAGGCTTCCATAGTCTTATCCCTCCCGAAACTGCAGAGATTGGGTGAATCGTTTTTCATACCCCGGTGCTACAGACAGTTCAATGTAGCTGATCTCTCCGGCGAGCTTCCGTGCCCGCAGCCGCTCCTCGCCGGAGAGCAGGCACAGCTGCGCGCCGGTCATGGAGGAGTTGCCGATGTAGGAAATGCGTTGGAGCAGGGAGGCAGGAATGATGCCGCAGCCGGTGAGGCTCTCGGGCACCAGATGTTTTCCAAACTGTCCCGCCACCAGAACCCGATCAATTTCCTCCGGAGAAATGGACAGCTGCTGCAGGAGGGTGAGGATACCGGACAGTATCGCGCCCTTGCACAGCTGCACCTGGCGGATGTCGCTCTGGGTAAGGAAGATGCCCCGGTTTCGGTCCAGTACAATGCGCCGCTTTCCCTGGGCATCTGTCTCCGTCAGAGGGAAATCCAGAGAAATTCGGCCGTTTTTACCGATCATCCCCTGCGCCACAGCCTGGCTCACCGCCTCCAGGAGTCCGCTGCCGCAGATACCCTTGGGAGCCTGGCCACCTATGACAGTAAATACAGCTTGCCCATTTTGCAAGGACACGTGGTCGATGGCACCGGGCTCAGCCCGCATCCCACAGGAGATATTCATGCCCTCCAGGGCGGGACCGGCGGCGCAGGAGCAGGCGTACATCCGGCCTCCCCGGCTGAGGATGATCTCGCCGTTGGTGCCGATATCGATGAAGAGGACTGTGTCCTCCGCCGTGTCCAACCGGGCTGCCAGCGCGCCCGCCACGATGTCTCCGCCGATGTAGGTGGACACGGAGGGCAGGCAGTACACCAGAGTACTGGGGGAAAAGGAGAATCCCAGCTCCCGGGCGGAAACGGTCATGGGCTGGACGAACACACTGCTGTAGGGGGCGCGGCCCAGACTGGCCAGGGGGACCCCCAGCAGGCAGTGGAGCATGGTGGCGTTTCCCGCCACAGAAATTTCATACAGGCTGTCGGCGGGACAGCCTGCGGCGGTGATCAGCCCCTGAATACAGGTTTCCAACTGGCGGACGACCACCGCCTGCAGATCCTTCACACCGCCAGGGTGCTCGCTGTCATAGTGGATGCGGGAGAGGACATCCAGGCCGAAGGCCTTCTGGGGATTGACAAAGCCATCCTCCCCCAGCTTCCTGCTGCTGCGCAGATCAAAAAGGGATACGGCCACCGTAGTGGTGCCAATGTCCACCGCCGCGCCCAGGGCGCAGCAGTCGTCCCGCAGATCCATGAGGCAGCCCTGTCGGTATACGGCGGTCATGGAGGGACGGTCCGAGAGGCCGGGGAGCTTCTGCACCAGATGCAAGGGTACGGCGCAGGGAGCGTCAGAACCGCCGTTCCAGGCATCGCACAAGGTGCCCACGCTGTTCAGACCGGGGAAAACAGGTACAACGGTTTTTGTGGTGATCTCTGGGGAGAAGTCGAAGGAGGGCAGGTTCCAGCCGCCCAGGACCGCCGTCGGGCGGTTTCCCAGCAGTTCCAGGGGATCCAGGGTTACCGGACCCAGGGGCACCGTTGCGCAGGCGAGGCGAATCCCCTCCGCCAGTTCCTCAGAGGAAAGAAGCCGCCGCTCGCTCTCTGCCAGGGCGCTGACCGGCCCAGACAGGATGCGGACCTTGCACTTTCCGCACAGCCCCTTCCCGTTGCAGGGACTCTCCAGGAGGGTGCCATTCCGGCGCAGCAGCGCCAGCAGCGTCGCGTCCCCGGCGGGGACGACGGTCAATTCAGTCGGCATCGGCAGCCTCCTTCACGGTTTCCATCAAGATACGGATGCTGCTGAGGGCCGTAGTGGTCCCCAGCCCGCAGGCGGGGGCCAGAATATCCGCGCCGCTGCGCAGACAGCCCCGGCAGAGGGAGCGGATGGTATCGCTTTTGCCGGCGGCCAGGGCAAAGGTGCTGACGTTGCCCATGACGACCTTTCCCGGCACGTTTTCCCGGAGCTTCTCCAGGCTCACCGCTGCGTCCACGCTGATTGCGTCGCTTTCCAGCTGGGCCAGCTGGGGGTATACCGTCCGTAGCTGACCGCAGATATGGACGATCACGCCACTGCAGAGGGGCCGCAGTGCCTGACACAGCCGGTTCAGGCCGGGCAGAGCGTACTCCTCAAACAGGCGGGGACCCAGGATCTCGCCTGTTCCGCTGGGGTCGGATATGACGATAAATTCCGCTCCGGCCTGGATCTGGGCCCGGCCGAAGGTGATAAGATTGTCGGTGACAAAATCCATCAGGGCGTGGGCGGCCTGGGGTTTCTTGCGCAGCTCCTTATAGAGCGCGTTGGCATCCACTAGGGAGGAGGCCAGACTGATAGGTCCGGTGAGATTGCCGATGATAGCCGCCTGGGGATACTGGGCCCGGATGCGTGCCAGAGCGTCCAATACCACCTTGGCGCGGCCCCTGTCCAAGGACACAGGGGAGAGCTTGTCCCACTGCTCCACGGAGGCAATGGCGTAGGCTGTCACCCGGGGCTCCGTTTGGCGGTCCCCCAAATCCACGGCGGAACCCATGGCCTCCGCCTCCACGGTCATGCAGAAGGGGACACCGATGTTGTCAAAGAGGCCGGCGGCAAAGGGAGCCGCCGCCAGCCGTGCCATGAGGACCGGGTCGCTGTGGGCCTCCGGCCAGTAGGTATGGCACAGATCCATGGCCTCTACGGTAAGCATATTCATCATGCCGCCAGGACAGATGCAAGGGGGACGATAGCTTTTTTCTCTATGTAAGGTGCCTGCCAGCAGATTGGCAGGCGTATCCTGCTGGTTCATGATATTCCTCCTGGATTGAGAAATAAGTGGCAATTATGGGAACAGGGCAAAGCGCCCCGCATTTGACCGTGGGTTAGAGTATCACAAAAAATACAAGCACGTCAACAGTCGGGGAATTGAATGATCAATATTTATTTGATTCATAAATACAAAAAATTTATTATCAAAAAGAGCAGAATTAAATTGGATTTCAAAACATTATCTGCAGATTTAAATTAAATAGAAAAAGTCGCAAGAAAAAATTTATTAAAATTTTCTATAAAATAAATAGAAGATATAACTTGTTGGCGGGGAGAGGATGTGATAGGATAGGTGCAGCACTGTGCGACATCAATTTGGAAAACAAGGGATAAAGAGACAAATGACGACATATTACATTGGAATTGATATTGGCTCCACCTGTGCAAAAACAGTGGTGTTAGCAGAGACAGAGGAGATCGCGCTTTCCTTCGTACTGCCTACAGGTTGGAGCAGTGTGGATACGGCGGAGGAGATCCGCCGCCGCCTGTGCGAGGCGGGCTACGATCCGGCGGAGCTGGCCTGCGTGTCTACCGGTTATGGACGGGTTTCCGTGCCCTTTGCCCGGAAGACGGTTACGGAGATCACGTGCCACGCCAGAGGAGCTATGCTTCTCCACCACAGTCGTGATTTGACGGTCATTGATATCGGTGGCCAGGACACCAAGATCATCCGGGTGGAAGACGGGCTGGTCAAAGACTTCATGATGAACGACAAGTGCTCCGCCGGGACGGGACGGTTTCTGGAAGTGATGGCCAACACCCTGGGCCTGCGGCCGGACGATATGTGTGATCTGGCCCGGCAGGGTGGAGGTGTGTCCATCAGCTCCATGTGTACAGTCTTTGCGGAGTCCGAGGTCATCAGCCTCATCGGCAAGGGAGAGAAAAAGGAGAATATTGCCTTTGCTGTGGTGGACTCCATTGTTAAGAAGGTGGCCTCCCAGGCCAACCGACTGGAAAAAGGAGGCCCAGTGTGTCTCACTGGTGGCCTGTGTGAGAGCGACTATATCCGTCAGGCACTGGGGGAACAGCTCCATACCCAGGTTCAGGCGGTGGCTGAGGGGCGGTACGCCGGCGCGGTAGGAGCAGCCCTATGCGCCAGGGATCTGATGAAAAAAGGCTGATATGCCCATCGCTGGTGGGAATCACAAATAATTCAGGTTGAAGGAGAAGTTGAAATGGCTGATCGCAGAGAGATGTGGAAAGCACTGGGAATGGATGTGGATACCCACGACGGCCTTTGCGCTGCGCTTCCTGTGGCCTTTGGCGACGTGTATCTGTCCCAGAAGAACCGTCCGGAGGGCATGGCCTTTTGGGATTTTGTGGTGTCTGATATCCACGGCATTCGCCCCGCTGAGCTTTTGGAGGCGCAGAAGGAGGGACGTAAGGTCTTCGGTACCTTCTGCGTGTTTGTCCCCGATGAAGTAGTGGTGGCAGCCAACGGCATTGTCACCGGCCTGTGCGGCGGTTCCCAGTTCTGGGTCCCCGACGGGGAGAAGGTGCTGCCTAAGAGCACCTGCCCTCTGGTGAAGGCCTCTGTAGGCGCCCGCCTGGGCCGCACCTGCCCCTTCTTCCGGATTGCAGATATGTACGTGGGCGAGACCACCTGCGACGGGAAGAAAAAGGCCTATGAGATCCTGGGGGAGGATGTCCCCATGTACATCATGGATCTGCCCCAGATGAAACGGGAATGCGATATCCTCAAGTGGAAGGATGAGATCGCCGCCTTCGCTAAGAAGGTGGAGGAGTTTACCGGCAATACCATTACGCCGGAGAAGCTGGACGAGGCTATCCGCCTCATCAACAACAAGCGCAAAGCCTTGGCCCGGGTGTTTGAGGCCCGGAAGAACCCGGACAACATCCCCATCAGCGGTACCGACGCTCTGCTGGTGACCCAGATCGCCTTTTTTGACGATCCTGCCCGCTGCGCTGAGATGTGCAACAAGCTGGCCGACGAGCTGGAGGAGCGTAACCGCCAGGGCGTCAGCGTCTTTGAGAAGGGCACCAAGCGCATCATGATCACCGGTACCCCCATGGCCATCCCCAACTGGAAGCTCCACCATATCGTGGAGACCAGCGGCGCCGCTGTGGTCTGCGAGGAGATGTGCACCGGTACCCGGTACTTTGAGAACCTGGTGGAGGAGGGCCTTCCCACGCTGGACGAGCAGTTCATGGCCCTGTCTAAGCGCTACATGAAGAACAACTGCGCCTGCTTTACCCCCAACCCCGGCCGCGTGGAGGATATTCTGCGCCTGGCCAAGGAGTACCATGTGGACGGCGTCATCGATGTGAACCTGAAGTTCTGCTGCCTCTACGACACCGAGGGCTACAGCGTGGAGCGGGCCCTGCGGGAGGCTGGCATCCCCGTCCTGGGCATCGAGACCGATTACGACGACGGCGACAGCGAGCAGCTGCGCACCCGCATCGGCGCCTTCGTGGAGATGCTGGGCTGATGGAGCCCTCCGCTATTATCGATTACTATATCCTCTTTCATAACCACACCGAGGGCATGGCACTTTACCAGTACATCCGCTCCCATGGTGCTCAGGCCAGAATCTGTCCTGTGCCCCGGTCGGTGAGTGCCTGCTGCGGCATGTCCCTGCTGGTACTGGAGGAGGATATCCAGGCAGTACGGCAGTGCGTGGAGGAAAGCGGCATCTCCATCGCTGGGATTGCTGAGCTGGCCCGGGATATCAATCCCCACCGGGACCGCTACTGCTGAGGAAGCAGGATATCCTGTCGGCAAGAGAATATCTGTTTTGTTCAGGCGGCACAGCCATGTGGCTGTGCCGCTTTTTTGTGCTGAAACGGGGAAGTTTCCTGGCATGGTCTGCCAAGCAAATATGAGATAAAAACATATTGACAAAAATCGATGTGAGTGCTATACTGCGCATGCATCGAAAATAATCAATGTGAGAAGGTGATGGTTTGCGCAACTATGCTGAGGATGCCAAGGTGTTCAAAGCGCTTTGTGATGAGAACCGGCTGCGGATTTTGGAGATCCTCCGAGGCGGGGAGAAGTGCGCCTGCGTACTGCTGAGCGATCTGCAGATCAGTCAGTCTACCTTGTCCTACCATATGAAGATCCTCTGTGACTCCGGAATCGTGGTCAGCCGGCCGGAGGGGAAGTGGATGCACTACGCCATCAGCAAGGAGGGTAGTCTCCGGGCTGCCCAGCTGCTGGTGGAGCTGACGGCGCTCTATGGGGACGGAGATTCTTGCTCCTGCTGCAATGCATGAAGCTGCCGAAATGGCAGTGACTTTTTTACAAACAATATATCGAAAAATTTGAATGATTCTGTATTGTAAAGGAGGGAGTGATATGGAATCACTCCGCACGATCTGGTTCTTTTTTCAGGATCAGATCCTGGGAATGAAGTGGCTCAATGCACTCATTGGCAGAGGACTGGAGGCCCTGGGCCTGGACCCTGATGGTTTGTGGGGCGGGATACTACAGTTTTTCCTGTATGACACGATCAAAATATTTGTGCTGTTGTCGCTGCTGATTTTTGGTATTTCCTATATTCAGAGCTACTTCCCGCCGGAGCGTACCCGGAAGATCCTGGGGCGGTTCCGGGGACTGGGGGCCAATACTCTTGCAGCCTTACTGGGCACGGTAACGCCCTTCTGCTCCTGCTCTTCTATTCCGCTCTTTATGGGCTTTACCAGCGCGGGGCTGCCGGTGGGGGTGACCTTTTCCTTTCTGATCTCCTCGCCTATGGTGGATCTGGGCTCCCTGGTGCTGCTGATGAGCGTGTTCGGCGGCCGGGTAGCGGTGGTATATGTTGTTCTGGGCCTGGTGATCGCCGTAGTGGGAGGGACGCTGCTGGACCGGCTGGGCATGGAGCGGTATGTGGAGGACTTTATCCGCAATGCGCCCCGGATCGAGACGGAGAGTGCTGCCCTGACCCGGCATGACCGGGTGCTGTACGCCAGAGATCAGCTTCTTGCCACCATTCGGAAAGTGGCTCCCTATATTTTTCTGGGTGTAGGGGTGGGGGCAGTGATCCACAATGTGATCCCACAGACCTGGGTGGAGACCGTGCTGGGAGACGGCAACCCGTTGGCAGTTGTGCTGGCCACATTGGTGGGTATACCTATGTATGCGGATATTTTCGGCACCATCCCGGTGGCGGAGAGCCTGCTGTTCAAAGGGGCAGGGCTGGGGACCATCCTGTCCTTCATGATGGCGGTGACGACGTTGAGCTTACCTTCTATGATCATGCTGCGGAAAGCGGTGAAGCCCAAGCTTTTAGGCGCTTTTATTGCAGTTTGTACGGTGGGCATTATATTGGTAGGATACTTTTTCAACTTCTTTCAGCAGTTTTTGCTGTGACAGCTTTTACTTTGAGCGGCAGACAGGCTGCCGAAACATAATCTGAGGAGATGACAACGATGGAACACACCAAGCTGTTTGTGTTGACCGGATTTCTGGGAGCAGGGAAAACCACATTTCTTAAGCGTATCCTCTGCAATTGGGAGGGAAAGAAGATCGGCGTGATCCAGAACGACCTGGGGAAGGTCAATATCGATGGAGAGCTGATCGAAAAAGATGGCCTGGAGCTGCGGGAGATCAGCCAGGGATCCATTTATTGCTCCTGCCGGAAGCTGGATTTTGTGAAGGCGCTGGCGGAGCTGGCCCAGCGGGAGCTCCAATATGTGCTGGTGGAGAGCTCCGGCATCGGAGATCCCTCCAACGTGGAGGAACTGCTCCAGGCGGTGGAGGTCCTGCAGCCCGATGTATACGAATTTGCCGGGCTTATCTGTCTGGTGGACGCCGCCAATTTCCTGGCGGATATCGAGGACCGAGAGGAGCTATCCCGGCAGGTCCGCCACTCCAATGTGATTCTGCTCAATAAAATCGACCTGGTAGAGCCGGAGGAGCAGGAGAAGGTGATGGAGATGCTCCACACGCTGAATCCCGTTTCACCCATTTACCCCGCCGCATTTGGCCAGGTGGATATGGCATTTTTGCAGGAGGACCTGCGGCAGTACCGCTATGTAGCGGGAGAGCCCTCACTCAACTCCTCTGAGTCCAAGCCCAAGACCCTGGTGTTGCGAACAGACGGACCGGTAAATAAGGCGGAGCTGGATGCGTTTCTGCAGGAGCTTGCGCCCCAGTGCTGGCGGATGAAGGGCTTCCTGCCGTTGGATACCGGCTGGCATCAGGTGGATGTAGTGGGGAAATACATTGATTACAAGCCCTGCCCCGCAAGGGAGAAGGGGGAGCTGGTCATCATCTCTCGCATTGGCCCGGCAGTGATCCGGCCTATCATTGACACTTGGAAACGGCTGGTAACCGTAGAAATGACGTTAAAGAACTGAGGGAGGGGACAGCGATGGAAATTTTGGTAGTAGGCGCCGGCTGCGCCAGCTGCGACAAGGTATATGTGGACACCCGGGAAGCGGTAAAGGAGCTGGGGCTTGCGGCTGAAGTCCGCAAGGTGGAGGACCTGGTGGAGATGGTCCGTATGGGGATCATGTCCGTCCCTGCTCTGGTCCTGGACGGGCGGACGATATCTGCAGGACGGACCATCAGCAAAAACCAGATCAAAGCGTTGCTGGAACAGGAAACAAAGTGATAGAGAAGACAGCGGGCCGTCCTGGTGACAGGACGGCCTGTTTTTTGCTGGAGGAACTTGGTAGGGTGTTATGTCTGCCATAGAAAGACGGGATTTGACAGAGCGGCAGGTGAGGCATATAATGTCCATCATGAATAAATTTACTGTAAAGGAAAGGATAGATTTCGATGCTGGCATATACCTACGTAGCCCAGGGGCGATTTGCCCTTCAGGATAAGCCAAAGCCGGTGATACAGGATCCCCGGGACGCTGTGGTCCGGGTGACCCTCAGCAGCATCTGCACCAGTGATCTCCACATCAAGCACGGCTCTGTTCCCCGGGCAGTCCCCGGAATCACGGTGGGCCATGAGATGGTGGGCGTTGTGGAGGCGGTCGGAGATGCTGTTTCTTCTGTTCGGCCGGGCGACCGGGTGGCGGTGAACGTGGAGACCTTCTGCGGAGACTGCTTTTTCTGCCGCAACGGCTGGGTAAATAATTGCACGGATCCAAATGGCGGCTGGGCGCTGGGATGCCGGATCGATGGGGGCCAGGCGGAATATGTCCGGGTACCCTATGCCGATCAGGGCCTTACCCGGATCCCCGACGAGGTGACGGATCGGCAGGCGCTGTTTGTGGGCGACATCCTGGCCACCGGATTCTGGGCGGCTCGGATATCGGAAATCGGCAGGGAGGACACGGTACTGATTCTGGGAGCGGGCCCTACGGGGCTCTGTACGCTGCAGTGCGTATTGCTGCGGCAGCCCAAACAGGTGATCGTCTGCGAAATTGACCCCGCTCGGCGGGACTTCGTGAGGGAAAACTATCCTAACGTATGTATAACAACGCCTGACAAGGTAATTGGCCTTACACAGAAATTGGGGGAACATGGGGGCGCGGACCGAGTTCTAGAGGTTGCAGGAACGCCGGAGACCTTCCGCTTGGCGTGGCAGTGTGCCCGTCCCAACGCCATCGTCACCGTGGTGGCCCTCTATAATGAACCTCAGACGCTGCCTCTGCCGGAGATGTATGGAAAGAACCTGACCTTTAAGACAGGCGGCGTGGATGGATGTGACTGCCGGGAGATCCTGGACCTGATCGCCGCTGGCAAACTGGATACGACAGCACTGATCACCCACACGTTTCCTCTCAGCGATATTGCTGCGGCCTATGATTTGTTCGAGCAGCGGAGAGATGGTGTGGTCAAAGTAGCGATTTTCAATGACCAAGGAAACTGACTCGGGAGGGATGGAGGTAAACAATGGAAGATAAGACGAAAACACAGCTTTTTGAGGAGGTTCCCATTCCCAAGGCGGTGATGACCCTGGCGGTTCCCACCATTCTCAGTTCCCTGGTGATGGTCCTCTACAACCTGGCAGATACCTATTTTGTGGGCATGCTCAATGACCCGATTCAAAATGCCGGCGTAACGCTGGCAGCTCCGATCCTGTTGGCCTTTAATGCAGTGAACAACCTCTTTGGCGTAGGCACTTCCAGTATGATGAGCCGCGCTTTGGGAAAAAAGGACTTTGATACGGTGAGCCGTAGCTCTGCTTTTGGCTTTTATGGCTGCATCATCAGTGGACTTTTGGTTTCCCTGGCTTGTACGGTGTTTCAAGGTCCTCTGCTGGCCCTTCTGGGCGCTAAGGCGGACACCCTGGCTGCCACTGCCGGCTACATGCGCTGGACGGTGACCTTCGGCGCTATGCCGGCGATCCTGAACGTGGTTATGGCCTATATGGTCCGGGCAGAGGGGGCTTCTCTGCATGCCAGCATCGGGACGATGACCGGATGCCTTCTCAATATTGTGCTGGACCCCATCTTTATTTTGCCGTGGGGCCTCAATATGGGGGCGGCCGGGGCCGGCTGCGCCACGTTCCTGTCCAACTGTGTGGCCTGTGCGTACTTCTTTGTGCTGCTGTATGTGAAGCGGGAGAGCACCTGCGTATGTATCCGCCCCTCTATGTTCCGCCCCAGTCGAGCCATTGTAGTAGGCGTTTGCGGTGTGGGGATCCCCGCGGCTATTCAGAATCTGCTGAATGTTACCGGCATGACGGTACTGAACAATTTTACATCGGTATATGGAGCCGACGCTGTGGCGGCCATGGGCATTGCCCAGAAGGTCAATATGGTGCCGATGTACATCTCTCAGGGCATGTCTCAGGGCTTTATGCCGCTGATCAGTTATAATTACGCCAGTGGAAATACCAAACGGATGAAGGATGGCTTGCTGTTTGTGGTCAAGCTGGCGATTCCCTTTATGGTCCTCATTTCCTTAGGATACTACTTCTTTGCCGGCCCGCTGGTGGGACTGTTTATGAACAACCAGGCGATCATTGATTATGGCGCCCGCTTCCTCCACGGATTCTGCCTTGCGCTGCCTTTCCTCTGTATGGATTTTGTGGCTGTTGGCGTATTTCAGGCATGCGGTATGGGAAGCAAGGCTCTGGTGTTCGCGATCCTGCGGAAAATTGTGCTAGAAATTCCGGCGCTGTATCTTCTCAACCGCTTGTTCCCCCTCTACGGTCTGGCGTATGCCCAGTTCGTTGCAGAGGTGATTCTGGCAGCGGCAGCGGTTATCACTCTGATGCGGATCTTCCGGCAGCTGAACGGACAGCGGGATGGACGTCCTCTGGAACGGAAGTAAATTGCTTTGGAGATGTGCTGAACAGGAACCCTCTCGTTTCTGCACACTGCGCCAGATAGGATAATTCTTTAGGGAAATTCTACACTATAAAAAATGGGGGCAGCAATGGCTGTCCCCATTTTCACTTTTTGGAAAAAGAAGAACTCCCGTGCCCTTGGGCACGGGAGTTCGCGTTTGACCATATGTTAGACAGCTCTGGTAACTTTACCGGAACGCAGACACCGGGTACAAACGTACACATGGCGAGGGGTACCA
>CALXGE010000022.1 GCA_944387775.1 uncultured Oscillospiraceae bacterium | reverse complement strand
CCGGAGGCCACGGAGAAGTACTTCTTGCCCTGCTCCACGCACTCCTTCTTGTAAGTGCCGGCCACAGGATGCTGGAAGCGGGTGGGGTTGGTGGAGTTACCGGTGATGGACACGTCCACACCCTCCAGGTGCATGATAGCCACGCCCTCACGGACATCGTCAGCGCCGTAGCAGCGGACATTGGCCCGCTCGCCCTCGCTGTAGCGGATCTCACGGACAATGTTCACCTTGCCGGAGGCATAGTCGAACTGGGTCTGGACATAGGTGAAGCCGTTGATGCGGCTGATGATCTGAGCGGCGTCCTTGCCCAGGCCGTTGAGGATAACGCGCAGGGGCTCCTTACGGGCCTTGTTGGCGTTGCGGACGATACCGATGGCGCCCTCAGCGGCGGCGAAGGACTCGTGGCCGGCCAGGAAGGCGAAGCACTTGGTCTCGTCACGCAGCAGCATGGCGCCCAGGTTGCCGTGACCCAGACCAACCTTCCGGTCCTCGGCCACGGAACCATCGATGCAGAAGGCCTGCAGGCCGATACCGATAGCCTCAGCGGCATCAGCGGCGGTCTTTACGCCCTTCTTGATAGCGATAGCAGCGCCTACGCAGTAAGCCCAGGCAGCGTTCTCAAAAGCGATGGGCTGAATACCCTTGACAATCTCATAGGGATCAAAGCCCTTGTCCTGGCAGATCTTGCGGCACTCCTCCACAGAACCGATGCCGTACTGAGCGAGGACACCATTGATCTTGTCAATTCTTCTCTCGTAGCTTTCAAACAGAGCCATTTCTTTGTCCTCCTTCTCTTATTCGTGGCGGGGATCGATATACTTGACAGCGGCATCCCACTGGCCATAGTGGCCGGTGGCGGCCTTCAGGGCCTCGTTGGCATCGGTGCCCTTGGCAATGGCAGCCATCATCTTCCCCAGGTGGACAAACTCATAGCCGATGACCTCGTTGTCCTTGTTCAGAGCCATACGGGTGCAGTAGCCCTCGGCCATCTCCAGGTAGCGGGGACCCTTGGCGTTGGAGGCAAACATGGTACCAACCTGGCTGCGCAGGCCCTTGCCCAGATCCTCCAGGGAGGCGCCGATGGGCAGGCCGCCCTCGGAGAAAGCGGTCTGGCTGCGGCCGTAAACGATCTGCAGGAACAGCTCCCGCATGGCGGTGTTGATGGCGTCGCACACCAGGTCGGTGTTCAGAGCCTCCAGAATGGTCTTGCCGATGAGGATCTCACTGGCCATAGCGGCGGAGTGGGTCATACCGGAGCAGCCCAGAGTCTCCACCAGAGCCTCCTCGATAATGCCGTCCTTGATGTTCAAGGTGAGCTTGCAGGCGCCCTGCTGAGGAGCACACCAGCCCACACCGTGGGTGAGACCGCTGATATCCTTGATCTCCTTGGCCTGTACCCACTTGCCCTCCTCGGGAATGGGGGCGGGACCATGGTACGCGCCCTTGGCGACGGGGCACATGTTCTGAACTTCGGTAGAATAGATCATGGCGAATCTTCCTTTCCTTTATTTCCAGTCGCGGTTTAGCAGCAACCGAATATTGACGTTCCCGTGGATCAGAGCAGAAAGCCCCTGATCCAACAGTATAAATTATAGGGAAAATCGGTTGGATTGTCAAGGGATTGTCAAGGTTCTGCCGGGGGGAAATCCTCCCAAAAGTTAGGGATTCCGCTCCCCAAAAGTTCGGCATTCTCCACGCCGGTTCCGGCTATTGCACGAGCAGCGGTACAATTTTTTTGTTTCATGATCTTTCATGTGGAGTGGAGATTGATTTCTGTGCAACTTTGCCCTATAATAGAACAAAATGGAGAAGTATTGAAACCATTCTTCCAGGAGGTACGGATTTATGAAGAGGAAAACCAGGATTGCTCTTGTAACCAGCGGCGGCGACTGCCAGGGCCTGAATGCGGCCATCCGCGGCGTGGGCAAGGCACTGTTCCAATATGTGGACAATATCGAGATCTTCGGTATGTATGACGGCTATCGCGGCCTCATCGAAAACGACTACAAGTTCATGGAACCCAGCGACTTCTCCGGTATTATCGCTACCGGCGGTACGATTCTGGGCACGTCCCGCCAGCCCTACATCCCCGGTAAGGCTATCGTGGACAAGGACGGCAACGACGTGATGCCCGCTATGCTGGACACCTATAACCGTCTGAATCTGGATTGCCTGGTAGTGCTAGGGGGCAACGGCACCCAGAAGAGCGCAAAGCTTCTCCATGACGCAGGCATGAACGTCATTACCCTGCCCAAGACCATTGACAACGACATCTACGGCACCGATGAGACCTTCGGTTTCCAGTCTGCCGCCGATATTGCCACCAACGTCATCGACTACATTCACACCACCGCCCTGGCCCACAGCCGGATCTTCCTGGTGGAGGTCATGGGCCGGGATGCCGGATGGCTGACCCTCACTGCGGGCATCGCCGGTGGTGCCGACGTAATTTTGATCCCCGAGATCCCCTACGACATTGAGAGCGTGGCGGAGACGATTGAGCGCCGGAAGAAGAAGGGCCGCACCTTCTCCATCGTGGCGGTGGCCGAGGGCGCCATCTCTAAGGGGGACAAGATCCTCTCCGAGGAGGAGCGCCGCCGCCAGAAGGAGGCCAACCCCTACTCTACCATCTCTTACCGCATTGCCGACGAGCTGGAGAAGCTCACCGGCCAGGAGGCCCGGGTCACCGTTCCCGGCCACTATCAGCGTGGCGGCCCCGCCTGCCCCTATGACCGCGTCCTGGCCACCCGCTTCGGTACCGCCGCCGCCCGGATGATCATGGAGCAAAAGTACGGCTATATGGTGGGCATTCAGGCTGGACAGATCGTCCACGTCCCCCTGGAGGAGGCCGCCAGCCGCACCAAGTTCCTGCCGGTGGATCACCCCCTGATCCAGACCGCACGGGATGCCGGCACCGGCTTTGGCGACTGATTCCCTCACAGACAGAAAAACGCCCTGCCGCTATCATGCGGCAGGGCGTTTTTACATTTGTATGTATTCCGGTCAGGCGTGCTTCTCCTCCTTAGGGAGGATCAGGTTCAGCAGTACCGCCAGAATGGTGGCAATGACTACCGGGGATTTGCCGAAGATCATCGTCACTTCCTCGGGAAACTGGCTGAGGGCAGATGAGGCCTGAGAAACGCCAACACCCAGAGCGGCGGAGAGGCCTACAATGGTGGTGTTCCGGGCACTGAAGTGCTGGGAGGCGATGAGCTTCATGCCGGTCATGGCGATGGTGGAGAACACCGTCACCGTGGCGCCGCCCAAAACGCACTGGGGAATGGTGGTGAGGAGGGCGGCAAATTTGGGAGAGATCCCAGCCAGCAGGAGGAAACCGCCGGTCATGGCAAAGACCACCCGATTGACCACCTTGTTGGTAGTCACGATGCCTACATTCTGGGAATAGGAGGCAGTGGGCAGGCCGCCGAAGAAAGCAGCCAGGATGTTGGTGACGCCGTAGCAGACGATACCTCCCTGGAGCTCCCGGGTGGTGGGCTCCCGATTTAATCCGCCCACTGTAGTAGCGGTGAAGTCGCCGATGGCCTGGATGGAGTTGATGGCGAAAAGGAGGCCGATAGCGATGCAGGAGGCGGGCTCAAAGGCAATGCCGAAGTGGAGGAATTTGGGAACAGAGAACCAGGAGGCCTCTGCCACGTCGGCGAAGCTCACCATGCCGAAGGCCATGGACACCACGTAGCCGAAGGCCATGCCGATAAGGATGGAGGCCAGCTTGCACAGGCCCTTGGCATAGTGGTTGAGGACCATCACCGCCGCCAGGGTGATGGCTGCCATGAGCCAGTTTTGCCAAGAGCCGTAAACCAGAGACAGGGACAGCCCGCTGGCACTGATGGTCTCCGCAGTATTGCCGGTACCGCCGGCCATGTAGTTGATGGCAGTGGGGTATAGGGAAAGGCCGATGGTGAACACCACCGTGCCGGTGATCACCGGCGGGAACAACGGCCGGATATACTTAACAAAAAGCCCCACCAGGATGGCCACCACGCCGCCCACGATCATGGCGCCGGAGATAGCGGCAATTCCTTGCTCCGCAGAGGCCACCGCCTGCATGCTGGGGACATAGGCAAAGCTCACACCCATGATCACAGGCAGGCCGGAGCCCAGCCGTCCGCCGATGGGATAGAGCTGCAGGAGAGTGGACACCGCCGACATGACCAGGGAGGCCTGGATGAGAATGACCTGGTCTGCCTGGGAGAGGCCGATGGCGTTGGCAATGATAATGGCGGGTGTCACACAGCCCACCATCATTGCTACCAGGTGCTGCAGGGCCAGAGATATCGCTGTGCCAAGCGGCGGCACACCGTTTAGCTGGAAAAGGGCCTCGTTGCTGGAATGGTTCACTTTCATGGCGGGGCTTGCCTCCCTCTGTCAGCGTTGGGTAACCTGTATGAATATATCTTTATCATATCATAAATTTTAGCAAAAGCAAACAAATTTTTTGGCTACCAAAAAATTTTGCTGACAGTTGTGCCATAAATATGGACATACAGACCAGATGCTATTTTGGCTTTTCACAGGTTGTTTGCCCCTCCGGCCTTACAGTGACACTGGAGAAGCGTATACTGAGGGCAAGAAAATCAAACCGGGAAAGGGGAGGGGCAGTTTATGATTCGGAGAGACATGACAATCCTGGATATCCTGTGTGACCATCAGGAAACCCAGGAGGTGTTCCGCCGCTACGACGACGTCATCGGCGAGTGCGTAATGTGTAATCATATGTTTGAGACCCTGGAGGAGTTCTGCGGCCGCTACAGGCTGGATGCTGAGAAGCTGCTCAGAGAGCTGTCTGCTGCCTCGTTCAGCGAACCTGTGACAGAGCGGACAAAGATCTGAGAAATGGCCCGGAATTTTGCCGTTGAAAGGGGAACTTAGTATCCTTGCATGATTGCAGGGTAAGAAAGGTTTGACAATATTGTTTGCAAGAAATACAATACAGGGGAGCTTGCAGATAGGAGGGGACGCATGCAAACGGTAGTCATTGTGGATGATGAGCCTATCACCAGAATGGATCTTGCAGACATGCTTTCTGAGCTGGAATTTTCGGTTTTGGGAGAGGCTGGCGATGGATTTGATGCGATTGCGCTATGCCGCCAGGTGCACCCGGACGTGGTTCTGATGGATGTAAAAATGCCGGTATTTGATGGCCTGACAGCAGCAGAGACGATTCTGAAGGAGAACCTGGCAGAGTGTGTCGTACTGATCACGGCGTTTGGGGAAAGGGATATTGTGGAACAGGCCAACCGGATTGGTGTGACCGGATATCTGGTCAAACCCGTAGAGCAAAGGCAGCTCCTCCCGGTGATTGAAGTGGCGCTTGCCCAAAGCCGTCGTCTGCAGACAAGCCGGCGGGAGGCGGAGCAGGCGCTGCGGCAAGTAGAGGAGAATAAACTCATTGCCCGGGCCCAGGGCTACCTGGCAAAGGAGTTGGGTGTAACAGAGACCCAGGCTTACCACGAACTGCGCCGTATGGCCATGGGCAAAAGAATGCCCATTGCCCAGTTGGCCAGGACCATTGTGGAACAGCGCAGTCGGCGGCAGAGTGTGGATCTGGCCAAAGGGCTTTTGCAGAAGAAACGGCAGATGAGCGAATCTGCTGCCTTTCGATATATTGCACGGGAAGCGGAGAAGCACGGCTGCTCCATGGATGCAGCAGCCCACAAGCTGATTCAGGAACTGCAGAGGTGAATCCATGACACTGAGAGAGGTGTGCCGAGCGGAGACTTGGCTGACTGAGAAGGATATCTGCCGTTTGGAAAAGGTGGAGGCGTTGTTGCCGATCATGGCGGAGTTGTTTCAGGTCGATGTGTTTATCGACTGCATGAACCGCAGCGGTATAGCAGTGGTGGCCGCCCAGGGAAGTCCTCAAAGTGTCCGGGGGTTATATCGCCAGTCGGTAGTGGGGGAGAAAGCCTATCAGGACAGGGAGCCGGCGGTGTACCAGGTGTTTCAAAGCGGATTATGCCGGCATGATCTGAAGGCCACCACGCAGGAAGGAAGAGAAGTCAAGCAGAGTATCGTTCCTCTGGCAGGAGTGAGCATCCCGATGGCTGGAGTACTGATTGCTGAACGGGATATCAGTGAGGATATCCTCCGGGCAAAGAAATATCGGGAACTGGAGCGGACGGTGGAGAATATGAGCAATACCCAGCTGGCAATGCGGACGTACGATCAAAATACCATTGCGATGCGGGAGATCCACCACCGGGTAAAGAACAATCTTCAGCTGATTGCCAGTATGCTGAACATGCAGGCAAGGAAAACGGAAAGTGAAGAGACCCGGAAGATCCTACAGGAAAATGTCAATCGGGTCTTGTCTATTGCAACGATCCATGATATATTAACGTTAACACCATCAGGAGAGCAGCGGACCTATGTCAGCAGCACAGAACTGCTGGACAAGCTGCGGCGAAACTTCCAGGGACTTGTCCCGGATGGCAAGTCTATTGTTATCCGAGTAGAGGGTGACGATTTGCGCCTGTCTCCTGACTGTGCTACCTCAGTTTCTCTGGTGGTCAGCGAATTGATCAACAATGCCATTGAGCATGCTTTTCCCCAGCGGGATTCCGGTCAGATCGTGATTCGATCCTGCTACGGCCGAATGAACAGCTCCATTGCTATCGAGGATGATGGCGTGGGATTCTGTCCGGAGGACGTGCGGAAGGGAAGCCTGGGCATGAGCATTGTACGAGCCACAGTGGAAGGGAAGCTTGGAGGAAAACTCTGGGTCAAGTCTGGCCCGGAGGGGACATCCGTACAGTTTCATTTTGACAGTAATTTAGGCAATTGATTTTATGATCCCGCAACAGGGCGGGAGAAAAAAGGCAGTATGGCCAAGGCGATGAGTGCTCATCGCCTTGGCCATTATGTTTTTTAGAGGGCGGAACGGAGGAAAAATGGCTGTCAGAGAAATGCTGAGCGTAGGTGTGGACATTGGCACCAGCACCACACAGATCATATTCAGTCGGCTTTCCGTGGAAAATGCGGCGGGCTATTTCTCTGTTCCGCGGATCGCAATTTCTGACAAGCGTGTGGTCTACCGCAGCGGAATCTACACTACGCCTCTATTTTCCTTAGAACGGATTGACAGTGACGGGGTCCAGAAGATCGTGGAGAAGGAGTACATGTCCTTTGGATGCCAGAGCCGGGATGTGGAAACGGGAGCGGTCATTATTACAGGGGAATCTGCCCGCAAAGAGAATGCTGCGGCGGTGCTGGAAAAGCTCAGCGGCTTTGCGGGAGATTTCGTCGTATCCACGGCGGGACCGGATCTGGAATCGATTCTGGCAGGCAAAGGAAGCGGCGCATGGCGCCAGAGCATGGAGAAGGACTGCGTGGTAGTCAACCTGGATATTGGCGGCGGGACCACCAATCTGGTGGCATTTGATGGGGGAGAAACCGTCAGTACAGGCTGTCTGGATATCGGTGGTCGGTTGATCCGCGTGTCGGAGGATCTCAAGGTAGAATCTGTCTCACCGGCAGCCAGGGCCGTAGCGGAGGATGTTGGCGTTCCCCTCTGTGTGGGAGAGCGCACTTCAGCTGAGGCACTCAGCCGCATTACAGACCGCATGGCGGATCTGATCGCGCGGGCGGTAGGTATTTTGCCGGAGGACGGATTGCTGCGTCGGGTGCGTACGCCGGGAAGCTCCTGGTTCTCTCCGCCCCGCAGAATACGATATTTGTGTTTTTCCGGCGGCGTGGCCGACTGTATGTCGTCTGAAAGAGAAGATGCTGTACAGTATGGAGATATCGGGGTACTTCTGGGACGCTCCATCAAAAATAACGGAGCACTGGGGCGGATAGCCTGGCTGGATGCTGCAGAGACCATCCGTGCCACAGTGGTGGGAGCGGGAACCTATACCACATCGGTTTCCGGAAGTACGGTCTCGATTTCACAGCAGCTGCTGCCCATAAAAAACCTTCCGGTGCTGCGCCTGACGTCACAGGAGGAACAGCAGTGCTTTGACGGAGAAAGTGGGGCTCTTGCCCAGCGCCTTTCGTGGTTTCAGAGACAATGCGGCAGTGAACAGCTGGCGCTGGCTATGACGGGCCTTGCCAACCCGGACTACCGCCAGCTGAAATTGGCGGCCGGGGCTATTGCCCGGGCGTGGGAGGAGTCGATGCCTTCCCAGTCGCCGATACTGATACTGCTGGAACGGGACATGGCCAAAGCCTTGGGCTTTGCCTTTCAGGGACAGACGCACCGGCCGGTGCTGGCCCTGGACGATATTGTGGTTAAGGAAGGGGACTATATCGACCTTGGGCAGCCTGTGGTAGAGAACCTGGCTGTACCGGTGGTGGTAAAGACCCTGATTTTCGGCTGACCGGTCCGAGACAGACAGGGACTCGGGCACAAAGAGGAAGGGAGGAGGATCCATGAAGCTGTCTACAGTGCTGCACGGGCAGACGTTTTCCTTTTCGTCAGTAAAGGAGGTTCTGGCCAAGGCAAATGAGGAAAAATCGGGAGATATTCTGGCCGGGCTGGCAGCAGCTTCCGGGTTGGAGCGAATTGCAGCAAAGGTGGTGCTCAGCGAATTTCTCATCAGCGATCTGCGGGAAAATCCGGTGGTCCCTTATGAGGACGACGAAGTCACCCGGATGATTCAGGACGGTGTAGACGAGGAAGTTTACCGCAGAATCCGGGGCTGGACCATGGCGCAGCTGCGGGAATATATCCTGGATTACAATACCACGGAACAGGACCTCAAGACGCTCTCCCGGGGCTTGACGGCGGAGGTAATTGCAGGTGTGTGCAAGCTGATGAGCAATCTGGATCTCATCTATGCAGCCAACAAGATCCGTATTACCGCCACCTGCAATACCACTATCGGAGAGCGGGGGTGCCTCTCCACACGGCTGCAGCCCAACCATGCTACCGACAATGTGGAAGGGATCACGGCATCACTGCTGGAGGGACTCAGCTATGGCTGTGGAGATGCTCTTTTGGGGCTCAATCCGGTCAACGATGCTGTTGCCGGATTATCAGATGTCCTCAAGCGCTTTGACGAGATCAAGAACCGCTACGAGATCCCCACGCAGATATGCGTTCTGGGCCATATCACTACCCAGATCGAGGCGGTAAAACGCGGAGCACCCTGCGACATGATTTTTCAGTCCATTGCGGGCAGCCAGAAGGGCAACAGTGCCTTCGGCTTTTCTGCCGAGACGGTACGGGAAGCGCTGGCGCTGCTGCAGGAGCGAGGAACGGCAAAAGGGCCCGATGTCCTGTATTTTGAGACCGGGCAGGGCAGTGAGCTGAGCTCCGATGCCCATCACGGCGCCGACCAGGTGACTATGGAGGCCCGCTGCTACGGCTTTGCCCGGCCGTTTCACCCCTTTATGGTGAATACAGTGGTGGGATTTATTGGACCGGAGTATTTGTATGACAGCCGCCAGGTGATCCGGGCTGGCCTGGAGGATCACTTTATGGGTAAGCTGACGGGACTGCCTATGGGGTGCGACTGCTGCTATACCAATCACATGCTGGCCGATCAGAACGATATCGAGAATCTCTCCCTGCTGCTGGCCGGCGCTGGAGTCAATTACATCCTGGGCGTTCCCGCCGGAGACGATGTGATGCTCAACTATCAGACCAATGCCTATCACGACGCCAACACCATTCGTGAAATTCTCAATCTCAGACCGATACGGGCCTTTGAACAGTGGCTGGAGCGCATGGGAATCATGGAAAATGGCCGGCTTACGGCCCGGGCCGGCGATCCCACTCTGTTTACCGCCGGGAGGTGATGTGGATGCTGGATGAAAAACTGGTGGAAGAGATCGTGCGGGCAGTACTGGAACAGCTGGAGGCGGAGAGAGACTGCTGCAAGATCTGCGGTGGAGAAAATCCCTGCCGGGACATTGCTTCCAAAGAGTGCCGTCAGACAACTCTGCTGGCGGAACCGGCCGATGCGGAGGCTATGCGGCGCATGAAGAAGCGGACGACCGCCCGCATTGGCGTAGGGCGGACGGGCCCCCGGCTCAATACCCAGACGCTGTTGACCCTGCGGGCAGATCATGCCAAGGCGCGGGATGCGGTGTTCCTGGATGTGCCGCCGGAATTTGTGGAAGGTCTGGGACTTTTCACTGTGCAGTCCCGCTGTGTGGAGAAAAATCAGTTCCTTACCCGGCCGGATCTGGGGAGGCAGCTCTGTGAAGAAGGGGAGGCAGCCATTCGCTCCCGCTGCACGCCCAATCCGGATGTGCAGATCTTCCTGGCCGACGGACTGAGCTCCACAGCAATAGAAGCGAATGCAGAGACCATTCTGGCAATTTTGATCGAGGGCCTGCGCCAGCGGGGCTTTACAGTAGGTACGCCGTTCTTTGTCCGTTTTGGCCGTGTGGGAATAGAGGATCAGGTGGCGGAGATTCTCGGAGCCAAGGTGGTATGTGTGCTCATCGGAGAGCGGCCGGGACTAGGCAGCGCGGAGAGTATGAGCGCCTATATTGCCTATAATGCCAGGGTAGGGATGCCGGAGGCGCGGCGGACGGTGGTATCCAATATTCATCGGGATGGTATCAACGCCGCGGAGGCAGGCGCTTATCTGGTGGACCTGATTGAGAAAGTATACCGGGAAAAGGCCAGCGGGGTTGCATTGCGGCAGTAAGGAGGCAAATATGACAGGAGATCGCATCCCTACTACCATACTCAGTATTCAGGAGATCCCCAATGGAGATGCCGCCTTCCTTCTGCACCTGGCTGTCCCCCAGGGACACCGAAGCCTGGGCCTCATTACCACCGACTGCGATGATGTGTCTTATGCCGCGTTGGATGAGGCGACGAAAAAGGCGGAGGTCCAGGTGGTATATGCAAGGAGTATGTACGCCGGATCGGCGAATGCCAGCACCGCTCTGGCGGGAGAATTTATCGGTATCCTCTCGGGAGCGGACCCGGCGGCGGTACGCAGCGGACTGGAGGCTGCTGTGGAATTTATTCGTGAGGACGCAGCCTTTATTTCCGCTGACGAGAGGGACCGGGTGGTCTATTTTGCCCACTGTATCTCCCGCTCGGGCAGCTACCTCTCCCGGGAGGCCGGAGTGGAGGAGGGCACGCCCATCGCGTATTTGATCGCTCCGCCTGTGGAAGCGATGGTGGGTCTCGACGCGGCGCTCAAGGCGGCGGATGTAACATTGCAGAAGTTTTATGGCCCGCCTACAGAGACCAACTTTGCCGGGGGCCTGCTGGCTGGAAGCCAGGCAGCTTGCCGGGCGGCCTGCGAGGCATTTGCTGACGCGGTACGGAAGGTGGCCCAGGTGCCACAGGTATTTTGATTTGGTGGAATGATAGAGAGGAGGAATGATCTTGGAATTTGACAAGGATCTGCGCTCAATCCAGGAGGTAAGGAATCTGGTGGCACGGGCCAAGGAGGCCCAGCGAAGCCTGGCGGAGCTGGACCAGGCGGCCATTGACCGGATCTGCTGTGCTGTTGCGCAGGCATGCGCCGACAAGGCGGAGCCCTTGGCGAAGATGGCGGCGGAGGAGACGGGTTTTGGCCGCTGGCAGGACAAAGTCATAAAAAACCAACTGGGCAGCGCTATGACCTGGGAAGCTATCCGGGATATGCGCACGATTGGCATTTTGCGGGAAGATAAGCAGCGGAGGCTCATGGAGGTGGCGGTACCGGTTGGCGTGGTGGCAGCGCTGATCCCCTCCACCAACCCCACATCTACCGCCATGTATAAGACGATTATTTCGATCAAGGCGGGCAATGCCATCGTGATCAGCCCCCATCCCAATGCCCGCAACTGCATTTTGGAAACCTGCCGGGTCATGATCCAGGCAGCCAAGGCAGCCGGATGTCCTGACGGGGTGATCCAGTGTATCAGCGAGCCCTCTATGGACGGTACAAACGCCCTCCTGCGGCACCGGGATGTGGGACTGATTCTGGCCACCGGCGGCGAAGCCATGGTCCGTGCGGCATACAGCTCCGGAAATCCCGCTCTGGGCGTGGGGCCGGGGAACGGTCCGGCCTATATTGAAAAATCTGCGGATATCCCCAGAGCGGTACGCGATATCTTTGCCAGCAAGACATTTGATAACGGCACGATCTGTGCCTCGGAGCAGAGCATTATCACCGAAGCATGCATCCATACCGCCGTGGAGGCGGAGCTGAAGGCCCGGGGCGGGTATTTCCTGTCTCCGGAGGAGGCGGACCGGCTCAGCCGGCTGATCCTCCGTCCCAACGGCACCATGAATCCTGTGATCGTGGGAAAAAGTGCCCTGGATATTGCCCGGCTTGCAGGACTGTCTGTACCGGGAGATGTTAAGGTGCTTATTGCGCCTCAGAAGGAGGTCAAAAAAGGAAATCCCTTCCTGCGGGAAAAGCTGTGTCCCATTCTGGCTTATTTTGTGGAGGATGGCTGGCAGAGTGCATGTGAGCGCTGCATCCAGATCCTGAGCATAGAGGGTGTGGGACACACTATGACCATCCACAGCGAGGATGAGAGTGTGATCCGGGAGTTTGCTCTGAAAAAACCGGTGAGCCGCCTCCTGGTCAACACTCCTGCGGCATTGGGTGGCGTGGGTGCCACCACAGGATTGCAGCCTGCGCTGACACTGGGCTGCGGCGCGGTGGGTGGAAGTGCCACAAGCGACAACGTAGGACCCATGAATCTCCTCAACATTCGCCGGGTTGCATGGGGACTGAAGGAACCGGAGGAGCTGCTCGGCGGCCATGCAGAGAAGCGGGCGGAGCCTTCGCGGGTGACAGAAAAAGCGGCGTCAACCCTCAGTCGTGAGGAAATCGAGTCCATTACCCGGGCCGTACTGGCCCGGCTGGGCCGCTGAGGCCAGAAAAGACCAAGGCGGGAAAATATACCAATAAAATAAATACGATTATATGGAGGAAAGAAAAATGGCTAATCTGCAGGCACTGGGTATGGTAGAGACCAAGGGACTGGTAGGCTCTATTGAAGCGGCGGATGCTATGGTCAAGGCGGCCAATGTTAACCTCATTGGCAAGGTGCATGTGGGCGGCGGTCTGGTGACTGTCATGGTCCGGGGCGACGTGGGTGCGGTGAAGGCTGCCACCGATGCGGGCGCCGCTGCTGCCTCCCGGGTGGGAGAGCTGATCTCCGTGCACGTGATTCCTCGTCCCCACAGCGAGGTGGAGATGATTCTGCCTACGCTGGAAAACAGCGACCGGTAAGAGATGATGGCGGGTGTATTGACAGATTCCCAGCTGCGGGCTCGCTGGCGAGGGGAAAAAACCCTTACCGTGCCGCAGGATACGGTCATTACCCCCGCGGCCATGGACTTTCTCCGGGAAAACAATATTTCCCTGTCTCGGCGGAGTGAGGGAATGACTGTGGAAGAAAATCCGGGCGGACGGTATGTGGAGGCAGCTACCGGCCGCCCTATGGCCGAAAAGACGGAGGATATGACACACCTGCGGGGCAATCTTCTGGTACCCAAAACCCATCCCCGCATTGCGTTCCGCGGTAAGCTGGATTCGGTTATGGCAGATACCCTGCTGGCCCAATGCCTTGCCCGGGAGAAGGGCTGCGCCATGGCGGAAGACGGACTGGGCGAGGTGCTGCAGGCGCTGCGGGCTATTTTAGCGGCAGAAGTGAAGGAAGAGCCCCTTTCCCCGCCGACATTGTTTGGCCTGGACAGCGACAGACTGCGCTGGGTGTCCCAGCATATACAGGAAGAAATGGGGATGCCGCACCCTATCCCGGAACACACCATGGGCTCTCTGGCCCTGACGATCAATCGTCTGCGCACCCAGATCCGTGAGACGGAGCTGGCAGCGGCAGCAGCTTTTACCGGGGAACGGGAGGATCTGCTCCTGGCTTTGAACCGCCTATCCAGTGCTGTCTATATTCTCTTTTGCCGGCTGGTGGCGGAGCAGACGGGGAGGTTCCGGTAAGGAGGCAAGGTATGCACTACTATAGTGAACAGGATATTCGTGAAATTGTAGCCCAGGTGGTGGCCCAAACGGATCGGGAGCATACACGGGAGGACGCGACCATTCCTGTGGAAGCTTCCGGCCGCCACGTACACCTGACGGCAGCGGACAGAGAAACGTTATTCGGATCCGGCAGTGCCCTTACAGCCAAGCGGCCGCTGAGTCAGCCAGGTCAGTTCTTCTGTGAGGAGCGGGTGAAATTGGTGACGGCGCGGGGCGAATTTTCCAATGTGGCTGTGCTGGGACCGGAACGTAAGGAGACTCAGGTGGAGATCTCCCTTACGGATGCCCGCTCCCTGGGGATTTCCGTACCGGTGAATCTCTCCGGAGATCTCTCCGGAGGCGGTGACGTGGTGATTATAGGGCCTAAAGGTGCGGTGACAGCGCGAGGCAGCGCCATCGCCGCCCGCGCCCATATCCACATGACGCCGGAGGATGCCGGGCGCTACTGCGTCCATGACGGGCAGGTGGTATCTTTCCGTGTGGAGACCGGGAGACCTGTCACTTTTGAAAATGTCGTGATTCGGGTGAGCGAAAAGTTTGCTCTGGCAGCTCATCTGGATTTTGATGAGGCCAATGCTGCCGGTGTAGGAAAAGATACGCTGGGCAGGATTGTGAAGTAGAAAGGGGGGATTTTCGATGGAGCGGCAGGAAATGGAGGAGCTCGTCCGCCTGGTCATGGAGCAGGTTATGGGGCGGATGGCAACGGATCCCGGAAGCAGGGGGGCCTTGGAGCGAGAAAAGCTGCTGTCTGTCGGCCCGCCGGAGAGAGTGCCGGAGAGTGTGGCAAGAGGATGCAGGGTCTGCAGCCTGAGTGATTACGAAGCCTGCGGCGATATCCTTGCCTACCGCCGTGTGGTGATCACGGCGCTGACTATGGCGGAGCTGGCGGACATTGCTGCCGGCAGAGACGCGGGGCCGGCGCAGAAAGCGGTGCTTCAGGCACTTTTGCAGGGAGTGGAAGTGTACTTGTGTGAGGAGGCGCTGCCCCATCAGGCCTATGCCGGAAAGGGCAGCAAAGTGCTCTATGCGGTACTGGAGGGATATGCCAACACCTTGCAGACGTATGGTGTACGCCCCGCCTGCCTGTGGGAGCCAAAGCCGGAGATTCCGGCAAAGCCTCCGAAATTTCAGGCTCCGGCCATGCCTGCGATAAAGGGGAGCGCCTGTCCCAACTGTGCTATGGTCATTACTGAGGAGGGGGCCCGGGCGCTGGTCAGCGGAGGAGACTCCAGCGTGACGATTCCGCAGGGAGCCATTGTCACCCCTTCAGCCTGGGATGTACTCCGGGCCAGCGGTGCAGAGATCATAAAGGAGTAAACTGGCATGGAGATATGTAAAGTTATTGGGCATGTCTGGGCTACCAAAAAGGAGAGCACTCTCAGCGGACTGAAACTGATGGTGGTCCGCCGGGATACCGGAGCGGAAGACGGCGTGCTGGTTGCCGCCGATATTGTAGGGGCCGGAATTGGAGAACGGGTGCTCGTGGTATCCGGCTCCACCGCCCGAAAGGCCTTTGGCCGGGATGATATTGCTGTGGACGCCGCCATTGTCGGCATTATCGACAGTGTGGAGGCGGAAGGCATAAATTGACGGGGGAAACGGGCATGGAAGAAAAAATGCTGACGGAACAAATCCGGCGGGCCGGCATAGTAGGCTGCGGCGGTGCGGGCTTTCCCACCCATAAGAAGATCTGTGGCCGGGCGGAGGACTTTATTGTCAACGGTGCGGAGTGCGAGCCGCTTCTGCGGACGGACCGGTACATCATGGCCCACTGTGCAGATCGGCTGATAGCAGCGGTGGAAGCCATCGGGGATTGCCTGGAGGCAGCACGGCTTACCATTGCACTGAAGGCGGAGTATGTGCCCCAGGTCCAGGCGCTGGAAGAGGCCATTGCCCGAAAAAACTCCCGGGTACGGCTGCACTTGCTGGCCGGATTTTATCCTGCCGGCGATGAGCATGTACTGGTCCATGAAGTAACGGGACGGACGGTTCCACCGGGGGGACTGCCCCTGGCGGTGGGGGCTGTGGTGGATAATGTGGCTACTGTTCTGGCAGTGTACGATGCCATGGAGGGAAAGCCACTGACCCACAAGTATCTCACAGTGACAGGGGCTGTAGAGCATCCGGTGGTGATGCGGGTCCCGGTGGGGACGGCGTTTACCGAGTGCATCCGACAGGCCGGCGGAGATCCACAGCGGCCTGCTTTTGTGGTGGCCGGGGGCCCCATGATGGGAAAATCTGTGGGTAAGCAGGGGCTGGAGAAAGCGGTCGTAACAAAGACAACATCCGGGATCCTGGTGCTGCCTGCTGACGGGCCTCACGCGATTCGAGAGGAACTTTCTGTGGAGAAGATACTCAACCGGGCCCGGTCCTCCTGCATTCAGTGTAGCTACTGTACCCAGCTTTGCCCCCGGTTCCTGCTGGGACATCCCCTTCAGCCCCATCGAATTATGCGGCGCATGGCTATGGCTTCTCTGGAGGAGCTGCCAGATGACAAGGACATCCTGGCAGCGCAGCTCTGCTGTGAATGCGGTGTCTGCGAGCTGTACGCGTGTCCCATGGGGCTCTCTCCCCGGCGGATCAATGTTCTTGTCAAAGGAGAGCTTGCCCGGAGAGGGATCCGGGGAACCTTCGACTTGGCGGAAGAGGAACATCCGGACCGGGAGCTGCGGAAGGTACCGGTGCATCGGGCTGCCGCCCGGGCTGGCGTAGGCGCATTTATGTCGCTGGAACCCGAGGGGTTGGTGACCTATACGCCAAAGCAGGTGGAAATTCCGCTGAAAATGCACATCGGCGCTCCCGCCCAGCCTGTGGTTGCTCCGGGCGACAGAGTGGAAGAGGGAACATTGATTGCCAGATGTCCGGAAAATGCTCTGGGCGCCCATATTCACGCTTCGCTTTCCGGCATAGTGACTGCCGTGGGCGAGCGTATCGTCATCGAAAGCAGGTGAAAGCATGGAAGCTATTGGTTTTCTGGAATTGAACAGTATCGCCAAAGGCGTGGAGGCAGCAGACCTTATGATCAAAGCCGCCGATGTGCGGCTGATTTTTGCCAAGGCGGGCTGTCCGGGCAAATATCTGATCCTGCTGACCGGTGAGGTTGCGGCAGTGTCCGCTTCGCTGGATACCGGTGTAGCAGCGGGCGGGAGCCATGTGGTGGACAGCTGCCTGATTCCCCGGGTCCATCCGCAGGTGATCCGGGCCATCAACCTTGCCGGGGATGCGCAGCCTGCAGGGGCGGTGGGTGTGATGGAGTTCTTCAGCGTAACCGCTTCGGTCTATGGAGCGGATGCGGCGGTGAAAGCGGCAGAAGTGTCGCTGCTGGATGTGCGCCTCGGCACGGGAATCGGCGGGAAGTCGTTCGTTGTGCTCACCGGGGAGGTGGCAGCGGTACGCGCGGCAGTGGATGCCGGTATCCATACACCGGAGGCTCAGGGACTGGTGGTGTCTTCCGTGGTAATTCCCAATCCGGTGCCGGAGCTGTTCGAGAGCCTGATGTAAGAGGTGAGCTATGGCATCTGTATATGACCAGCTGCAGGAAAAGCAGCGTATTATTCAGGAATTTGTCCCTGGAAAACAGGTGACAATGGCCCACCTCATCGCAAACCCTGAACCGGATCTCTATAAAAAACTGGGTGTAGTGGGTCAGCACAGCGGCGCTATCGGCATCCTCACCATTACTCCGGGCGAGGGTGCTATCGTGGCGGCGGATGCGGCCTCCAAAGCTGCCACTGTGGATCTCATATTTGTGGATCGCTTTAACGGCTCTGTGGTGATCGGAGGAGATGTGGCCAGCGTTGAGGCAGCCCTCCAGGATGTCTTGTCGGTGTTGGAAAAGATCCTTGGATTTACGCCGGCTCCTCTTACTCGAACATGAAGCGGGTATTACTTGTGGGCAGCGTTTCCTGCGGAAAGACGACGCTTTGCCAGCGGCTCAACGGAGCCATTCGCCAGTATAAAAAAACCCAGACCATTGAGGTGATGGGTCAGACCATTGATACACCGGGAGAGTATCTGGAACGGCGCAGCCTTTTCAGCGCCCTTCTGGTCACGGCAGCGGAGACGGATCTGGTGCTGTTTCTTTTAGACCCCACTCAGGACCGCTACTTATATTCTCCGGGGCTTGCCGGAGCTTTCCCAGTCCCGGTGATAGGCGTGGTAACTAAGACAGATTTGGCAAATGCGGATCAGCTTCTGATAGGAAAAGAGCGGTTGGAACTGGCAGGAGCTGATCCAGTGCTTTTTGTCAGTGCAGTGACGGGAGAAGGGATAGATGCCCTCGCTCGTCTCCTTTAATGGCCTGAAAAATTACAATTTCACTCCAGAGGGAAAATTTTCTGAAAGTCTTGCAGATCCCTTCAAATTGTGCTATACTGATAAAAAATGGTCAATCATTTCTGACGCATATGTACATTTTGCGGAGGGAGACCATATAAACTGGATATAGTGATCCGCACAATAGGGTGCGGCTTTTGCGGCAACAAGGCCACGACAACGTACAGGGTACGGTTGTTGTGGCCTTTTTTGCGCTAAAAAATGGCAATAGCACGACCTGAATAGTTTTTTTCTATAGAACGCCGTTTTTTGAGTGGTATTCAGAAGCAAGCATAAAAGCGGTTTAGACCGGTATACTGCTCCGGTTTAAATATAAATGCAAACAACATGAAGGGAGCGTGAACAGCTATGAAAGTCAATGACAGGCATGTATCATTTTATTATGAAAATGACCATGACTACGGAAAGATTGAAATTGATCCGGCAAAGACGGCGCTGCTGATTATCGACATGCAGCATGTGTTCATCACCCGCCCCAAGCTGACAAATCCTACTGAGGAGGAAAAGGCCAACGCAGCTCGATGGGAGCAGTTCTATCAGGCAATTGATACCACTGTAGTACCCAACAACAAGCGGCTGCTGGATTATTTCCGCAGCCACAAGCTGGAAGTTATTTTTGCCAAGATCGAATGCCGTAAGAAATCCGGCAGTGATCGTTCTCTGGATCAGAAGGCTACAGGCTATAATGAATTGCTGATTGCGCCTGGAGATCCTCTGGGAGATATTGTCCCTGAACTGGCTCCTATTGAAGATGAAATCGTGATTACCAAGACTACCGACAGCGCCCTTACCGGAACGAACCTGCGCCTTATGCTGCACAATATGGGCATTGACACAGTGGTAGTTACCGGTGTGCTTACCGATCAGTGCGTCTCCGGCACAGTCCGCAGCCTGGCTGATGAGAGCTTTAAGGTCTGGCTCATCGAGGATGCTTGCCGTGCGTCCACTGCTCAGATCCAGGAAAATGAGCTGGAAATTCTCAATAACATTTATTGCCATGTAATAACCACAGATGAGCTGCTGGAGGCTATGGGCTGATAGCAGGCAACGGGAAACCGTGAGGAGGAGTAATATGGATTACGATAAGCTGTTTGATTTTCTCCCTGCTGAAATGGAGTATTGGGGAATCCCCGGCTTCAGTTACGGTGTGATGAAGGATGGCAAAGTATTGGCCAAGGGCGGATATGGCTATCGGGACGTGGAGAAAAAATTGCCCGCAGATGAGAAAACCCTCTACGGGATTGCCTCCTGCTCCAAGTCGTTCAATTCCTGCCTGATTGCCATGCTGGTGGATGACGGGCTGCTGGACTACGATAAGCCTATCCGTGAGTACATCCCCGAGTTTGAGATGTATGATCCCTTTGCCAGCAAAGAAGTTACCCTCCGGGATATGCTGACCCACCGTACCGGTCTTGCTCCCCATGAGGCCATGTGGCCGGATCCCTCCATCACCAAGCGGGATCTGTTGATGCGGTTGCGTTACCTGAAGCCCAACGCCCCCTTCCGCACGGTGACGCAGTACAATAATACCATTTACTCCGCTATTGGAGCCATTGCGGAGGAGGTCACCGGAGATACCTGGGAGCATCTGATTGAAACGCGGATATTTAAACCCCTGGGAATGGACAGCAGTCTCCTTTCCGCCCACAAGATGTATGAGCAGCCCAATCATGCCCAGGGCTACTGGAACTGGGAGGACGGCAAGGGAGCCGTCCCCGTGGGACCCTGGGAGATGGATGTGGCCGGCGGCGCCTGCGGCGTGGTATCCAATGTGGAGGATATGTTCAAGTGGATCACTCTGCATATCAACGAGGGTGTCTACGAGGGCAAGCGGCTGGTATCTGAGAAGAACATGCGGGAGATGCACCATACCCTGGCCCCCATGCACATGTTCCCCTGGCGCTTCCCGGAGGTGGAGACTGACGGCAGCTACGGTATGGCATGGTTCGTTCAGTATTACCGGGGCCGCAAGTTTGTCTGGCACACCGGTGAGATCGAAGGCTTCTGCACGCTGGAGGGCTTCCTGCCGGATCAGAACATCGGCATCATGCTGGCGATGAATGTCCATAAGCCGCTGAATATGCCGATTCTGATGACCACCTGCTACACGGTGTTCGATCGTCTGCTGGGTGATCCCTATGTGGACTGGGGTGCCAGACTCCACCAGTGGAATGGCAAGTACGATGCATTTTACTATCACTGGAATGTGGACCTCTTTGAAGGAAAGCCTGCTCCGGTGGCCAATGCGCCTACCAGCCATCCGCTCTCTGACTTCGTGGGAAGCTACAATCATCCCGGCTATGGTACCTATCGTGTAGCCGAGGAGGACGGAAAGCTGGTGCTCCACTTCAAGGATATGCTGGTACCTATGGAGCATTGGCACTATGATGTGTTCAAGGCCCATAAGATCAAGGAGGACACCACCGTCCTGACAGCCCCCATGTCCTTCTATGTAGATCCCTTTACCGGAGCTATCGATGGATTCACCCTTCAGATTGAGCCCACCGTGGAACCCGCGGTATTCAAGAGAGTAACCGAGTAAATCCCGGCATGACATGTGTGTATAGGATGAAACCTGTAATCTAATTTGTTTTGTTGAGGAGAAAAACCATGAGTGAGAATAAAAACCATCTGAAAAAAAGCCTGGGCATGATGACCATGATCTCCATTGCCGCAGGCGCTGTTATCGGCGGTTGGCTGGCTGAGAGCCCTTATTGGTACTCTCTGACCGGCCCCGGCGCGGCGATTATCTTCCCGGTCCTGGCGGTGCTGCTGATCCCCGTAGGCCTGGCGTTCGCAGAAATGGTGGCCATGCTGCCCTTCTCTTCCTCCGTGGCAGTGTGGACGGCCAATGCCACCAACCACAAGTTCGGCTGGTGCATGCAGTGGCTGATGTTCCTGATCCAGATCGTGGAGCCCCCCATCTGCGCTTTCATTCTGACGACGGCTCTGGGCTTCTTTATTGAGTTCACCGCCACCCAGACCATGCTGGTTGCTATCGGTATGTGCATCGTCTGGTACATCATCTCCAACTTCAACATCTCCATTTCCGGTAAGCTCAGCAACATTTTCTTCTATAGCATGGTAGGCATTTCTCTCTGCATTATTGTCCTGTTTTTCACCAGCGGTCACTGGAGCACCGAGAACCTGCTGGGTAACGGTGGTTGGTTCCCCAAGGGCGGTTATGGCCTGTTCCTGGCTTCCGGCGTGCTGACCATCAAGTTCATCGGCTTTGAGATGACGCCGACCATGATCGAGGAGACTACATTCCCCGTAAAGAACATGTGGAAGGTCATCCTGGCAGCTCTGTTTATCCCTGCCATTCTGTATGCCATCGTGGTAATTGCCATCGGCGGTATGGCTCCCTGGAATGAGCTGGCTGAGATGCAGATGCCTGAGCCTGAGCTGATCCGTGCGCTGGGGCTGCCCATGATCTTCGCCTGGGGCGCTTTGATTGCCGGTTCTCTCCATGGCTTTACCACCTTCATGGGCTTCTGGACCTCCTCTGCCCGTGTGCTCTATGGCTCCGCTCAGCTGAACATGCTGCCTCCTGCTTTTATGAAGCTCAATAAGTACGGTCAGCCCTATATCTCCAATATTGTGGTTCTGCTTTTCTCCGTATTCTTCTGCTTCTTCTCCGCGTCCAACTGGGTGCAGTATATTTACGCGGTGTCCTGCATTGCCGCTGGCCTTGTGTACTTCATGGTCTGCTTTGATGCCTATCGGCTGCGTAAGCTCCATCCCGACTGGGAGCGTCCTTACCGTGCCCCCTTTGGCAACTGGTTCCTCTTTGTCGGCATGATCGTTTCTGTGTGGGTGGTGATTGCCTCCTCCCTGTCCCTGGACTTCGCAGGTTGGATGTCCCTGGTAGCATACATGGCGATCGGACTCATTGTTCTGTTCCTCATGGAGGCCTACCGGAAGAAGAACCCCGGCAAGCTGGATCCCATTATTCTTACTCCCGAAAATGTAAAAGATTTGAGCAGCAAGTAAATTACATATTCTGTCTTCATGGAAACGGGCCGGGAATTTGATTTCCCGGCCTGCTTTCTTATGCTGCATAATTTTCCGGGCAGAGGAAAGTGCCATATCCCGGAGGACCGGCAGACAGAATAAAAAGCAGCTGCAGGATGGATTCCCATCCTGCAGCTGCAATGATACATTGGATATTCCTGAATTGTACCTGGGATTAATACATGCCGCCCATATCGGGAGCAGCGGGAGCGGGTGCGGGAGGCTCGGGCTTGTCGGCAACCAGGGACTCGGTGGTCAGTACCATGGAGGCCACGGAAGCGGCGTTCTCCAGAGCGCTGCGGGTCACCTTGGCAGGATCCACGATACCGGCGGAGACCATGTCGCAGTACTCCTCCTTGTAGGCATCGAAGCCGTAACCGGTCTTGCCGGACTTCTTCACGTTCTCCAGGATCACGCTGCCGTCCAGACCAGCATTGGCAGCAATCTGGCGAATGGGGGCTTCCAGAGCCTTGGCGATGATGCGCACACCGGTCTTCTCGTCGCCCTCAGCGCTGGCAAGCAGAGCTTCCACAGCGGAGATAGCGTTGACATAGGCCACGCCACCGCCGGACACAATGCCTTCCTCAACAGCAGCCTTGGTGGCGTTGAGGGCATCCTCGATGCGCAGCTTCTTCTCCTTCATCTCGGTCTCGGTAGCAGCACCAACCTTGATGACGGCCACGCCGCCGGCCAGCTTGGCCAGACGCTCCTGCAGCTTCTCCTTGTCGTAATCGCTGGTGGTAACGGCGATCTGGCTGCGGATCTGAGCCACACGGTTCTTGATAGCCTCGCTGTCACCAGCGCCATCCACGATAACGGTGTTCTCCTTGGTGACCTTCACCTGGCGGGCACGGCCCAGCATGGAGATATCAGCGGTCTTGAGCTCATAGCCCAGCTCCTCGCTGATGACCTGGCCGCCGGTCAGGATAGCGATATCCTGCAGCATCTCCTTGCGGCGATCACCAAAGCCAGGAGCCTTGACGCACACCACGTTCAGGGTGCCGCGCAGACGGTTGACGATCAGGGTGCTCAGGGCCTCGCCCTCCACATCCTCGGCGATGATGACCAGCTTCTTGCCGGA
>CALXGE010000021.1 GCA_944387775.1 uncultured Oscillospiraceae bacterium | reverse complement strand
TTTATTCGGGATGCCTTCAACCCCTACATGGAGTGGGCCTTCAGCAAGCGGGGCGCCGTGGGCTTTATTACCGACTTTATGCGGGAAGTGCCCGGTGTCCGTGCCAGAAGCGACCTCTATGACATCCGCAACTACACCTCCTTCTGGTGGAAGGACACTTCAACCGAGCCCAACATTTTTGGCTTCGTTCTGACACCCCGTCAGGGCGACGAGCTGGCCGCTCTCATTCGGAAGATGCAGGTCGAGCATGAGCAGGATGCCTCCAAGCCCGCCTGCCCCCAGGTGGTGTGCAAGGTGGAGTCCAGTGTCTATGATGGATATCTGGATGTGGTGGAGGCCACTCTTCCTGGCGAGACCAAGGAGGAGATCCTGATTATTGCTCACCTCTGCCATCCCAGAGCCTCCGCCAATGACAATGCCAGTGGCGTATCCTGCGCCATGGAGATTGTCCGGGTCCTCAAGCAGCTGCAGGATACCAAGCAGATCCCGCCTCTCAAGCGCGGCATCCGCATGATCCTGGTGCCTGAGTTCTCCGGTACCTACGCTTGGCTGGCCGGTCACGAGGAGATCCTGCCCAACATCTTGGCGGGCTTTAACCTGGATATGGTAGGCGGTCGTCAGACCAAGGGCTACGGTCCTCTGACCATCTGCGGCCAGCCTCACGCCAATCCTGCCATCGTCACCGATGCGGCGGCTCTGTGCCTGGACGAGGTGAAGAAGAACGCACCTTCCAGCAGCCAGAAAGAGCTGGTTCCCATGTTCAACAGCCATGTCAGCAAGTATGCTGCTGGCAGTGACCAGTTCATTCTGGACGACCCCACTGTCAATATCCCCACTCCCATGCTGGGCCAGTGGCCGGATATCGCCTATCACACCGCGGCAGATACAGCGGAGTGCGTGGATCCTGCCATGCTCCACAAGTCTGCCTCCATTGGCGCCTGCTACGCCTACTTGCTTTCCAACCTGGATGCGGCCGATGTGCCCCAGGTTTTGGCCAAGACGGTGGAGCGCTGCGCCAAGGATATTGGTGAAATCGTCTCCGAGAGCCTGGAGAAGCAGGTTGACCTGGATGAGACCTTTGCCCGACTGGAGGACTACGAGGCCTTCTATCTGCACACCTGCGCTGATATGCAGACCTATTTCACCGCGGAGGTTTATGACAGCCAGGTGAAAGCAGTGGTCAGCCAGTATCAGGAGACCATCAGCCAGCTGTTTGCCCAGGCCAAGAAGACTCTGCTCTGCGTTGAGAAGGCGGAAGACTACGTCTATACGCCCAAGACCGACTGCCCGGCAGAGTATGCCTATGTACCCGTCCGCAAGTACCGTGGTCCGATCATGCATTTGGATGATTTTATTCAGGGCAACGAGGATCTCAATGCTGCCTATAAGAGTGTTGTGGCTCATGCGGCAGAGTACAAGACCAGCCTCCACGTCCTGGGAGCGCTCATTGAGTACTACATGGATGGCAAGCGCAGCCTGGGTGAGATTGCCCGACTGGCACTTCTGGAGAACCGTGCGGGCGGTATTGAGCTCGTTCACGAGTACGTCCAGCTCCTTGTCAAGTACGGCATCGTAGAGGTTGCGGCGTAACGCAGCAGCAACATTCCCCGCGGCTTCCTACATGATCTGCCGCGGGGGATTTTGTTTATCTGAAAATTTTAAGGAGGTCCTCACTATGATTCGGAAGATGGCGGATATGCGCCTTCAGGAGCGCCCCAATGTGTGCGGCGGCGACGGCGTGCTCCACGCCCGTCACTTGGTAGAAGCTTCGGAGAGCGCCGGCAAGGCGTCCCTCTGCTGCGTCATGACCATCGATCCCGGCTGCTCCATCGGTCCTCACCCCCACGGCCCCGACGCGGAGATGTACTACATCCTGGAGGGCGAGCTGGAGGGTAAGGAGAATGACCAGGTAGTCACTCTGTGCGCCGGCGACGTGATGTTCACCTCTTTTGGAGATGTTCACAGCGTGCGCAACGTTACTGACAAGCCTGCAAAAATGCTGGCTGTAGTGATGAAACCCGTGGAATAAGCGGTATAATACAGCAATATGGTAGAAATAGGGACGGATTTGTTGAGAATTCGTCCCATTTCTGCCAGCCTTGACAAATAATTAAAAAAATGTTAACTTGATAGAAGATTGGAGATACTATGTTAGCAATTAAAGGCGGTACGATTGTGACCATGGCCGGTGAGCGCATCACCGACGGTGTGATTCTGGTAGAGGACAAGAAGATTAAAGCGGTGGGGAAGGATGTAGAGATCCCGGCGGGTGCCGAGATTATTGATGCTTCCGACAAGTGGGTGACGCCGGGCCTCATTGATGCCCACACCCATCTCTCCACGTTTAATGAACCCCAGACCATCAACGGCAGAACCGATGCCAACGAGATGAGCGGCCCCATTCAGTGCCATCTCCGGGGTATCGATGCCCTTAACCCCTTTGATTATGGCATCCCCATCGCCCGCAGTGCGGGCTTTACCACCTGCTATACCGGTCCCGGTTCCGGCAACGTCATTTGCGGAACGGGCATCTCCTTTAAGCTGCGGGGCAAAACCGTGGAGGAGATGGTCATCCCCGGTAGTGAGCAGATGAAAATGGCCCTGGGTGAGAATCCCAAGACCGCTTATGGAGAAAAAGGAAGGTCCCCCATGACCCGGATGGGTACTGCCGGTGTGCTGCGGGAGACTCTTGCCAATGCCCGGGAGTATGCCAAGAAACTCCAGGCGGCAGAGGAAACCGGAGCAGAGCCTCCCAAGTATGATTTCAAGATGGAGGCCCTGGTAAAGGTGGTCCGGGGCGAGATGAAGGTGCGGATCCACTGCCATCGCAATGATGACATTGTCACCGCAGTGCGGGTGGCGGAGGAGTTCGGCCTGGACTACGCTCTGGAGCATGCCACCGAAGGCTACCGCATCGCCGAGTATCTGGGTGCTAAGAAAGCGACCTGTGTGGTAGGCCCCCTGACCATGTCTCCCAGCAAGATGGAGATTTGGAACCGGTGCCTGGAAAATCCGGGTATTCTGGATCGGGCAGGTGTCACTGTGTGTCTGACGGAGGATGCCGGCAGTGCCACCCAGTGGCTCATGACCCACATTGGTCTCTGCATTGCCCATGGCCTTTCCGAGGAAGCTGCCTTCCGGGGCGTCACCGTAAATCCTGCCAAGCTGCTGGGCCTGTCCGACAGGATCGGTTCCATTGAGGTGGGCAAGGACGCGGATTTCGCGATCTTTGACGGCTATCCTTTCTCCAATTTGACCCGCTGTGTGATGACGATCATTGACGGAGAAATTTTTAAGCCTTGATATGGTGACTGATTAAATGAAAGCAATAGACATAGATTCCTTTGTAGATATTTGTCTTCTCAGCGCCCCCCGCTTCTCGCCTGACGGACGTCTGGCGGCCTTCCTGGCCCGCCGTCCTTCCCTGGAGCGGAATGCGTATCTGAGTGACGTGTATTTGCTGGATAGGGAATCTATGTCTATTATTTTACTGACAAATTCCGGGACGGTGACCGATTTCTGCTGGTCTTCCTCGGATACGATCCTCTATGCCGCAGAGGCAAAGGAGGGCCCTTACGCTGTTTTGCGTGAGCGTGACAAGGAATTTGTTGTTTACTATGAGATTTCCGTCAGCGGTGGAGAGGGGAAGGAGGCCTTCTGCATCCCTGTCCCGGTGAAGGAGATCTGCCGCGCGGGGGAGCACGGTTTTCTGCTGAAGGCCTTCTGCCGACGGGATTGGATGGAATACTACCAGCTTTCCCCGGAAAAACGACAAAATTCTCCTATTACAGAGGAGGACGACTGTATCGTCTTCGATGAGTACCCCTTCTGGCGGGACGGCCAGCAGGATACCAATGGAAGACGAATGGGCCTGTGGCTGTATGATCAGCTGGACGGCAGTCTGCGTCTTCTTACCCCACCGGATTTTCAGGTGAACGAATGGGAGTATCACGCCGGTCGACTGGTATACTCCGGGGTATCCTATGGCAGTGAGGCAAGACCGATTTCTGAAGGTGTCTACCTGATGGATATCTGGACGGGCCGGACAAGATGTATTCTGGAACCGGGAACCTGGGCTGTGGGAATTCTGACCATGCTCTATGACAAGATTTTTCTCACCAGGCACGACTGCCAGCGCAGTTGGGCTGGGGAGAGTCAGAGCCTCTATTTTGCGGATCCGGATACCCTGGAGCTGACATTCATTGGGCCGAATGACTACAATGTGGGAAAAGTAAGCGCTGCTACCGACTCCCAGACGGTGGACTTGAGACTTGTACACAGCAGCGGTAAAAAAATCTATTTTTGCACGATCATCAACGAGGAGGTCTGCATCTGCAGCATTGACGGCCAGGGCCGCCTGACCACAGAAATCCACACCCGGGGTTCCTGCAGCGGCTTTGCTGTGAAGGATGGTGAGATCCTCTGGTGCGGTCAGCGGGAAGGAGGCCTTCCGGAACTCTACCTGGGGGAGAAGCAGGTCAGCCACTTTAACGAAAACTATCTGGCTACGCACAGCATATGTCAGCTGGAGCCGATGTGCTCTGTATCCTCTGATGGAACAGAGGTCCACGGTTTTGCCATCAAACCTGCGAATTATCAGCCGGGGCAGCGGTATCCTGCCGTTCTCCATATCCACGGCGGACCCTGCATGGCCTTTCTGGATATCTACTACCACGACGTGCAGGTGTGGGCCAATCATGGCTACTTCGTCTTTTACTGTAATCCCCGGGGCAGCGATGGGCGGGGAAAGGCTTACGCGGATCTCCGCGGCAAGTACGGCACAGTGGATTATGATGATGTGATGAGCTTTTTGGACCACGCCCTGGCAGCATGCCCTGAGGTGGATCCCCAAAAGCTGGGCGTTGTAGGCGGTTCCTATGGCGGCTTTATGACAAACTGGATTGTGAGCCACACAGACCGTTTTGCCTGTGCAGTATCCCTCCGCCCGGTATCCAGCTGGATCACCCTGGAGTATCTCAGCGATATTGGCCGACACTTTGTCCTGCGGGAAATGGGCACCAATACGGCCGAGAACCCTGAGGAGCTCTGGCGGCGTTCGCCCATGCGGTATGCCTACCATATCAAAACTCCTACTCTGTTTATCCACTCTGACCACGATTTCTGCACCCATATGGTGGAGAGTGTGGCCATGTACACCGCACTGTTGAATGCTGGTACGGAGACCGGACTCTGCGTGATCAAAGGAGAGTCCCACGGCCTTTCACGTTTCGGCAGGCCCAGACAGCGGGTTCTGCGAATGGAGAAGATTCTGGCGTGGCTGGACGCGCACCTGAAGGATTCGACCCCGGCAGAGCAGCAGTGACAGCAGAAAGCGCATGAAAAATCGCAGGGGACACAGTAATTGCTGTGTCCCCTGCGATTTACTATATAGAGGAAAGGTTAGCTTATTTCTTCAGATGGCCGTCCATCCACGCCATGATTTCATTCATGCGGCGGATACGGCTCTTGGGACGGCCGGAGCGGGAGAGCTCATGGGACTCACCCTTGAAGAGACACATCTTGGTCTCCACACCGTTGAACTGCAGAGCGCTGTAGAAGGAGACGGCCTCTGCCATCCAGCAGCGGAAGTCGTGGTCGGACTGGATGAAGAGAGTAGGCGTCTTGACATTGGGGGCGTACTTCAGCGGGGAGTGGAACCACATCTTCTCCACGTCAGTGCGGGTAGAAGCGCCCTGCTCCCGGGCGGCAAAGTACAGGCCGATGTCGCTGGTGTGCTCCATGATGATCCAGTTGGAGATGGAGCGCTGGGAGACGGCGCAGACGAAGCGGTCCGTGTGGCCCACGATCCAGTTGGTCATGAAACCGCCGTAAGAACCGCCGGTGACACCTACCCGGTCGGAATCAGCATCGGGGTACTGAGACAGGGCGTAGTCCAGGAAGTGCATCAGATCCTCATAGTCGATGGTGCCGTACTTGCCGCGGATGTTGGCGAAGGCCTCGCCCTTGCCGTCACTACCTCTGGGGTTGCAGAAGATGACAAAATAGCCGTGGTTGGCCCACATCTGCATCTCGTGGTGGTAGATGTCGGAGAAGGCTGTGCAGGGGCCGCCGTGGATGTGGAAGATCACGGGGAACTTCTTGCCGGGCTGATAGTCGGTGGGCTTCATGACCCAGCCGTCGATATCGGCCTCGCCGTGGTAGACCAGCGGCTCCAGAGCAACGACATCGTGGGTCTCACGGTACTCCGTGTTGAAGCTGGTGATGGCTTCGCCGTTGAGGTAGAGCTCCGTGAGGTTGTCGCCGTACATACCAACCCACACCGTGTTGCTGTTGAAGCGGTCGAAGCCGTCGCAGGAGCCGGCGGGAGTGAGGGGCTCACTGATGTGGCCCTCGGCGTCCACGGAGTAGAGATCATTTCTGGTACCCACGGTAGCGATAAAGAAGACCTTGTCGCCATCCAGCATGATGCCCTTGCCGCCGCCCAGTCGGGCGTCGGAGTTAAGGGTGCCACGGCCAATATAGTGATCGTATCCGCACAGGAGCTTGGCCTCACCACCGGCTAGCGGCATCAGGAACATGTCGCAGTACATGCGGGTATCCTCATGGACGTCGGTGGGCTTGCCGGCGAAGAGGGCGTTCTCACCCCACAGGAGGGAGATACCCACCTCACGGGTACGGGGCTCGATGAGGCAGCGCATCTCACCGGTGGCAATGGTATAGACATAAAGACCGTGGAGCTTGGGCCGCATGTGGGCGTAGGACTCACCGGAGAGGAGAATGTACTTGTCGTTGGCGTCGATGGAGGTGGCATTGAAGCAGGGGTCGGTGACCGGCTTCAGCTCTCCGGTGGACCGCCGGTACAGGCTCACACCCACACGCCGGCCGGTGGTAATGCCCTGGTCGTCGGTCCAGAAGGGGTGGTCCTCAAAGGTGTAGCAGCACTCCTCGTTGTAGGCCTTGGCCATTTTCTGGCGCTCTTCAATGGGGGTGGCGTAGAAATCCTGGCGCCCGCAGTGGCAGAAGGTGGTCAGCAGAAACAGATCGTCGCTGATCCGGCGGATTCCGGTGACAGGCACGGGCAGGCAGAAGGCCTCTCTGGCCTCGCCGCCGGAGACAGAGATCTCGTAAAATACAGTGAAGTCGCCGTCCTCCTTGGCCAGTTCCTTGTAGTGCTGGCTCCGCTTGGCGGAGAAGAGCAGCGTGTCATTGCCGGACCAGCAATAGCCCTTGGCATCACCGCCCACCGTCAGCTGCCGGACATTTTTTCCGTCGCCGTCGGCAAGGTAGAGGTCCCCGGGGTAGCTGTTGCTGTCCAGGTCAGGTCTGCGCACTACGAAGGCGATCCACTTTCCGTCAGGGGAGAAGCTGGGGGAGCTCACATACTTGAACTGCAGAAAGGAATCGGGCTGGATCTGTTTTTTGGCAACCATGATATGTCTCCTTTTCATCAGTTAATTAAATATCGTGAAGCAAAGTCCACTTCAAAAGCGACGCCGGTGGCCAGCGCCTGCTCATCAATGGTGTATCGGCTGCTGTGCTGAGGGTATTCACCGCCTACGCCCACGGCCACATACATACTGGGCCGCCGCAGGCAGTACTCGGAGAAGGTGTCGCTGGCCATGGTCCGGATGAAGGGCAGGACCTGGTCCGTGACCTCCAGAGCGGACTGCCGGGACAGCTGGTACAGCCCCTCGTCGTTGACAAGAGCCTCACAGACGGTCTCGGTATGGACTTGGGCGGTACAGCGGTAGATAGCGGCGCAGCTCTCCGCCATACGCCGGAGGCTTTCCACCACCTTCCCGGTGGCCTCCTTGGTGTAGGCTCGGATGGTCCCCTCCAGCTGGGCGCTCTCCGGACAGGTGTTGGGAGAACTACCGGAGTGAAGGGTGCCCAGGGAAATCAGCACCCGGTCATAGGCGCTGTGCTCCAGGGGAACGATGGACTGCATGTGGACGGCGATGGCCGCTGCCGCCACAGCTGCGTTGGCGCCCCTTTCCGGCAGGGCACCGTGGGTGGATTTCCCAGTGACCTGGATACGGAAATAGGTGGCCTGAGGCAGTATGGCGCCGCCGCCGATGCAGATGGCGCCGCTGGGTACCTGGGAGGAAATATGGAGAGCCAGCACGGCGTCTACGCCCTCCAGAACATTCTGGGCGATAACGGCGGCGGCCCCGTTGTTCAGCTCCTCCGCCGGTTCAAAGAGCAGCCGCACATTGCCGTGGAGCTGCTCCCGCATGTCTGTAAGGACCCTGGCTGTGCCCAGCAGCATGGCGGTGTTGGCGTCATGGCCGCAGGCGTGCATGATGCCGTCGGTCCGGGAGCGGAACGGGACCTCCGTCTCCTCCTGAATGGGCAGGGCGTCGATCTCCGCCCGGATGAGGAGAGTCCGACCGGGATGGGCTCCCGTAATCTCTCCCACCAGCCCGGTGGGGGTGAGGCGGGCAAAGGGGATGCCCATGGAGGAGAGCTCCTCGGCAATGCGGTCCGTGGTGGCAAATTCCTGGTAAGCAAGTTCAGGGTTGGCGTGAAAATGCCGGCGCAGTCCAACTACATAGTCCAGCTGGCGCTGTGCCTGTTCCCGGAAATTCATGCTTTCTCCTTTCCTTCTCCGTTTCCGTTTCTGTGTTCCCGTACATAGCGATAGACGGAGGGCTCAGAGATCTCCAGCTTTTTGGCCGTCAGCTTAATGATCCCCTTCATGGCAAAAAGGTTCCTATCATTGAGCATGGCGATGACCTTCATCTTGTCCGCCTTGCGCATCTTGCGGGGATCGGTAAAGCCCAGACGCTCCATAGCCTGGTTGCAGACAAGATCCAGCATCTCCGCGGCAGAGAGGGCGTGCTGTTTATTGTCCTCGGATTCCAAGGAGAGGGCGGTACCATTGCCCTCACCCATCAGCAGCTCCCGCTCCAGGATGTTCTTCATCCACAGATAATCCGTCATATCCACCGTCACATTGAGAAGACCGATAATTTCCTTCTCCTCGTTGCGGATGAAATAGCCGCTCAGGCGCAGCCGTTTGTTGTCATCGGTAGTCTTGCCGTAGATGTTGGCAATAAAAGCCTTGTCCTTGTTGCTCTTGTCGAAGACGGATTCCAGTGCAAAGTCCACCAGCCCGTCGCCGACTTTTCGCCCGGTGATATGGCCGTTCTCAATGGCCACAATGGAGTGGTTGATGTCGTCCAGGTCGTGGAGAGCCACCTCGCAGCGGGGGCCACAGACCGCTGCAATGAATTTGACCATGGGAATATAGGATTCAATGGTCTTTCGGTTATTGGCCGCAGTTTCATTTTTCTGCATGATTCACCTCGAAAATCGGATTTTACCGTCTCTAAAGGAAACAGCCCAACGAGTACTGGCTTGGCCACTTCTTGATAATTTTTTATCACATTTATTATAAATAAAACGGCTGACCCTGTCAAGAACAATTCCGGCGGCAGGAATTACAGCTTTGTCACTTTGCCAGCTTCTCCGGCGATACTGCCGCTTGATGGTCTTCCGGGAGAATAGTGAAATTGCGACAGGATTTTATTTTCCGGTTGCGCAAACCGAAAAATATGCGTATAATTTTTCTATCACATTCTCACTGATGGAGGGACTGTACATGCTTTTAAAAAACGCAACGATCTATGACGGTATCCACGCCGAACCCATCCAGGGAGATCTTGCCATCCGGGAGGGAAAGATTGCCGCTGTGGGCGGCGAGATCGCCCCGCTGCCGGGTGAGGAGATCATGGATGTGACAGGCCGGCGGGTATACCCCGGCTTTATCGACGCCCATAGCCACCTGGGCCTGGATAACTACGGCATGGGCTTTGAGGGCCACGACTACAATGAGATCGGAGATATTCTCTCCAGCCAGCTGCGGGCCATCGATAGCTTCAATCCTCAGGATACGGCTATCCACATGGCGCTGGAAGGCGGTGTGACCACCGTGGGCACTGGTCCGGGCAGCGCCAACGTGCTGGGGGGCACCTTTATCGCCGTGAAGACCTGGGGCTCCTGTGTGGACGACATGATTGTGCGGACGCCGGTAGCTATGAAGTGCGCCTTCGGTGAAAACCCCAAGCGCTGCTATAAGGACAAGGGCAACTGCGCCCGTATGACTACCGCCGCCAACCTGCGGAATGCGCTGTTTAAGGCCCGGGAGTACATGGAGCGCAAGGAGGCCGCCGGAGAGGACGTCCTCAAGCGCCCCGCCTTCGATATGAAGCTGGAAGCTCTGATTCCGGTGCTGAAGGGTGAGATTCCCCTGAAGGCCCACGCCCACCGGGCGGACGATATCTGCACTGCTATCCGCATTGCCAAGGAGTTTGGCGTGAAGCTGACCCTGGAGCACTGCACCGAGGGACACCTGATCGCAGACAAGGTGGCGGCCTCCGGCGCGCCGGTGGCGGTAGGTCCCACTCTTACCAACGCCAGCAAGATCGAGCTGGTGAACAAGACCTTTGACACCCCGGGCATTTTGGCCAAGGCGGGCTGCCAGGTGAGCATTATCACCGATGCCCCGGTGATCCCCCAGCAGTATCTGCCCCTGTGTGCGGGCCTGGCGGTCAAGGCGGGAATGGATCCCTTTGCCGCTCTCCAGGCCATCACCATCAACCCCGCCAAGCACCTGGGCATTGCCGACCGGGTGGGCTCCCTGGAGGTAGGGAAGGACGGCGATGTGGTCATCGCCGATGAGGATGTCATGGTCAGCGACACCCGCGTACTTACTGTGTTCCTCAACGGGCAGCGGGTAGTCGGCTAACACCGCTTTTCCGAAGGACAACTTGTAAACGATCTGTAAAATATAAAGAAGCGCCGGGAGAATGGTTCTCCCGGCGCTTCTTGGACTATAGGAATCTTGACCGGCAGATAAATTCGGGGTATACTAAGTAACCAAAGCATCCCTTTTGTTTGGAGGCATAAAATGGCGGAAACGGCAAAGAAAAGAAGTGGGGCTGTCGCCCCGTTTTACGGCGTAGCGGCCACCTGGGTGATTTATGCCCTGGCGTTCCATCTGTATACGGTATGGAACTTCCTGTTTGTGATTCTGCTCAGCGGTGGGGTGTTCCTACTGCTGCGGGCAGTGTGCGCAGACAAGGAGGATACACCTACTGCCGCTGCGGCCCAGCCGGAGGAGGAAGAAAAGCCCACCGGCAATGAGGAACTGGATAAGATGATCCAGGATGGAAAGCTGGCTATCGCGGAGATGAAGCGGCTGGACGACAACATCCCCGACGAGAAGCTCTCCGCCCAGATTCGGCGGCTGGAGGAGGTCTCGGGCCAGATCTTCCAGCAGGTGAAGGCTGATCCCAAGAAGCTGCCCCAGATTCGGAAATTCATGGACTACTATCTGCCTACCACCCTGAAGCTCCTCAACGCTTACGACCGCATGAGCGGTACCGGCGTCAGCGGAGAGAACATCGACAGCACTATAGAGCGGGTGGAGCAGATGATGGGTACCATCGTTACCGCTTTTGAAAAGCAGTTGGACAGCCTGTTTGGCAGTGAGGCCCTGGATATCTCCACAGATATCTCCGTACTGGAGACCATGATGGCCCGGGAAGGACTGACCGGCGAGAAGATGGAGGCGGAGACCACCAAGAACGCCGACGGCAGCGATATCAAGCTGGAGCTGTAAACCATACGAGACGGACGCGATACAATGCGCGGGATAAATGGAGGACGAAATGATGAATGACAATGCCAATATGATGCCGGAACTGACCCTGGATGCCTCTGCCGTTGCCCAGGCGGAGACTCCGCAGCTGGTGCTGGGCAACGAGGCGCCTGCCGCTCCCGAACCGGAGAAGAAGGTGGAACCGGTGAAGATCGATGAGAGTATGCTCACCGAGGCGGAGCGGAAGATGGTGGACGACTTCTCCAAGAAGATCGACATCGGCGACAGCCAGATGGTCCTCCAGTACGGCGCCGCCGCCCAGAAGAGCGTGGCATCTTTCTCTGAAAGCGCCCTGAACGCTGTGCGCACCAAAGACCTGGGCGAGGTGGGCGACACCCTCAGCAATCTGGTGGTGGAGCTCAAGGGCTTCGGCGAAGAGGAAGAAAAGGGCGGCATCTTCGGCTTTTTCAAAAAGACCAGCAACAAGCTGGAGGTAATGAAGGCTCAGTATGGCAAGGCTGAGGCCAATGTGGAAAAGATTGCCCGAAGCCTCGAGCAGCATCAGGTGACGCTGATGAAGGACATCGCCATGTTCGACCAGATGTATGAGCTGAACCTGAAATACTACAAGGAATTGACCATGTATATTATCGCCGGGAAGAAGCGTCTGGCGGAGGTACAGGCCACGGAGCTGGAGGAGCTGCGCAAGAAGGCGGAGGCCTCCGGTGCCGCCGAGGACGCTCAGGCCTACAACGACCTGGCTCAGATGTGCAACCGGTTTGAGAAGAAGCTCCATGACTTGGAACTGACCCGAATGGTGTCCATCCAGATGGGCCCCCAGACCCGGATGCTCCAGAATAACGATACCCTTATGGTGGAGAAGATCCAGTCCTCCCTGGTGAACACCATCCCTCTGTGGAAGAGCCAGATGGTGCTGGCCCTGGGCCTGGAGAACAGCCGCAAGGCCACGGCGGCCCAGACGGCGGTGACCAACGCCACCAACGAGCTTCTCAAGCGCAACGCGGATATGCTGAAGATGGGTACCATCGCCACCGCCAAGGAGGCGGAGCGCAGCATCATCGACATTGAAACGCTCCAGCACACCAACCAGCAGCTCATCTCTACTCTGGATGAGGTGATCCAGATCCAGAAGGATGGCGCCCAGAAGCGCAAGGAGGCTGAGGTGGAGCTGGGCCGCATTGAGGGCGAGCTCAAGCAGAAGCTGATGGAGCTGCGAGGCTGATACGACAATGAAGTTTTTCAAGAAAAAAGGAGTGGCCATTGCTGTGATGGTGCTGGCCATTGTCCTATCCTCTGCTTATGGTATCTATAAGCGGCCAGATGTGACGGTGCCGGAGGGCGGCGAAAAGCTGGATGAATCTCTGAGCACTGCCGTATTTGAGCAGTATGTGGTGGACCAGGCGGACATTCTTTCCTCCAAAACAGAGGATGCAGTGAGTCTGTACAATGCCAATTGGGACCAAATGGCTGGCAGCATCCTGGCGGTGGTGACGGTAAAGACCGATGGCGCGGAAACCACGGAGGACCTGGCCTGGGACTGGGCTGGCAGCCTCCAACTGGGAGAAAACGACGCCATACTGGTGCTGGATGCCGGTACCGGAGACTACAACCTGGTGGCCAGCGGCCGGTTCTATGATCTGCTTTCCACGCAGTCTGCCAGCTATGTGGACACCTATCTCTATGAGGATGTCCAGGCCGGGAAGTATGACCAGGCTGTGGAGGCGCTCTTCGGCGGGATTCACCTGCTGGTGGGCGATACATACGCATACCGTACTGCCGGTACCGGAAGCGTGATTGCCTCTGCCATGTCGATTACTGTTTTGCTGATTGTCCTGCTGGTGGTATTCAGTATGATGGACAGTATCCGCTACAGCCTCTGGTATGGCCGCTACGGTCACATGGGTGTCCCGCCGGTGATCTACCGGCCGATTCTGTGGTGGCACCGGCCCGGCAGCGCCTGGTATCGCCGACGGCGGAATCCTCCCCCTCCCAGAGGGCCCAGAGGTCCTGGAGGTCCCGGCGGTTTTGGCCCCCGTCCGCCTATGGGCGGCGGAGGAGCCCGCCCACCCCGGTCCGGCAGTTTTGGCGGAGGCCGTGGGGGAAGTTTCGGCAGTGGCCGCAGCGGCAGCTTTGGAGGCGGTCGTGGCGGCGGTTTCGGCGGTAGCCGCGGGGGAAGCTTCGGCGGCAGCCGTGGCGGCGGCTTCGGTGGAGGCCGCGGCGGCGGATTTGGCGGACGCCGCTGAGACAGTTATTTACTTTAAAAAGCAGTGTAGTGGCAGGGACCTGGAGAGTAAGTCTCCGGGTCCCTGTTTTGTTTTATGTGTACCTGCAAAGGAGAATAGTCTTGCTTTTGTGCGGAATGACAGCTGTATGAGGGGATAAATGGCTTGATTTGCAGCAAAATTACTACTTGACGGAGGGCGGAAAGTGGGGTATAGTAAGGAACAATCATAAAGCAAAAGGCAGCGAAGAGAAGAGTAGGCAAAGAGGTACGCCACAGAGAGCCCGGTTGGTGGAAAAGGGCGCGGAGGACTTTGCGGAACATGGTCTCGGAGCCGCGCACCGACTGCGGGGTTTGCCGCATAGGCCGCGACGGGAGCGCCCGTTACAGCGCCAGGGTATGTTAGTACCTGTAAAGGCCTTTGCCGCGAGGCGCAGGCGAACCAAGGTGGTACCACGATGTTTTTATTGCGTCGTCCTTGATGATGAGTCATCAGGGACGGCGTTTTTTGTTGCATAGATAAGGAAGGAGAGAGAACATGGCGGAGCCCATTATACGTCTGACAGGCCTCACCAAGCATTTCGGCGGCGGCGAAAATGAGGTTGCGGCCCTAAACGACATTAATATTGAGATCCAGCGTGGAGAGATCTTTGGCGTCATTGGTCTCAGCGGCGCAGGGAAGAGTACCCTGGTGCGGTGCATCAACCTGCTGGAGCGGCCCACCACTGGCAGCGTGGTGGTGGACGGAAAAGAGATGACTGCCCTCAGCCCCAAGGAGCTGCGGCAGGCACGGAAATCTATCGGCATGATTTTCCAGGGATTTAACCTGCTCATGCAGCGCACAGCCCTGGATAACATCTGTTTCCCTATGGAGCTGGCGGGGAAGCCTCGGAAAGAGGCGGTAGCCAGAGCCCGTGAGCTGTTGGAGATCGTAGATCTTGCCAGCAAGGAGAATGCCTATCCGGCTCAGCTCTCCGGCGGACAGAAGCAGCGCATAGCCATCGCCCGGACTCTGGCCATGGATCCCCAGGTGCTGCTGTGCGACGAGGCCACCTCCGCCCTGGACCCCAAGACTACCCGGGATATCCTGCGGCTGATCCAGGATATCAACAAGCGGTTGGGAATTACGGTGGTGGTCATTACCCACGAGATGAAAGTCATCGAGGAGATCTGCTCCCGGGTGGCCATTCTGGACCACGGCAATCTGGCGGAGACCGGTACCGTGGAGGAAGTATTTGCCAGCCCCAAGAGCGAGGCGGGGCGGCGCTTGGTGTACCCCGACGGTGTACCCTACGAGATGTTGCGGCAGGAGGCTCACACTGCCCGGGTAATCCGGGTGGCCTTCAACGGCGGCACCGCCTACCAGCCTCTCATCGCCTCCCTGGCCATTGACTGCGGCGTAAAGGCCAACATTCTGGGAGCCGATACCCGAAACATCGACGGCCGGGCCTTCGGCACCATGCTGCTGGGTCTGCCGGAGGACGAAACCCAGGTCGCCAAGGCGATGGCCTATATCAGAAGCCAGAAAGACATTACGGTAGAGGAGGTGCCCGATTACCATGAGTGAGAAGCTGATTGAACTGCTGATGTCCTGGGGGATCAATGAGCGCCTGGCCACCTCTCAGGTGGAATATCTGGCAGGATATACGGTCCCCTTTGCCATCTGGGAGACTATCTATACTACGGTGCTGGCGACGCTCTTTGCCTATGTGATCGGCTTGCCTCTGGGAATCATTCTGGTCACCGGGGAGAAGGCGGGAATCCGTCCCCTGCCTGCTGCTCTGATGAAGGTCCTCAATACCATCGTAAACCTGCTGCGAAGCGTGCCTTTCCTGATTTTGATGGTGTGCGTGGCGCCTCTGTCCCGGCTGATTGTGGGTACTTCCATCGGAACGGTGGCCTCCATCGTTCCTCTGACCCTGGCGGCGGCCCCCTTTGTAGCCCGGGTGGTGGAGAGTTCCCTGCGGGAAATGGACCGGGGCGTCATCGAGGCGGCTCAGTCCATGGGGTGCTCTCCCTGGGAAATCGTCACCAAGGTGATGCTGCCTGAGTGCCGTCCCTCCCTCATTACTGGTCTCACCACCGCTACTATCACCATTCTCAGCTACGGCGCCATGGCCGGTACCATCGGCGGCGGCGGCCTGGGTGCTATGGCACTGCTCCGGGGCCACGGCCGGCAGGAAACCGTGGTGCTGTACATAGCCGTGATCTTCCTGGTGGTCCTGGTTCAGATCATTCAATCCATCGGTACCGCTGTGGCTGTGAAAACAGACCGGCGTATCCAACATACCCAAACCAAAAGGAGAAAAGGAAAATGAAAAGAAGACTGATTGTACTTGCTCTTGCTCTGTGCCTTCTGCTGGGCCTCACCGCCTGCGGTGGCAATAATGCGGCCAATAGCGGCACTGCCGGCAACGACACGACGGACAACACCTCTGGCAATAGCACCGCTGACAGCGGCGATACTGCTGACAAGACCGTGACCGTAGGTGCTACTCCTGCACCCCATGCAGAGATTCTGGAGGTAGCCAAGGAGGTGCTGGCCGAGGAGGGTTACACCCTGGAGATCAAGGAGTTTGATGATTATATCACTCCCAACACTGCAGTAGAAGAGGGCGAGCTGGATGCCAACTATTTCCAGCACATTACCTACATGAATCAATTCAATGAAGACAGTGGCACTCATCTGGTGAGCGTAGGTAGCATCCACTATGAGCCCTTCGGCATTTATGCCGGTAAGACCGCTTCTCTGGACGCTCTGGCGGATGGAGCTCAGATCTCCATTCCCAACGATGCCACTAACGGTGGCCGGGCTCTGCTCCTTCTGGAGCAGGAGGGCCTCATCACCCTGAAGGAAGGGGCCGGTATCACCGCTACGGTCAACGACATCGTGGATAACCCCAAGAATCTGGACATCGTGGAGCTGGAGGCCCGCCTCCTGCCTGACTCTCTGAAGGATGTGGATCTGGCTGTCATCAACGGCAACTACGCCATTGACGCCGGACTGAAGATTTCCGATGCACTGGCCATCGAGTCCGCCGAGGGCGAGGCCGCTACCGCCTACGCCAATGTCCTCGCTGTCAAGGAGGGCAACGAGAACGACGAGGGCATCCAGGCTCTGCTGGCGGCTCTGGAGTCCGACGAGGTCAAGACCTTCATCGAGGAGACTTACGACGGCGCTGTGGTGCCCCTGTTCTGAGCAGCGATGCCGCAGCGGAGAGCGGCAATAGGGCCGTGACCTCCGACCACTGATGGCAGCGTCCCGTACTGGACAAAAAACCCCGGATGCGCTTTCTGCGCATCCGGGGTTTTTGATTGCTTGGAGGATTTCCGCCGACAGGACGGAGAAAAACATTTACGCCGGGTCCTCGGCAAAGTTTCCGGTGTAGAGCTGGTAGTACTTGCCTTTCTTTGCAATAAGATCGTCGTGGGTGCCCCGCTCAATGATACGTCCCTGCTCCAGAACCATAATGCAGTCGGCGTTGCGGACGGTGGAGAGCCGGTGGGCGATGACAAAGGTGGTCCGCCCGCTCATGAGGGCGTCCATGCCGTCCTGGACCAGCTTCTCCGTGCGGGTGTCAATGGAGGAGGTGGCCTCATCCAGGATCAGCACCGGGGGATCTGCCACTGCCGCCCGGGCGATAGCCAGCAGCTGCCGCTGGCCTTGGGACAGGTTGGCGCCGTCACCGGTGAGCATGGTGTTGTAGCCGTCGGGCAGGCGGCGGATGAAGCCGTCGGCATTGGCCAGCTGGGCAGCGGCTATGCATTCCTCGTCGCTGGCCTCCAGATTGCCGTAGCGGATGTTGTCCATCACTGTGCCGGTGAAGAGATGGGTGTCCTGGAGCACGATGCCCAGGGAGCGGCGGAGGTCAGGCTTCTTGATCTTGTTGATATTGATGCCGTCGTAGCGGATCTTACCGTCGGCGATGTCATAGAAGCGGTTGATGAGATTGGTGATGGTGGTCTTGCCGGCGCCGGTGGCGCCGACGAAGGCGATCTTTTGGCCGGGCTTTGCCCAGAGGCTGATATTGTGGAGCACCAGCTTCTTTTCGTCGTAGCCAAAGTCCACGTCGTCAAAGACCACGCCGCCCTCCAGCCGGGTATAGGTGACGGTGCCGTCGGCCTTGTGGGGGTGCCGCCAGGCCCATACGTTGGTGCGCTGCTCGGACTCGGTCCACTGGCCCTTTCCGTCCTCCTTGGCATTGACCAGTTCCACATAGCCCTCATCCTTCTCCGGCTCCTGATCCATCAGGTCGAAGACCCGCTGGGCGCCGGCGGCGGCGTTGACCACGAAGTTGATCTGTTGGCTCACCTGGGTGATGGGCTGGGTGAAGCTCTTGTTGAGGCCCACAAAGGTGATGACGGTGCCCAGTGTGACGCCCGCCAGGCCGTTGATGGCCAAAATGGCGCCCACAATGGCCATGAAGGCGTAGCTCAGCCAGCCGATGTTGGCGTTGATGGGCATGAGGAGGTTACCGTAGCGGCTGGCCATATTGGCACTCTGACGCAGGGCATCATTCACCTTGCGGAAGTCGGCGATGGCGGCGTCCTCATGGCAGAACACCTTGACGACCTTCTGTCCGTCCAGCATCTCCTCGATGAAACCGTCCACAGCGCCCAGGTCCTGCTGCTGCCGGATATAGTATTTTGCGGACAGCCGGGAGAAGTTCTTGGTCACCAGCAGCATCACCGCTGCGGTGAGAAGGGAGATGAGGGTGAGGAAGGGATTGAGGAGCAGCATGGTGATGAGTGTAGCCACCATGGTGATGCTGGAGTTGATGATCTGAGGAATGCTCTGACTCAGAAGCTGGCGGAGGGTATCCACGTCGTTGGTGTATACCGACATGATATCGCCGTGGGCGTGGGTGTCAAAATACTTGATGGGCAGGGCCTCCATTTTGCGGAACAGGTCGTCACGGAGACGGCACATAGTGCCCTGGCTGATGTTGACCATGATGCGGTTGTAGGAGAAGGCCGCCACCACGCCCAGCAGCAGGATGCACACCAGACGGATCAGGGTCTGAGCCAGGCCGCTGAAGTCTGTGGAGTGACTGGCAATCATGGGGGTGATATAGTCGTCCACCAGAGTCTGGGGGAAGGTGGCGCCGGTGACCGTGGCCACGGCGGAGATCAGGATGCAGAAGATGACCAGAATAAAGGCCCAGCGGTAGTACCGCAGCATATAGGAGATGACCCGGCGCAGCACGGCGGTGGGGTCTCCTCTCTTACCAGTTTGATTCATACAGTAAACCCCTCCTTTCACGCGGGCTGGTCAAAGTCGCCGCCGCCCTTGACCTGAGATTCGTAAATCTCCTGGTAGATGGCGTTGCTCTTGACCAGATTCTCGTGGGTATCAAAGCCGTCGATACGGCCGTTGTCCAGGACCAGAATGCGGTCGGCGTGCTCCACGCTGGAGATCCGCTGGGCAATGATGATCTTGGTGGTGCCGGGGATCTCCCGGGCAAAAGCGGCCCGGATCTTGGCGTCGGTGGCGGTGTCCACAGCGGAGGTGGAGTCGTCCAGGATCAGGATCTTGGGCTTTTTCAGCAGGGCCCGGGCAATACACAGACGCTGCTTCTGGCCGCCGGAGACGTTGGATCCGCCCCGCTCAATGCGGGTTTGGTAGCCGTCGGGCAGCCGCTCGATGAACTCGTCGGCACAGGCCGCCTTGCAGGCCTCGATGCAGGCCTCGTCGGTGGCATTGGGGTCGCCCCAGCGCAGGTTCTCCAGAATGGTGCCGGAGAAAAGGGTGTTCTTCTGGAGCACCACGGAGACCTGGTTGCGCAGAACCTCCATGTCGTACTTGCGCACGTCCACGCCGCCTATGCACACCGAGCCCTCATCCACGTCGTAGAGCCGGCAGATCAGGTTCACAAGGCTGCTCTTGCCGGAGCCGGTACCGCCGATGACGCCGATGGTCTCACCGGATTTGATATGCAGGTCGATGTCGCTGAGGGCGTTTTTGCCGCTGCCATGCTTGTAGGAAAAGTTTACGTGGTTGAAATCGATGCTGCCGTCGGAGACCTCCGTCACCGCCTGGTCAGGGGCGTGGAGGTCAGGGGTCTCCTTCAGCACTTCGCTGATACGGCGGACACTGGCCATGGAGATGGTGATCATAACCACCACCATGGAGAGCATCATAAGGCTCATCATGAGGGACATGATGTAGCTGTAGAGGCTGGTCAGCTCACCGGAGGTTAGGGAGCCGCCCACAATGAACTGGGCACCCAGCCAGGACAGGGAGATGATGCAGAAGTACACCGCGATCATCATGGCGGGGTTGTTGAAGGCCAGCAGGCCCTCGGCCTTGACGAACATGCGGCGAGTGTTGTCGGAGGCTTTGGAGAACTTTTCGTTCTCATAGTCCTCCCGGACGAAGGCCTTCACCACCCGGATGGCGGATACGTTCTCCTGGACGCTGGCGTTGAGGTCGTCATAGCGGTGGAATACCTCGTCGAAGATCTTCAGGGTTACCACCATGATGATGCCCAGGACCAGAATCAGGAAGGCTGCCGCGAAGAGAAACATGAGGCTCAGAGTGCGGTTGATCATCACGCACATAATGAAGCTGAAGAGGAAGGTGAGGGGAGCCCGCACCGCCACGCGAATGATCATCATGAAGGCGTTCTGTACGTTGGTGATGTCGGTAGTCATCCGGGTCACCAGGCCGGGAACGCTGAACTTGTCGATGTTGGAGAAGGAAAAGGTCTGAATGTTGGTGTAGATGGCTTCCCGGAGATTGGCGGAGAAGCCGGATGCGGCGCTGGCGGCATATTTACCGGCGCCTGCACCGAACAAGAGTCCCAGAAATGCCATGATCACCATGAGAGCGCCGTAGCGGTACACGACAGAGAGGTTTGCAGCCTCCAGTCCGTCGTCGATGATGATGGCAGTGATGAAAGGCAGCAGGATGTCCATAGCGACCTCCAATGCTGCAAAGCCGATACAGAGGAAGGTGTCCTTCCGGTAACGGCCCAAACAGCCTAATACGGTTTTCACGAGTTAGGTGCCTCCTTTTGCTCAGATTTTATAAGCGATACAAGATTTTTCAGCAGCTTCTGCTGCAGGCGATCCAGTGTGAGCAGCTCCTCTGTGGAAAAACAGCCGTAGATGCGCTGCTCTGCGGCGCAGATGGTGCTGTCCAGATCTGCATGGACCCGCTGGCCCTTCTCTGTGGCGAAAAGAAGCTTGCAGCGGTCGTCTCCGGCACAGCACTCCGTGCGTACGTAGCCTTTCTCCCGCAGCCGTTTGACAACGCTGGAGAGGGTGGCCATGGAACAGCCAAAGGCTTTATGGATCTCGGTGAGGGATGTACCTCGCTGATTCCTGTAAAGAATGTAGCGCAGAATATAGGCCTGTACGGCGGTGAGCTCCTCTCGATCCAGAACGCGGTTTACCAGCCGCTCTGTCTGCACGCAGATTTGACGGCAGGTTTGGGACAACCGCCCGTGATCGATGCCTTCCACAGTGATTCACCTCCTGATTGTTTGCGTCAAAACTGTTTTGCCCTTTGGTTTTTATAGCACAAAACATCTTGTATGTGAAATTCAATTGTGCTATATTCTATAAAAGATTTTTATTGCTATTACTCATGATACTCAAGAGAAAAGGAGGATGTGCCGTGAATACCACGCAGCTGGAGTGCTTTATGGAGGTGGCCAATTTTCTGAATTTTTCCCGTGCAGCAGAACGACTGCAGATCACGCAGCCTGCCGTCAGCCACCAGATCAGCACCCTGGAGGACGAGCTGGGGGTCAAGCTGTTCCACCGCACCAGCAAGAGCGTACGGCTGACGCCGGAAGGAATCATGTTTACCCAGTACGCCGGAGAGATATTGAAGCTGTCCCAGCTGTCCAAGGCGCGAATCAAGGAGCCGCCTCAGTCGGCGCCGCCCCGACTGATCATCGGCTGCCGCAACCCCACGGAGCTGCGGTTCCTCACCCCCGCCCTGGAGCGGCTGCGGCAGACACAGCCGGAGGTACTGCCGGTGCTGCGGATGATTCCCTTTGACTCTTTGGAGTCCCTGCTGGCGGAGGGAGATATTCACATGATGTTCTCCTTCCGGGAGGCGGCCTCCACCAAGAATCGCTACCGGGAGCTGACCCGGTGTCCGGCAGTGTGTATCTGTGCCCGGTCCCACCCGCTGGCCAGTCGCAGTGTCCTTACAGTGAAGGACCTGCGGGAAGGGGGGCGGATCGCCACCTGCCGCCCCAGGGTGTATCCTCCCAGCCTCTTTGCGCTCCAGAGCCGGGCCATGGGTAACCGGGAGACCAGCCAGGTTTTGTTCTGCGACAATCTGGAGGTCCTACTCCCTCTGGTGGTCTCCGGCTATGCTTTTGCCGTGACGGCGGACATCCCCCACAGCCGCTTGCCGGACCTGTGCTATATCCCGGTGCCGGAGATGGAGCCGCTGTCCTTTGGGGCGGTGTACACTGCGGAGGGCTATACCCCTCTGGTCCGGCAGTTCCTGCGGATCCTGTCTGAGGTGTCATCGCCGCTCTCGGGGGAGTAGGGATTCCGGCGGCCTGAATATTACCGGTCAGTGAAATTTCGCGAAAACCGACGCTGATGAAGGACGGCGACGGCGAACATGCACGATACCTGTTATAATATTCGATAAAAATGGGAATTTATTCCATTATTGTCGAAAGATTTGGCACGATTTTTCGAAGATAACGGCAAGTTTCGACTTGAGTTTTCTGTCTCTTTATGGTAATTTGTAACCAAGGCGCAATGAAGCTTCGAGATTTCGTCTAAACAGACGGAGAGCCAGCAGTATATGTCGACATGCAATACGTTTGAAAGGGATCATGCATATGGACAACAAAATAAAGATCGTACTGACCGATATCAACGAGGACGCGCGATTCATGCTGCAGAGCGTTTTGGAGCGGAGCGGCCGCTTTATTGTTACCGGATCCACTGGCGATGGCAATCAGGCTTTACAGCTGGTACGGGAGACAAAGCCGGACCTGCTATTACTGGATCTGCTGCTGCCGGGGCTGGATGGATTGAGTGTTCTCCGACGGCTGGAGGGAGAGGATAAGCCCCAGGTATTGGCGGTATCCCACTTTGTCAGCCAGGACATGGTGGCCGAGGCGGGCAGCCTGGGAGCAGCCATGTTTGTCAGTAAGCCTTATAATGAGACCGCCATTATGGAGAATCTGATTCAGTTGGCGGAAAAGCGCAGTGAGCAGCTCCACACGCCGGGTCTGGAGGAGATGGTGACCTCCATTATCCACGAGGTGGGGGTGCCTGCCCATATCAAGGGCTACCAATATGTCCGGGAGGCCATTATGATCACCGTGGAGAACATGGAGGTCATCAACTCCGTGACCAAGGTGCTCTACCCTGAGGTGGCCAAGCGCTTCCACACCACGCCCAGCCGGGTAGAGCGGGCGATACGCCACGCCATAGAGGTGGCCTGGGACCGGGGCGATCTGGAGACATTGCAGCGGTTTTTCGGATATACCGTCAGCAATACCAAGGGTAAGCCCACAAACTCCGAATTTATTGCCATGATCAGTGACAGAATACGATTAAAGATGCGGATCACCCTGGCCTGATGGCCGGGACGGAGAGAGGAAAGAGAACGACAACATATCGGCCGCGCTGCCGGCCGGAAACAGAGAACAGAGCGCCGGGAACGGCAGATCCACATGAACAGAGCAAATAATTGAGCACACTCTCCTATGCGGCGGCAGCGCGGCGGAGAGTGTGCTTTTTATCATGTTCAGGAGACCCGGGCAGTCCCGATACTTGCAACTGGAACAAATATCTGCTATAATCCCTTCTGTATGCCATAAATTGAGGCAAAAATGATTTATTACGAAGGAGAAGTCCTGATATGACCTATTCATATGCGCCCAAGGGGGTTTGTTCCAGCCGGATTGATCTTGAACTGGAGGGGGATATCATCAAGTCCGTCCAGTTCACCGGCGGCTGCAACGGGAACCTCCAGGGAATTTCCCGCCTGGTCCAGGGCATGAAGGCGGAGGACGCCATTGCCCGGCTGGAGGGTATTCGCTGCGGCTGGAAGCCCACCAGCTGCCCGGATCAGCTCAGCCATGCCCTGCGGGAGGCACTGGCCCGGGAGGGCCGCTGAGAGGGTGGAAAATGCCCGGGGATGCTGTTCTACGAATGATGAAGGAGAGATAGAACCATGGATTACGCAAAGGAGTCTCTGAAGCTGCATGAGCAGTGGAAGGGGAAGATTGAGGTCATTGCCACCGTGCCGGTAGAGACCAAGGAGGATCTGTCCCTGGCCTATACGCCGGGCGTGGCCCAACCCTGCCTGGAGATCCAGAAGGACGTGGAGAAGAGCTATGACCTGACCCGGCGGCACAACCTCTGCGCCGTGATTACCGATGGCAGCGCGGTGCTGGGCCTGGGTGATATCGGACCGGAGGCGGGCATGCCGGTGATGGAGGGCAAGTGCGTGCTGTTCAAGGCCTTTGGCGGCGTGGATGCCTTCCCTCTGTGCATCAAGACAAAGGACGTGGATGCCTTTGTGGAGACGGTGTACCAGATCTCCGGCAGCTTCGGCGGCATCAATCTGGAGGATATTGCCGCCCCCCGGTGCTTTGAGATCGAGCGCAAGCTGAAGGAGCGCTGCGACATTCCCATCTTCCACGATGACCAGCACGGAACCGCCGTCAGCACCCTGGCTGGTCTCACCAACGCCCTGAAGGTGGTGGGAAAGAAGAAGG
>CALXGE010000020.1 GCA_944387775.1 uncultured Oscillospiraceae bacterium | reverse complement strand
ATGCTCAAACGGAAGAAAGAGGGCCGACCTTTTACTTTCTACCATTACATGCTGGATCTCACCGGCGGTCCCTGCATCTATAAGCGTCTGTCCGGCTGCGGCAGCGGTACGGAATATGTAGCGGTGACGCCCTGGGGAGATCTGTATCCCTGCCATCAGTTTGTGGGAGAAGAAAAGTACAAGCTGGGCGATATCTGGCAGGGCGTGACCAATGAGACGGTGCGGTCTGAATTCCGCAGCTGCAATGCCTATTCCCGACCGGAGTGCCGGGACTGCTGGGCCAGACTGTACTGCTCCGGCGGCTGTGCCGCCAACGCCTACCACGCCACCGGCAGCATCAGCGGTATTTACCGCCAGGGCTGCGAACTGTTCAAAAAGCGCATTGAGTGTGCCATTATGCTCCAGATCGCAGAAAAAGATCAGTAATGGAGACGCCCATTTTTGACTTCGTCAGCCGGTATGCAGCCAGCGGCACGTCCAGGCTCCATATGCCCGGACATAAGGGTGTGGGACCTCTGGGGTGTGAGAAACTGGATATCACGGAGATTCAAGGCGCGGATTCCCTGTACGAGGCGGCTGGTGTAATTGCTGCCAGCGAGAGGAATGCTGCCGCTCTTTTCGGAGCCGGCAGCACCTTCTATTCCGCGGGAGGATCTTCTCAGTGCGTGAAGGCCATGCTGTATCTGGCGCTCCAGACCACAGGGCGGAGGACGATTCTGGCTGCCCGCAATGTCCACAAGGCCTTTGTCCACGCGGCAGCGCTGCTGGATTTTACGGTGGAGTGGATATGGCCGGAGCCCTATCAGCTGCTGCGATGCGATGTGACGGCGGAGCGGCTGGAGGAGGCGCTGCGGCGGATGAAAGAGCCTCCCGCCGCGGTGTATCTCACATCCCCGGATTATCTGGGCCATGTGCAGCCAATTGAGGAGCTTACGCCGGTGTGCCATCGGCACGGCGTTCCACTGCTGGTAGACAACGCCCACGGCGCCTATCTCCACTTCCTGCCGGTGCCGCGCCACCCCCTGGATCAGGGAGCGGATCTTTGCTGCGACTCCGCCCATAAGACCCTGCCGGTCCTGACAGGCGGGGCATATCTCCATATGGCCCGTCCTGAGGAGATGGGCGGGGAGATCGCTGCCCGGCAGGCGCTGGCTCTCTTTGGTTCCACCAGCCCCTCCTATTTGATCCTCCAGTCCCTGGATCTGTGCAACAGGTATCTGGCGGGAGAATTTCCTGCTCAGCTGGCGGAAACATTGGAGCGGGTCTCCCGCTTGAAAGACCAACTGCGGGCACAAGGCTGGAATGTGGCGGACAGCGAGCCTATGAAGATCGTGGTGCGTGCCTCTTTCGCCACAGAACTGGCTGACCGCCTTCGGCAACATGGCGTGGAGTGTGAGTATGCCGATCCGGACCATCTGGTGCTCATGGCCTCACCTCAGAATCGGGAGGAGGACTATGAGCGGATCAGGTTGGCTTTTCCTATGTATGAGGGGAAGGCAGAACATAAAGTTCCCCTCAGCATGATGTCGCCGGAAAGAGTCATGTCCATCCGGCAGGCTTTGCTGTCTTCATGGGAAGAAGTTCCTGTTGACCAGGCAGTAGGACGAATCTGTGCGGCGCCTTCTGTATCCTGTCCGCCTGCAGTACCGGTTGTGGTAAGTGGAGAACGGATCAGAGCGGACGCGGCGGCGGTGTTTTGCTACTATGGCATTTCCTCCGTTTATGTGGTAAAGGAAAGGTAAGGGAGGGAAACTGCCCGGATCCTGCCGCTGCTTTTGAAAATAAGCTGCTATGATAGAGATAAGAATAGCCCCTGAGATGCGCAAAAGCGCATCTCAGGGGCTATTCTTTTTCATTGAGAACAAAGAATGCTGGGACTCTATTAGGGGTGCCTCTTTATCTCCATAAAACGAATGCCATTTTATGAGTCCAGGGTGACATGTATACAAAATATTTGCTTGCACCTGAATTTAAGTAATAAATATGCGGTAAAATAATTGGCATCACTTTTAGGGAGGCTAAGATTATGCGAGACCGTCAATTGACAACAGAACTGCTGGCGGCCTATAGTCAGTATTTGCTTAAAGAAGAACACAGTACAGGTACGGTTGAGAAGTATCTACGGGATACGGAGACTTTTGCCCGTTGGCTGGACGGCAGATCGGTTACCAAGGAATTAGCAGCGGAATGGAAAGCTTATCTGTTGGGGCAGGACTATGCTCCTGTTACTATTAACTCGATGCTGTCAGCCTTAAACGGGCTATTTAGGTTTCTGAATTGGAATGACTGCAGGGTAAAATTCCTGAAGCTCCAGCGTCAATTGTTTCGGGATGCAGGACGGGAATTGACGCGGCCTGAGTATGAGCAACTGCTGGCTTCGGCAAAGGAACGGGGACAGGAGCGCCTGGCGCTGGTAATCGAGACTATTTGTGCTACCGGCATACGGGTATCTGAAGTCCGCTATATCTCTGTGGAAGCTGCCCGGCGAGGGCGGGCAGAGATCGCCTTGAAGGGTAAGGTGAGAGTTATTCTGCTGCCTGAAAAACTGTGTCGAAAGCTCTTAAAGTACGCTAAAAAGCAAAAAATCGTTTCTGGTGAGGTGTTCCTCACGAGAAACGGAAGGAGTTTGTCGCGGCGGCAGATTTGGGCAGAGATGAAAGGACTTTGCCAAGCGGCAGGAGTAGATGCTGAGAAGGTATTTCCTCACAATCTCCGACACTTGTTTGCTACGGCTTTCTATAATGCGTATAAAGACATTGTTCGGCTGGCAGATGTGTTGGGACACTCCAGTATTGAGACCACCCGTATTTATCTGCTGACTTCAGGAACAGAGCATGCTAGACAGATGGCGCGGCTTGGACTGATTTCATAAGTAATGGACAAAATCAACATTTTGTCCCAATATTTCAACAGGTGTGCAATTTTTGATTACATATTGTAGGAAGATTATACCAGAATTTTTTCCTGCTAGCAAGAAGAATTCAGCTTAAAGGCATAGAGAACTAAGGCCCCAAGGAAGCTTTTTTTGCGGCCTCAATTTATCGCGCCCTGATCCGGGAAATTTCCCTGGATCAGGGCGCTTTTTATGTCAATATATCTTTCTTAACTATCTGCTGTCATGTGGCGATATGACAAAATGTTGATTTTGTGATTAGGGGATGATGCGATGCAGAAGACGCTGCGGGAGTTCTGCGAGGAGGAAGGGAATCGGGAATTGCTGGAGCAGTGGATTACCCGGCGCAATCTGCCGCTGACTCCGGATACCGTTAGCTATGGCAGCAGAAAAAAGATATGGTGGCAGTGCGGAAAGGGCCATACCTGGCAGGCGGCGGTGTATACCCGCACCGGCAGCAGGGCTGGGTGCCCCGTATGCGCAGGAAAACTCCCGGTGCCCGGAGAGACGGACCTGGCTGCCTGCTATCCCAAACTGGCGGCACAGTGGCATTCAGAGAAGAACGGGGCGGTTACACCGGACCAGGTGCTTCCCGGGAGCCACATGATGGTGTGGTGGATTTGCGAAAAGGGGCATGTCTGGCAGGCTATGGTCAAATCACGGGTCAACGGCAGTGGCTGCCCCATCTGCGCTAACCGGGAAATCCGCCCAACGGAAAATGACTTCGCTGCTGCTTATCCCAAACTGGCGGCACAATGGCATCCGGTGAGAAATGGGACGCTTCGCCCGAATCAAGTCTTCCCTGGCAGCCGCCGCAGAATATGGTGGATCTGTGAAAAAGGCCATGAGTGGCAGGCCTCTGTGACATCACGGACCTCCGGTAGTGGCTGTCCATACTGTACAGGAAGAAAGGTGCTGCCGGGGTTTAACGATTTGGCCAGCCGCTTTCCGGAGCTTGTGTCTCAGTGGGATACCGAAAAAAACGATGCACTCACGCCGCAACAGATCACACCCTATGCCAACCGCAAGGTGTGGTGGCGATGCCCGAAAGGCCATGTGTATCAGGCAACGGTGTTCTCCAGAACTATGAATGGCAGCGGGTGCCCGTACTGCGCAGGCAAAAAGGTGCTGCAGGGATTCAATGACCTTTCCACGAGGGAACCAGAGTTGGCAAAGCAGTGGCATCCCACCTTGAACGGTAACTTTACACCAGAAATGGTAACAGTCGGTTCCCACCACAAGGTGTGGTGGATATGCCCACAAGGGCATGTGTGGAAGGCTGTTGTCTATTCACGGACTGGACCTAGAAGATGCAGCTGTCCCGTCTGTGCGGGGAGTGCTGGGGGAAATAGGTATAAAATGGCTGGAATGCTTGAAGATAGTGGACTGACCCATGACAGTAAGAGAAATATATGTGCCACATATGTCCAAGACTAAAAATTGCCGGCCGAAAGGGAGGAGATGATATAAGAATCCGGTCTTGTTATTCCCCCGGGAAAAGCGGGGAAACAAATATTCAATTGGAAGGAGAAAAGCAATCATGAAAAAGCGCATATTAGCCGTATTGCTTATGCTGTGCATGGTCATAACGATCATGCCGGTTCAGGCCCTTGCGGCAGGAGACGGCGAGCCTTTGCAGCAGTGCGTCTGCACGGAGCGCTGTGATGCGGCGGCTCCCAACCTGGAGTGTCCCGTGTGCACGGTGGATCCCACCCAGTGCGCGGTGGAGGAGGCACCTCAGCAGTGCGTCTGCACAGAGCGCTGCGACGCGGCGGAGCCCAACCTGGAGTGCCCCGTGTGCGCGGCGGATCCCACCCAGTGCGCGGTGGAGGAGGCACCTCAGCAGTGCGTCTGCACGGAGCGCTGCAACGCGGCGGAGCCCAACCCGGAGTGCCCCGTGTGCGCGGCGGATCCCACCCAGTGCGCGGTGGAGGAGCCGGAGCTTGACCTCGATGAGGACTTCCTCAACCAGCCCAGTTTCGCTCCGCTCAGAGGAGAAGATCGTCAGGTCTATTTGTTTATTTTGAAGCCGGGCGATTATACGATCTCGTCGACCAATCCGGGCGACTACTATTATCTTGCCCATGGCGGAAGTGTTACAAGCAGCACAAGCTTCCAGGAAAATGAAGAACATATTTCCGAAAGCGATGAGAGCGAGATTACAAAATATGTTGACAGCTGGCCTACAAAAATTGAATTTGAAAACCCCATACCCGGTTCCAGTGCTGTGTTTGGCAATGGCAGCAGTATAAGTATCAATTCCTCAACAGGAAAAGTCACGTCCTTTGAGCTGATTGCAGATGGTAAGACCTATTCCAGCAATGCAAATGACTCCACGGACGGAAAGCCCTACGGGATCCGGTGGACGAAGATCAGCTACGTGGGCGAAAACAACACCATGCATTATCACGTGGACGGCGTCCTGTACGATAACTCCGTGACGGTAAATACTGTCGTACAACAGAAGGTTTACAAAACCATTGACGGTTTCGCGCTGGATGGCAATGGAGAAGAAAGAACACCAGACACGTTTTCTTTTGTGCTGGATAAGCTGGGAGATGACAATAGACCGGCGGGTACATTGAAAGTTCCTCTGCAGGCAACGGTATCTGAAACTGAGCAGAATGCAGAACTTGGGCTGTCGTATGGTGGGGAAGATGCGGACAGGGTCCTTACTCCCGGAGGCTATATCATCTACGAAATAGAAGAAGCTGGGTTCGGCTATGACTCAATCCGCTGGAAAGAACCTGACGCGCTTTATTTTGACGTCTATTCCAACGGAACCATATATTGGCGCCCGGGCAGTACCGACAAAACCATTGCAAATACCCTTCAGAAGTACACCCTGACATATCACGCAAATGCGGAATCAGACGCAGTAACAGGCATGCCTGAGATTAATCCTGTGTCCGACCTCAAGGGATACGCACGCGTTACCATTCCCACTACCGTGCCCCAGCGGGAGGGCTACCGCTTCCTGGGCTGGAGCACACGTAGCGGCGCAACCGAACCGGATGAGCAGTATGATCCTGACGAGACGATTACTATTACGAGGAACGTGGACCTGTACGCCGTGTGGAAGGCCGTCAGCTATAAAAAAGCGCCTGTCCTTACTGATACGGTGAAGTTCATCTCGGAGGAAACACGCACGGAAGTTACCTGGACCAGTGGTACGAATTATACCCGCATCTTTGACCAGGACAGCACACCTTCTGTGGAAGACTTCAAGGCCTACGCCCAGAAGGGAACGGCGCGGCTGCTGTATGCGGTAACCATTGACGGGTATAACGGGTTCGAATTTTCCGTTCAGGATACCCTGGGACCCGGTTATATTGTTGACTATGTGGGCTATGCAGATGATGTGACCTCCGCCCCTGTTGACGACCAGGGCGTTATCAAAGGCACCATGAACGGCGATACCGCCACGCTGTATTTCCTGGTCACCGTCACCAACGTGGGTGCTGAGACCCCCACCACGGTTACCAACATCGCATGCGTAAATAGTGAGCCGGTTACAAGTGCCCCTGTTGACGTCATCAACACCTTCGAGCACGTCAACCTGACCAAGGATGTGAAAAAGGGTGGCCAGTCGGTGAACGGCGATGTGGTGAAGGTGGGCGATGAGCTGACCTACACCCTGACCGTCACCAATGACGGTACGGTAGCGTTGCAGAACCTCGTCATTACCGATATCTTTACCGGTACGGGAACTCTGGTGCTGCCGAGTGACGAGATTGCGACAGCCACCGGCTTCACCTGGACCATTGATACCCTGGCGGTCGATGAAGCTAAGATCCTGACCTACACCTACACGGTGACAGCCGAGGACCAGGGCCAGACCCTCACCAATACGGCCACAGCCGGTGTCGCCTATGACAAGGGTGAGACCAAAAACCCGGTGGAGAGCGCCGGCATGACCATTGCGAAGCAGGGAGCGGTGGAGAGCCTCTCTGAGATCGCGTACATCCTGACGGTGAAAAACACGGGGACCGCGGCTTTCCCGTCCTTCACCGTGGAGGACGCCAAGTTCCCGGCTGACGTCGCTGCCATCACGGTTTCCATCCCCGGGGTCGCTTCCGGTAGAATTACCAAGACCCTTGCGGGAAATAAGCTGACTGTTGCGGTAACCGGCAATTTCCAGGTGGGAGCGACCGCTGAAATCACCTATTCCTATGTGCCGGCGGGAGAGGATGTCAACGCGGCGGAAATCACCAATACCGCCAAGCTGACAGCCACCTCTGTGAACGGAACAGCGGTAACGGATGAGGCCACCTGTACTATCCCCTTTGTTACCGGCACCCTGCGGATCACCCCGGTGGATATGACCAGCTACATCGGCGGTACTTCGGACTACTGGGGCGAGGGTTCCGGCCTTGCCACCAACAGCGGTTTCCCCGCCCCCCACTTCATCGTGGAGGCGGTTGACGGGACACAGGTACCTGCAGGCGTTACGGTGACCTTCCATGGCAAGGGTGTAACTGATCAGGGAACGGTAGTTGCCAAGGAGTGGAGGCTGGAGGCCTACGGCGGTACAGGCGCGGATCAGGCCGTGGATGAAAACGGAAAGAAGATTTGGGATATCCGTGGGAACAATTCACAGACGAGAGACGGTACCTGCCAGTATTATGAGGATGCGGATCTGAGCGGAGACCCCGTCACAGCGGACCACCTGCAGGATCACCACTGTGTGGAGCTGTATGCCTGCATCAAGTCCACCGGTCCCAGCGGCGCCAACAACACGGACCTGTACGCCATGGACTCTAACGGCAATCTCTATCTGCTGGATGCGGGCGTCGGCAAGGTGTTTGTCCGCGAGGTCTCCGAAGGCGGAGAGGATATGACCTATGCGGCCAGTGAATCCACCGCTGCCACGGTGGACGAGGCGCTGGAGGATACGGCTGCTGCGGCTAAGACCACAAATAATGGCGCCACGGCAGGCGTTGTGGTGCCTGCGGGTACAAAGTACACCATCAACGGCAATGAGAACTGGGAGCTGGCAGGCGGCAATGGGAATGTGAGCCTTCTGTTTGACGAGGTGCTGTCCGGCATCTATGAATTGCCGGATGGTCAGAATGGGCATGATCTGCTCACCAAGGCCATTGCGGATAATCTGGACAAGCTGGACCTGTCGGAAGACGAGGACCGGGCCTATGAGTCCAAGTATCTGGACCTGGTGGATCACGACGACGGCAATGTCTGGGTAAAGGCCAGCAATCAGATTGTTGTCTACTGGCCCTATCCCGATGGGATCACCTATGATACCGTAGACGACTATGTGTTTGACCTGCTCCATTTCACCGGTATGCACCGGGGCTATACCAGCAGCGGAGAAAATGATCCGGCGGAGCTGATTGCCCGGGCGGTTGCCAACATTGATAACCACAAGGGTGAGCCCGTCAATAACGATACCCTCGCTCTGCTGCATGAGGAAATTACGCTTACAGAGTATGGTATCCAGTTTGTTGTGGATCAGGATCAGTATGGATTCTCTCCCTTTGTCTTGACATGGGTGGAGAAGGATGAGGATGATGATGACGATCATGATCGTCCCAAACCTTCCAAACCCTCCAAACCCTCTAAGCCTGTTGAAAAGCCTGCTCTCGAAAAGGGCGATCATTTTGCCTATATGGTGGGCTATGACGACGGCACCATCCGCCCCAATGCCAATATTACCCGGGCAGAGGTGGCTACTATCTTCTTCCGCCTGCTGACGGACGATTCCCGCGAGAAATACTGGAGCGATCAGAATCCCTATTCCGACATTTCTGCGGGAGCCTGGTGCAACAATGCAGTGTCCACCATGACCAGAGCCGGGGTGCTGACCGGCTATGACGACGGTACTTTCCGTCCCAACGCCAACATCACCAGGGCGGAGTTTGCCGCTATTGCCGCACGGTTCCTGTCTGACGGCTACACCGGTCCGGACCGCTTCAGCGATATCAGCGGACACTGGGCCGCAGAGTATATCAACCGTGCAGCCCGGGCAGGTTGGATTGGAGGCTATGGTGACAGCACCTTCCGTCCCGATCAGCCCATCACCCGTGCAGAAGCCATGACGCTGATCAATGCGGTATTGGAGCGGGCTCCCCATGAAGACTACTTGCTGGAGAACATGATCGTATGGCCGGACAACCCTGAGAGCGCCTGGTATTACGAGGCGGTACAGGAGGCCACCAACTCCCACAACTATAAGTGGCGGGAGGACAGGGATTACGAGGAGTGGACGGAGCTGCTGGAAAGTCGTGACTGGGCTGCCCTGGAGCAGCAGTGGGCCCAGGCTGGCGATGCAGCAGGAGCAGATATTATGCCGTAAATTTTGTAGGATTCCTGATATTCGGTAAAATAAAGGCGTATAGAAAGCCACCCATTTTCAATCGTCGCACTTGCGGAAAGAACGCTCTGCTTGCCAGCGGCAGATAGGAGCGTTACTGCCAGTACATACGGCTGGATACCCAATACAGCACATACAAAAAATCTGCGCTTTGCTTCATCAAGCAAAGCGCAGATTTTTCTTTAATATGAAAACCTTTTGCAACATGCAGAGGACAGAGAAAAAGAGATGCTGCTGTACGGGTGGAGCCGGTACGGGCAACAATCCATCCCCTTTGTCCACTGATAAGGCTTTGCCACAGCGAAGTGATGAAGGGGCAGTGTCAATTCCAGGTGTTTTCCATCTGCTCTTGGACATCGAAAATACGCCGGACCATTTCCGCCATAGCCTGGGCAAAGGTGAGGTTGCTTTCAGCGTCAAAGTGCATCCAGTCGGCTTCTCCGGGCTGGACATAGGGATTGCAGTCCAGATACCAGCTCCGGGTTTCTCGGGCGGTCTCCTTCATCAGCGATGGAAGCTGCCTGGATTTTTCCACGCACTGTGCGCCCATCTCCTGCCCGATCCGGGGGACATGGTAGACGCCGGGTGCAATGATCATCGGTGCTACGATCAGGACCCGCGGGGTATCCCGCCAGATGTCCATTTTTTTGGCCTCCTGGACCAGACGCCGCAGCCCGTCGGCAATGTTCTGACCATTGACAGAGAAACGCTCTTTGCAGTCATTGGTGCCCAGCATTACCACCAGAAGATCCATGGGGGCGTGGGACAGCGCGATGGCGGGGAGGTGTGCGAGACCATTGAGTGCGGGGAAGAGCGGGTCATCAAAAACCGTGGTTCGTCCGCTCAGCCCTTCTTCCACCACTCTGTAGTCATCTCCCAGCAGCTGCTGAAGGTGGTATGTCCAGCGTGCGTCGTCATCATAGCGGCACCCTGTGGCGGCGCAGTAGCCCCACGTATTGGAGTCGCCGTAGCATACGATCCTTTTCTTGTTCATTGTGTCACTTCCTGATTGTATTGGATAGCCGCCAGCATGGCGTCAATATTTTCTGGCGGAGTATCTCTGGCTACGAGACATCCGGTGCCCAGAATAAAGTGCTGCGGTGCTGTTGCGATAATCTGCCGACAGAGATGCTGTACCTGTTGCGGCGTACTGCGCAGCAGAGCTACCGGGTCCAGATTGCCCTTGATGCATACAGGCCTTTTGGCCTGGCTGGCCACGAAGGATGTGTGGACCATATGGTCCACATCGATCCCATCAGCTCCTGTGGCGGCAACAGCGGCAGCGGTGGCATTGATGTCGCCGCATACGTGCATCAACGTCCGGACGCCGAGTCCGCGCATAGCGTCCACCACGGCGGCAGCATAGGGCTGCACAAATTCCTGATAGAGCCGCAGCGGAAGCAGACTGCCGGAAGCGGCACCCTCACCGATCCATACCGCCTCGGCGCCGCAGCGAGCCAGCTCCGTTCCCCATGCTATGGCCAGTTCCGTCCTGCGGCGGAGGAGACGATGCATGAGATCGGGATCATCCAGCATCAGCATCATCGTGTTTTCCAGACCGTAGAGAAAGGTGAGGTGGGAGTAGGGGCCGGTGATGCCGGGCAGGATGAGAAAGCGGTCTTTGTAGGACGCTTCCACGGCACGGTAAGTGTCCAGAATCCCATCTTGCAAGGGGTTTGCCTCCAGGAGAAGAGGATCCTCAGGATCTTCGATGGTTCGGACCGCAACCGTGCCGATGTCGTTTTCCGGTACACGCCACTGGAGTGTTCCATCGCTGTAGCGGTCAGGGCCTACCTTACTTGCTGTGCGGCCAGTCAGACAGAGGTTGATATAGACGCCGTCGATGCCTGGATGCCGGTCCAGTACGGCTTCCAGACTTCGTGCATGCAGCACAGGGTCAACGAAGCACTGCCCAACAGGCTTGTCAATGTACTTTGCAGATGCGGCAACATCGACGGAGGGGAAAATGCTGACATGATCCGTGGGGCGATGGTCCAGGGCAGCGAGGGCTCGTTCTTTTCCTGTCATACGCCAAGATGCTCCTTTTCCGGATAATCAAATTGTCTGGCAGCGTACGTGATCTCCATCAGGTTCTCCGACGGAGTATTTCGGGGAACCTCACAGGCGGAGCTGAGAATAAATCCGCCCTTCCGTCCGAAGAAGGACAGCAGCTCGTTTGCCTCGCGGCGTACATCTGCAGGTGTCCCCTCGTACAGGGCTTCCACCGTACTGATGTTGCCCTCCAGGGCGCAGCGCCCCTGGGCCAGAGCCGATGCGCGGGGCAGAGAGACCAGGCTGTCCAGCTCCACACAGTCTGCTCCGATGGAGAAGACGAGATCCAGCAGATGGGAGGTGTTTCCACAGATGTGGTAGAATACAGGCAATCCGGTTTCCTTCAGACGCAGGACGGCCTGCTGCGCGTAGGGAAGGGCATATCGCTCGTAGAACTCCCTGCTGATCAGACTGGCCACAGAATCGCCAAAAGCCAGACCGTGGGCGCCGGCCCGGGCTGCAGCATGTCCGTAGGCGACGATAGCGTCGGTGCAGGTCTGCAGGAGCGGAAGGACATGATCATCGTCCTCATCACAGAGATCCATCAGGAATGCCTGGGGGCCCCGCAGACAGGCCGCGGCAGAAAAAGGGGCGGAGTCAATGTTGGTCTTAATGAAGATATGATCCCCTACAGCCTTCCGGCACAGCTGGGTGGCCTGCAGGATAACAGGGAGACGGCCATTTTCGATGGAGAACGGTTTCATAGGCTGGTTGTACCCGTTCTCCAGGGGATGGTGGAGGAGCTGGGGAGGCTCATCCTGGGGGAACGACAGCTCTGCGCCAAAAGCCTCTGCCAGAACGTAGTTGTCGGTGCTGACATATACGGCGTCGTAGTCATACTTCCGCTGAGCGGCCAGGATGGTCTCTGCCATGACGTTGGGGTCGGTGGAATAGTCGCGATGGCATGCCCCGGACACATTCAGTGCGTGCTGGATGATCTCCGGAATGACCGGTACATAATCGGAGGGCTGCATAGCCAGTGCGGCCTGAACACGTTGGATTCCTGTCATAATGTGTTGTTTTCCTTTCAGATGCTTGGCTTGATGTTGCGGCGGGCGACTGATATAATTAGGCAAACAGGACAGGTGAAAAGCAGATGGAAAGAGGGGAGATACGGTATGAAAAACACGCCGGTCAGCTATATCGGAACGGAGGCAGATCCGACGATGCAGCTGCAGAAGCTGTTTACGGTCCACTATTTTGAGCACTTCCGGGACTATCCTTTCTGCGGAGAGAGCCATGACTTCTGGGAGATCGTCTATGTGGATACGGGAGAGATCATTGTATCAGACGAGATGTATCCAGAGCCGTTTCATCTGCAGCAGGGACAGCTCCTTCTGCTGCCGCCGAAGACCTTTCATTCCTTTCAGTACTGTTCCCGGGCGTTTATTGATCTCTTTATCGCCTCGTTTTCCATCAGTGATACGGCGATGAAGGTGTTTATGGAATATCCCCTTCATCAGACGACCTCTGCCCAGCGGGACATTATTGCACAGATCATTGCGGAAGCCCGGCGGGGCTTTCTTCTGCCGCTGAGCGAGATCAAGCTGGACCAGGTGGTTCTGCTCAAGAACAATGCGCCCTATGGCTGCCTGAAGATGATCCAGAGCCTGTTGGAGCAGCTGATGATCCATCTGTACCGGGAACTCCAGGCACAGCAGCCGGCTCCGCCCGAAAATGTCCAGGTCCAGAAGAGCAGTCTGAGCTGTATCAATCTGGCGCTGGCATACCTTAAAGAGAATCTGTATCGCCCCATCTGTATGGAGGACATATGCCGTCAGGTGGGGCTGAGCGCATCTCAGCTGCAGAAAAACTTTTCCGCAAAGATCGGACACACCGTGATGGGATATCTGGCAGAGCTGCGGATCGAGGAAGCCAAGTTCCTGATACGGCAGCGGGACCTTACTTTCACAGAAATTTCTGAAAAGCTATGCTTTTGCTCCGTACACCATTTTTCCAGACGCTTCAAGCAGATCACGGGGCTGACACCCAGCGAATATGCCCGTTCTCTTGACGCACTGATGAACGGTGTGGAGGAGGGGTGGCAGGGGCCGATTACCCCTTGACGGCACCGGCGGCCAGACCGTTGACGAAGTCCTTCTGGACGATCCATACCAGAATCACAACGGGAATCAGTGTAACCAAAGCGGTGGCGGCCATGGGACCCCAGGCAAGGCCCCGGTCCGTAATGAACCCGGCGATAACTACAGGCAGGGTCTTGGAGTTCTTGATTGTCAGAATGACTGCGAACAGGAATTCATTCCAGGCGGCTACAAAGGTCAATATGGCAGAGGCGATCAGGCCGGGCTTGGTCACCGGCAGGACCACCCGGAAGAACCTGCTGCAGAAGCCGCAGCCGTCCAGCATGGCGGATTCCTCCATGTCGTAGGGGATCTGCTCAAAGAAACCCATCATCAGCCAGATGACCAGAGGCAGATTGAAGCTGGTATTCATGATGATGAGAGCGATCAGCGTGTCCATGAGATGGAGGCTGCGCATGACCAGATAGACGGGGATGGCAGTGGCGATGGCGGGATACATCTTCTGGATCAGGAACCAGACGCCGAAGGCGTGCTTGGCTTTTGCACCGATAGGGCCGCGGACCACGGCGTAGGCGGCCATGCTGCCCACCACAATGGTGATGGCCGTTGTGGCTACGGCAACGATCATGGTGTTGAAGAAATACTGCAGGATGTCATCCCGGGTAAATATCTCGATGAAGCTGTCCAGGGTAAAACGGGTGGGGAACATCACCGGCGGATATGCCAGATAGTCCTGCTCCAGCTTGAAGGCACTGATCACCAGCCAGTATACCGGGAAGAGGACAGAGATCACGCTGGCAACGATGAGGAAGTATTTTACGGGCCGTCCCGCGAAGGTGCTGAGGATCGCCTCGGTGGAGGCGTAATCTCTGGATCTGATCTTTTTCACAGCTTATCCTCCTCTCGTTTGCGCCAGCGCAGGAACAGCGTGGTACACAGCGTCATGGTGAGTACGAATACGATGGCCAGTGCCGCGGCATAACCGGCGTCGAAGAATTTCAGGCCTTGCTTGTAGATGTAGTTGGGCAGCATTTCCGTGGCAGAGCCGGGGCCGCCGTTGGTCATCACGTATACCGTATCAAAGACCTTGAAGGCGTCGATGAACCGGATCATCAGCACTACCACCAGAACTGGCTTGATAAGAGGAATAACGATGTGGCGGAAGATCTGGCCGGAGGTGGCGCCATCCATCAGACCGGCCTGGAGACAGTCGGAGGGGAGGGCCTTGAGCCCGGCGGCACAGATCACCGTCACCCACGGCGTCAACTGCCAGACGTTTACCAGCATCACAGCAATCATGGCGGAGGTGGGATTGCTCAGCCAGTTGATGCTGGGGATGCCCAGAAAGCTCAGCAGGTAGTTGATCACACCGGTGGAGGAGTCCAGCATCATCCGCCAGAGCGTACCAATGGCTACGGGCGCCATGATCATGGGGATCATGAAGATCGATGTAACGATCCGGGCCCAGCGCTTGTCGGAGCAGATGACCATGGCGACCATCAGTCCGAGGACAGTTTCCAGGGCCACAGATATCACGGCAAACAGAATCGTATTCCAGGTGCTGGTGTGGAGCAGCTGGTCTGTCAGCATCCGGGCGTAATTTTCAAATCCTACAAATTGCGGTGTTTGGTTGGGCAGGTTCAGCTTCATGCGAAAGAAGCTCAGGTAGAGGGAGTACAAAAGGGGCAGTAGTGCCGTTATGCCAAGGAAAACCAGCGTAGGCGTCAGAAATGCCCAGGACGCCAGACGGTCTCCGTTTTTTCTTTTTTTCATGACATTCTCCTGTTTCTTCGGAAAATAGAGGGGAAGGAAAAGAGATGGCTTGAGAAGCGCATGCCATTACTTGTATGGTGCCTGCACGGCTGAAAGAGCCGGCAGGCACCATGTTTATGGTTGAGATACTTTATCGGTTGTAATTCTTGATGCCATCCTCAGGCGGGGCGTTTTTCAGAGCGGTGGTGATGCCCTCTTCCAGCTGGGCCACTGCCTCCTCCAGGTCGATCTGATCTGTCAGGTAGGCGCTTACAACGGTATTGATTGCGGTGTCGGCCTCAACAGAGGCGGCCACACGCCACCACATGTTGGCGGTATCCAGGGCGGAGCGCAGGGGATACAGCGGGGAATTCTTGATGGAGTCCTGCTCCCAGAAATCCTTTCTGGGGCTGAACACGGCAAACTCATCATAGAAGGCCTGCTGTTTCTCGGCGCTGGTGTACATCTTGATCCACTCCCAGGCCAGATCCTTGTGCTCGGAGTTGGCGGGAATGGCCACGTCCCATGCGCTCAGAAGGGTGACGCCGGTTTCCTCGTGGGGGATGAGATCCAGCGCCCACTTGCCCACGACCTGGGATTTCTCGGGGTCGTCGGCGGCCTGAGTGAGGCCCAGGGTAGGCCAGGTTTCACATACGGCGGCCTTTCCGTCCAGGAACGCTTTGATGGACTCCTCAGTACCCCAGGACAGATTGGCGGGATCCATGGCCTTTTTGTTCAGCTCGTACAGGTGCTCCAGCGCGGCCCGGGTTTCGGGGGAGTCGATGGTTACGTTCCAGTCCTCGTCAGCCCAGGCACCGCCCATGGACCATAGGACATAGTCAAACACGCCGCCCAGCTGGCCGGGGGCCTCGGAGATGGTGGTACCATACATATCGCCGCTGGTCAGCTCGATACACTTTTCCCGGTACTCATCCCAGGTGTCAGGGATGCCGTCGGGCAGCAGGTCGGTGCGATAGGCGAAAACCTGGGGTGTGCAGGCGTTGGGGATGCCGATGATGGTATCCTGCCACTTGCCGCAGTTGTTGAGCACATTCTCAATCCACACATCCATGTCATAGCTGTCGCGCTCGATGTACTCGCCCAGATCCGTAAGGAAGGGGGCAAACTCACCGTCCCACTGACTGGCAACATCGATCACGTCATAGGCTGCCGTGCCGCCGCTGGTCAAGTCCAGAAGTGCTTTCTCGTGGAGGGTGACATAGGGGAAGTCCACCACCTCCACAGTGGCGCCGGTGATCTCTTCAAATTCATCCACCATGGCCCGGGCTGCGTCAGCGTAGACGCTGGACATATACAGGACCGTCAGTGTTTCTCCTTCGTAGGGCTTGCCGCTGTCTCCGCTGGCGTCGCCAGCGGTGTTCTGGCTGGATCCGTTACTTACGGTGGAATTGTTTCCTCCGCAGCCAGCCAGCAGGGAAAGGGTCATCGCCAGGACAAAAATCAATGCAAGTGCTCTTTTCATTTCTATCCTCCTCAAAATTTTTCAGCACAGCTGTTGTGCACTATGTATATGCTACTATATGCTTTGAGGAAAATATTTGATGAAAATTTTAATTTTGGTATATAAAACACGCGCGATATAAAAGATACAAATAAAAATCTATAAATTAAGCGAGGGCGCGGATGATTTTGATGGGTCCGGCATGAGGCTACAGAAAGGTATGCAGGGTAAGGGAGGGAGTGAGCCGAGAAAGTAAATGCTGACCGATTTCTCTCATAAACGGATTGCATTTAAATACTGGGATAACGTTTATCCGGGGCACACTGTGACGGCGGTGGTACCTCCTGTTTTCTACGCTGGGAGAGTTAAACAAGAAACAACACCCCCTGCACAGACTTTAGCCTGTGCAGGGGGTGTTCCTGTATCAATAAAGAAGAGGGAGAGGTTATTTCCCGGGAAGCAATTCCTTCAGCTTGAGGGCTTTGTCAATGTTGCCCTCCACTTTCAGTTTCCCTAACAACACGGCACCCACGGGGTCGGTTTTTCCGCTGGCAATTTTGAACAGGGTATCCGCAGAGCAGGTAAACATCGCATCGCGATCAAAGTATTCGTAGGGTTCCACCGAGAGGGAGCCGTCTTTGACCTCGATGTAAAAGACTCCGCTTGCCTCACCGGTAATATTGAACTGATACGCCAAATGCTCGTTGAGTTTGCTGGTGTCAGCTGTGGCCAACAAACTCTTTGCTTTGCTGAACATTTCCTCAAATGTCATAAATGAACTCCTTTCCCGCTTTGGACTGGTCCTGTGGTAATCGGATTTTCCATTGTCAGCGTACCATTTTTGAAGGGGCCAGTCAACGAGAAAGATCTGTCATAAAGGGAAATATAGTGATGGCAGGGTGCTGTGTCTCGTCTACCTTTTTCTGGGGATGGCAATCAGCTGCGCGGCCTGCCAGGCCTCTCCCATGCAGGCAAGGTGAAGCCCCTCGTGTCCTGTATTGTCCATAATATCCTGCAGATCCAGAAGCAGAGCCTTTCTCAAATAGGCGATTCCTTTTTCGGTGATCCCATTTTGAAGGGCGAAGAGCGCATGACTGGCAAAGCTCAGGGTGGAGTCATGGAGGCAGATAGGCTCAAAATCCTCCCAGGCAGCCGCCTTTTCCTCCTGGGTGAAGAGCTGCGGCATCCGCGTCATGAGAAGCAATACATCCGCCTGCTTGTTAACCTTGTACCGCTGCAGCCGGTCGAAGCAGACGCGGTGGTAGCTGGCACTGTCATCCGGTTTGAGCCGGGCAATATCCACAGGCTCCAGTAGGTGCAATGTTTCGTCCTGGGAAAGCCGACCGGTGACTGGGTCCCGGGGCCACTTGATGGCTGCGCACAAAGTGGCCATATGATCCAGCTCTTCCTGGGTGATGGCCAACCGGGCGTATAGCTCCGGGCGCTGTTCCCGCAGATCCTTTGCCGCCTGGATGGCCAGACGCAGATTGTGCTGTACCATGACGTTGGTAAAGAGATTGTTGTGGGTGATGCCGCAGTATTCGTCGGGGCCCTTGCAGAAGAGCAAATCGGCCTCTCCGGTTTCTGGCCGGTAGGTATAGCGGCTGACCCAGAAGCGGGCGGTCTCAATAAAGACTTCGGCTGCTTTGTCCAGATAAAAAGCTTCGTCACCAGATCTTTTGCAGTAAGCGTCCAGGGCGAAAGCCACATCGGCGGTGATGTGAACCTCGCTGCAGCCAATGTCCCAGGTCTCACATTGCTCGCTGCCGTCCAGGGCGGCCATCCAGGGGTAGCGGGCTCCGGCGGCGTTCATTTTCCTGGCGTGAGCCTTAGCGGCAGGGAGGGAGCGGGCCCGATAATAACATAGATTTCTGGCGGCTTCCAAGTCATTTTCCAAAAAGAAGGGCAGCATGAAGAGATCTGTGTCCCAGAAGTAGCAGCCCTTGTACCGGGCATGGCTCAGCCCCCTGGCGCCAATGCTGACGGTGGGGTCCTTGGCGCTGCAGCTGCCCAGAAGCTGGAACATAGCATACCGCAGCCCGACCTGGAGGTCCTCGCCGCAGGCAGAGATGTCCAGGTCACAATTTCTCCATGTGTCGGCCCATGCGGCCCTGTGGGCGGCAAGAAGCGCATCGTACGACCAGTTCTCTGGGATGCCGGAGATGCGTGGGTCGATGTCCCGGGAGGTACGGATGCAGGAGATTTTATCTAAAGTAAGTGCCTGACCGCACTTGGCGACGGCACGGTAGACTGCTGCCGTGCCGTCGCTACGGACATAGGTAAAATCGGGACAATAAAATGTGGTCTCCTGGTTGACAGTGAGGTTGCTTCCACCAATGGAATATGTACAGGAGATACCCTGGCTGGACACCTCTACGGGACCGGGGTGGGAGAGCTGCACTGTCTCCGTGTTGGCCTTGGTCTGATCGTCTGGTATAGGGCTGTTGCAGCTGTCTGGGAGAATGCCGCTGGAGACGATCAGTTCCATGTCTTCACTGGGGATCAGTGTCAGCCGCTGCAGGAGCAGGGCGGTATGGTCCTTGGGAAAAAATCGCTGGTGCTGGATTTCCAGGCTCTTTCCGTTGGCGGAGAGGGTATACCAGATGGTCAGCGTTGCTTCCTGGAGGTTGAGCGACCTCTCCACATCGCCTGCCAGCGAGGGCTCCGCGCCGTCGATCAAAATGGTTTCCCGAACCGGCGTAGGCAGGTTCACGAAGTCTGTGATGCCGGGCTTGATCTCACCGAAGATCCCTGCCAGATACAGTCCCTTCTGGACGGGGCGAGGGGCGGGCTCAGAGGAGAGATAACCGCGGACGCCCATCCGGCCGTTGCCCAGGAAAAAGATACTCTCACAGAAGTCGTCTGCCCATCCCGGCCCTCTGTGGGAGATGGTCCATGGGGTCAGCTTCAGATCATTTCGCATAGTTTCCCTCCTCTTGGGCGACCTTCATACTGTGACAGAGAAAGCCGGCGCAGGTGGCGAAGGCTGCTCCGGTCATGCAGGCGCCGGTGATGGGGTGTACGCTCTCACAGGCGATGCCGTTGTCCATCTCCATGATTTCCAGCTCTCGGAAAGCCTTCTCTCCGTAGCCGCAGAGAAGGCTGTTGCACAGGCTGAGGAGCCAGGGGTAGGGGGCGTGGGCACAGCCAATTTCCGCAATGGGTTGGCCGGCAAAGCTGTAGGTGTAAGCGCTGGAGCGAATCATGGATACAGTGTTGCGCGAGACCGGGTCGTCGGACTCACAGAAGCCGTAGTAGGGCAGAAGCTGCAGGCTGCCGGGAGGCTCGTCGTAGACATTGTGCTGTCCCTTCAGGTCTACGGACCAGGCAAAGTAGGGCCGGCCGGTATCGTCATGAAAGACGCAGTGGGTATAGATGGCGGCTTTTACCTCCTCCGCGGTAGCGGCCAGGAAATCGTACTTTGAAGGGTAGAGTCTGGCCAGGGCCCCCAGCGCCCGCCACACCAACACGTTGTTATAGGTAAGGTAGGGGTGGACGATCTCATCATCGGTGGGTTGCAGGAAGGTCTCATAGAGGGAAATTTCCGGATGCCGCATAGTCTCCAGCGTGTTGAGAATCTGGGTAATTCCCTTCTGCACATCGCTGTCCGTCAGGATGGACTGATCGCCGGTGTGCTCCACATAGGCCTCCAGGGCGATGACTGGGGCCATCAGCTCGTCTAGCTCAAAGCCTGGCTCCAGCACGGTGCCGTCAATGTATCGAGAGTGGATACCGAGGTTTCGCCGCTGACGGCCATAGACATAGTGGAGAATCTGCTCTGCCAGATCCGGGGCGGCATCCAAGATAGCAGGGAAGGACCAGAGAAGGACGTCCCGGTCCCAGTAGGCGGCGCTGACGTAGTAGCGGGTGCCCCGGCTGGTGGCACAGACCAGCTCCTCTGTATCCAGCGTTATGCCGGTGGAGTAGAAAATGCAGAAAAGCAGGTTGGTGTTGTAGATATCGGTTAATTTAGCGGTGGGCATCTGACGGGTCCGCTTCTCCAGCCAGGAAACGGTGCGGCGGTACTCCCAGTCCCAGCCCCGGCGGAGCATCTCCTTGGCGCTGGTGGCGGCAGCTACCTCCTCAAACCCCAGTCCCCAGTAGAAGATCAATTCCCGGACCTCACCGGCAGGAATCTCCTCCCGGTGGGACAGAGTGTAGAAGATGGCACCGTTCTCCTCGCGAAAGTCGGCGTCGGTCTCCTGGCTGCACATAGGAGCGAAAGCAAAGAGAGGGGTGCCGCAGCGGAAGTCAAAGATAAGGCTGTGGTTCCAGCCACTTCTGTAGCAGCGGGGAATTCCATCCAGCTCCTTATCCTCATTGACACAGTGGAAACTGCCATCCCAGCACCCTTTGAGCCCCCAGGTAAGGGAGATATCCTCTCCTGCGGTAAGGGAGAGCTTCACGGCGAAGCCTCGCTCACCGATGGGCGTAAGGATGGTCATACCAAAGCGGCTGCTGCCGACCTTGGCCTGGAGTGCTGGAATCCAATAGCTGTCCCGGCTCCACTGCAGATCGGTGAGGGGGAGCTCCGCCTCGCCTGTGTGAATGAACGGCTGGATCAACGGTGTATTACTGCTGCCTCTGACTTCGATCATGCCCTTGTGCTGCATGGAAAGGAAGGTGAAGTCCTCGATCCCGGCAGTCAGCTCGTTTATTTTTGGCAAGGAGACCATCTCGTTGCCGGTAGGTAGATAGCGGTCCATACCAAACACCTCTCTGCAAATAATTTAATCGGTTAAATATTAACTGTGGTTAAAGTATATCAAAAATAAAGAAGATGTCAAGAATAATATCAACAATATGCTAATAAACTGTTGACAAATCCGGATAGAGATATTATGATAGTCACAGAAAATAATTTAAGCGATTAAATAAATCGGAAGGGGGGAGGCATATGGCCCGTGTGACGCTTAAAGATGTAGCCCAACGCGCAGGAGTCACTACGGCAACGGTCTCCTATGCCCTCAGCGGGAAGCGTCCCATCTCTGAGGCCACCAAGCAGCGTGTGATGGAGGCTATCGCGGAGCTGGACTACGTGCCGGATCTCAACGCCAGGGGCCTTAGCATGCGGGACTCCAAGCTCATCGGTGTGGTGGTGCCCCAGACGGAGCCGGGGGAGCGGCTCATGTTTCAAAATAGCTTCTACAGTGAGGTTCTGGGCAGCATCGAATATTACGCCCGGCAGCAGGGTTATCACATTCTCATCTCCGCCACCGACGCCAACGAGAGCTACCTCACCCTGGCCAAGCAGCGGAATCTGGACGGTATCATCGTTATCGGCATGTACCCCGACGAGTTTTACCAGCAGATGAAGAAGACCCAGATCCCTATTGTTCTCATTGACAGCTACTGCAACGACCACTACTACCACAACATCCGCATCGACGACGCCTATGGCAGCTATCTTGCCACCCGGTACATGCTGGAGTGCGGCCACACCCGTATTGCCTTTTTCGCCGGACAGATGAAAGAAAACGGGGTCATGAAAAAGCGCCTGCTGGGTTACCGCCAGGCCCTGGAAGAGTTTGCGGTTCCCTATCGGAAGGAATACATCTTTGAGGGGCAGATCGACTATACCAGCGGTATCGCTCTGGCCAATCGCCTGATGGATCAGGGGCTCCCCGCCACCGGTGTGGTGGCGGCGGCGGATATCCTGGCCATCGGCGCAGCCAAGGGGTTCTTCGAGCGGGGCAAGCGGGTGCCCGAGGACTACTCCCTTATCGGCTTTGACGACGTGGAGATCGCCCAGTACCTGACTCCGGGCCTCACCACCATCCGCCAGCAGATCTCACTGAAAGGGCAGAAGGCGGTGGAGCTGCTGCTCAAGCACATCGAGGACCCCAGCCTCCCCAAGCAGGAGGAGATCCTGCCTCTCCAGCTGGTGGTCCGGGGTTCCGTCAAAAAATTAAATGGATAGATCGTGTTCCTAAGGAGAGAAGGGGGTGTAAAAAAGCGGCTTGCATGCCCTCGCCAAAGCACATGCAAACCGCCGGGAAAAAAGCGTTGACCCACTCTTTTCGCCACATTTTATTGTAAGCGAAAAGAGCTGAAAAATCAATACATGGATTTAGGAGGAAAGAATGATGAAGAAGTCCAAGCTGTTTTCGCTGATCGCTTTGCTTTTGACCGCTGTGCTGCTGCTCTCCGCCTGTGGCAGCAATAACACGGCGAACAGCGCCGGTAACGGCGGCAATGCCGTCCAGAATAATGCCCAGAGTGACGCCCAGGACGACACCGCCGCGGAGCCGGTGACCATTACATATTGCAACTTCAACTCTTCCGGCGGCAACGAGGAGACCCTGGCCAAGATGGTGGAAGCCTTTGAGGCCGAGTACCCCAACATCAAGGTGGAAGTGGAGACCATCGGCTACGACGACTACTTCACCCAGATGCAGACCAGGGTGGCCGGCGGTACTGCTCCCGACTGCTACGAGCTGAACATCGAGAACTTCGCCGCCTACGCCAACAAGGGAATGCTGGCAGAGATCTCCGGCGTGGACGTCAGCGGCCTCAACGATACCGCGCTGAATGCCTTCAATGTGGATGGTAAGCAGTACGGCCTGCCGGAGAGCTTCTCCAACGTGGTCCTCATCTACAATAAGGATCTCTTCGATCAGGCCGGTGTGGACTACCCCACCGCCGACTGGACTCAGGACGACGTGCAGAACGCTGCGGAGAAGATCCGGGCCCTGGGGGACGACATCTTCGGCATCTGGCAGCCCATCACCTACAACGAGTTCTTCAAGGTAGTGGCCCAGTACGGCGGCGCACTGCTCAATGAAGATAAGACGGAATTCACCATCAACTCCCCGGAGAACCTGGAGGCCGCCACAGTCCTGGTAGACCGTGTGCTGGTGTCCAACGTCCAGCCCAACGCGGTGCAGCAGGGTGGCATGGGCGACTGGGATATGTTCATGAGCGGACGGCTGGGCATGATCCCCACCGGAATCTGGGCCTTCCAGACCTTCACCGACGGCTGTGACTTTGCCTGGGACATTGCCGTGGAGCCCGGCAGCACCCAGAAGGCCACCCACTTCTTCTCCAACTGCGTGGTGATGAACCCCGAGACGGAGCACCCTGAGGAAGTAGCCACCTGGCTTGCCTGGCTGGCCTCCTCCACCACCTCCGCCGATATCCGCCTGGAGGCCGGATGGGACCTGCCTGCTCTGAAGGACCTGGATGCCCTGTCCTCCTATCTGGAGATCACCCCGCCGGACAACCGGGAGGCCGTGTTTGAGAGCCTGGACTATCTGGTCATGCCCCCTGTCATCGAGGACTACGCTCTGATGAGCGACATTATCTCCCAGAAGCTGGCCGCGGCGGCCGAGGGCACCATCACCGTACAGGAAGCGCTGGATCAGGCGCAGGCTGAGTGTGAAGCGCAGATCAAGCTCGGCTGATTTCTGCAATGGGGCCGCTGCCTGCTGGCAGCGGCCCCATTTTTATCTGCAGGAGGTGTTTACATGGAAAAAAGTCTGCCGGTGCGGCGGAAAAAGCAGGGGAAGGGGCTGTTGGTAGCCTCTCCGTTCCTGCTGCCCAGCCTGATCGGCCTTCTGATCTTCAGTCTGCTGCCCCTTATCATCTCGGGGCTTATCAGCCTCACAGACTGGAACGGCCTGGACAGACTGACAGACCCGGATTTTTTGCAGGACCACTTTGTGGGCCTGGCCAACTATAAGAGCATCCTAACCACCCAGGAGTTCTGGAATACCCTGGGCAATACCATGGAGTATATCGTCCTCTATATCCCCCTGATGCTGGCGGCGTCTCTGCTGGTGGCGTACCTCCTCAGCCGCCCCCACCGGGGGATCGGAGCCTTCCGGGTAATCTACTACATCCCGGTGCTTACCAGCTGGGTGGCGGCCTCCCTAATCTGGAAGTCGGTGCTGGCCCCTCAGTACGGCGCCATGAACGGCATTCTGGAGTGGTTCGGCATCCAGGGGCCCGGCTGGCTGCTGGACGAGGCCTGGGCCATGCCCGCCATTGTGCTGGTCTCTGTTTGGAAGGACATGGGCTTTTTCGGCCTCATTCTCCTCTCCGGTATTGTGGGGATCAATAAAACCTACTATGAAGCGGCGGAGATCGACGGCGCCGGCGGCTGGACCAAGTTTACCCGGATCACCCTGCCGCTCCTTACGCCGTCCATCTTCTATGTGGTGATCGTGGCCATGATCAACGGCTTCCAGCTCTTCCCCCAGGTGATGATCATGACCGGCGGCGGACCCAACGGGGCCACCCAGGTGATGGTGGAGCGGATCTATCAGTACGGCTTCCGGTACTACCGGATGGGGTACGCCGCGGCATTCTCCTGGATCTTGTTTGTCATCATCATGGTGTTTACCGCCATCCAGATGAAGGGACAGGAAAGGTGGGTCCACTATGACAGCTAA
>CALXGE010000019.1 GCA_944387775.1 uncultured Oscillospiraceae bacterium | reverse complement strand
TGGGCTATGTACCCACCATGGCCGGCAGCAGCTACGGTGCCTACGAGCAGCTGGGTCTGTCCCAGTTCATCTCCCAGAACTGGGAGAGCTTCCAGGGCTCCTATGACGGCCTCATCAACGTAAACTACAACTTCCTGAACCTGGATCTCTCCAAGATCCCCTCTGAGATGATCCAGGCCGGCTTTGAGTTTAGCTGGGCTTTCATCGGCGTGATGCTGATCCCCATCATCTCCGCCGCCCTCAGCTACCTTATGAGCGTCATCACCATGCGCAGCAACGGCCAGAGCCAGCAGCAGCAGGGCAGCATGAAGGCCATGAACCTGATGATGCCCCTCATGTCCCTGTGGATCGGCTTTATCATGCCTGCCGGCCTTGGCATTTACTGGATTGCCAACAGTGTGTTCGCCATGATCCAGGAGGCTCTGCTCGGTAAGTTCTACACCAAGAAGATCACCGCCGAGGAGGAGGAGCGCGCCGCCAAGCGGGAGGCCGCCCGGCAGCTTCGGATGGAGGAGGCCAAAAAGCGGGCCGCTGAACAGAAGGAGCTGGAAGCCAAAAAGCCCAAGAAGCAGCCCCAGAAGTCCCCGGAGAAGAAGGTCTCCACCAACGAGGCCGGCCGCATCGGGGATCGTCCCTACGCCCGGGGTCGCAGCTACAAGGAAGACCGATACGATACAAAGGAGTAACCACCCGATATGGCAATGAAATATCTTGACATGACGGGCAAGACCGAGGAGGAGGCCATCAGCCGTGCTCTGGCACAGCTGGGCCTCGATCGGGATGAGGTGTCCGTCGAGATTTTGGAGCGCGCCAAGTCCGGCTTTTTCGGCATCGGCGCCAGCCCCGCGAAAGTGCGGGTGACCTACGGCCTGGAGGAGCCGGAGATCGAGGTGGCTCCCAAGGCTGCCCCTGTGGCTCCTGAGAAGAAGCCGGAGGCCCCCAAGCCCCAGGCCAAGCCTGCTGTGGAGAAGCCTGCGGAGAAGCCCGCCGAAAAGAAGCCCCAGGCTGTTCCCGCCGCGGCAGAGGAGGCGGTCCGGACGGAAAAGCCCGCCCGCAAGAAGAAAAAGCCCGCCGAGAAGCCCCAGCGCCGGGACCAGGAGGCCGCCGGTGAAGAGGAGATCAATATCCCCCTGCCGGAGCCCGAGGACCTGGGTGAGCCCTGCGGCGCGGACGACGAGAAGGCCGCTCAGATCCGCACCTTCCTGGAGGGTCTCCTCCAGCATATGGACTCCGCTGCCCAGGTGACCATCTATCAGCCTGAGAAGGGCCGCTACAAGGTGATCCTGGAGGGCGAGAAGCTGGGCGCCCTGATCGGCCGCCGGGGCGAGACCCTGGATGCCATCCAGCAGCTGACCAACTACAGCGTCAACCGTGGCAGCGACAAGCGGGTCCGCATCCATGTGGACGCGGAGAACTACCGCCTCAAGCGGGAGCAGAGCCTCCAGCACCTGGCCCGGAAGGTGGCCGCCAAGGTCATCAAGTATAAGCGCAACGTCACCCTGGAGCCCATGAACGCCTATGAGCGCCACGTAATCCACACTGCTCTGCAGGATGTGGAGAACGTCACCACCTACTCCATGGGTACCGAGCCCAACCGGCGGGTCATCGTGGCCTACGACCGGGAAAACAAGGGTTAATCCCCCACTTTATGCACAAAATCCCCCGGACTTGTGGAAAAGTCCGGGGGATTTTTTTGTTTTTCTTGGAACTTGTCCTGTAGACCCCGGCACAAAAAAAGGGAGAGGTCTTGACAAATCCGCCTTCTGATGTACTATATAGATAATCTACATATATAGGGAGGCAATGATATGGATAAGGCGCTGCTGTCCGGCAGTACAGCCATGCTGCTGTTGAAGCTGCTGGAGGAACAGGACATGTACGGCTACCAGATGATCGAGACCCTGGCCCGTCGCTCCGACCACACCTTCGATCTGAAGGCGGGGACCCTCTATCCCCTGCTCCACACCCTGGAGGAGCGAGGGGACATCGAGGCCTACCTGGAGGGAGAGGGTAGCACCCGGCCACGGCGGTACTACCGTCTCACTGCTGCCGGCCGGGGAAAGCTCCGGGAGAAGGAGCAGGAGTGGCGGCAGTATGTGGGGGCCGTGGAGCAGGTACTGAGGGGAGGCGAGTGCCTTGCCTGACCGGATCAGTGCCTTTGTAGAGGCCGTGGGCGCGGAGATCCGCTGGAAAAAGGCCCGCCCCCTGCTGACGGAGGAGATCCGCACCCACCTGCTGGACCAGCGGGACGCCTGCATGGCCCAGGGCATGGCGGAGGACGAGGCCCAGGCGGAGGCGGTGCGGCAGATGGGAGACCCGGTGGCGCTGGGGGCCGACCTGGACCGGGTCCACCGGCCCCGGCCCCAGTGGGGATTGCTGGCGCTGGCCCTGATGCTGGCGGCGGCGGGGGCCTTTCTCCGCTTCTCCCTCACCGCCGATGTCCCGTATGTCAGTCTGCAGGACCGACAGATGGATCTGCTGGGAGGCCTCATGGGGGCGGCGGCTCTGGCCGCCGGGTATCTGCTGGATGTGAGCGCCCTGGGCCGCCGGGCCTGGTGGACCTGCGCCGCCCTAATGGCGGTGTTTCTCTGTTTCCTGCCTTGGAGGGTCAACGGTCCGGCCTGGCTGTCCGCCCAGCTCCTGTCCCTGTTTGCCCTGACTCTGGCCCTGGTTCTGTGGAAGCAGCGGGGCAGAAGATGGCGGGGTGCCGCTGTGTGCCTGAGCTGGACAGCCCTGGCGGCGGCGGCCTGCTGCCTGTGCCCCAGCGTCTACGCCCTGGTGCAGGTGACGATGGCGGCACTGGTGCTGGGCCTGTTCTTCGCCTGGCGGGACTGGCTGGGCCTGGGCCGCTGGAAATCCGTGGTCCTGGTGCTGGCGCTGGGACTGGGGGTGCTGGCCTTGATCGTGGCGGTCCGGTGGGAGCGTCTGCAATATAACCTCTTTGCGGACCTGAGCCCCGCGAACCAGAGCTACTTTGCCTTTATCCTCCGGGAGGCCCTGTCGCTGGCACGGTGGATCGGCCCGGCGGAAAACCCCGCCTGGGCGGCGGAGGAGGGCTTCACCCTGCAGCAGGCCGTCCCTGAAATGGACAGCGACGCCCTGCTGGTGAACCTGATCTGCACCTGGGGATGGCTGCCCTTCCTGGTGCTGGTGGGAGTGTTTCTGGCCTTTTTCCTATGGCTTTTGTGGAAAACCATCCACCTGCGGCAGACCCTGGGCCGGGCGGTGTGTCTGGCGGCCCTGACTACTCTGGCAGTCCAGATGGCGGCCAGCCTGAGCCTGACTCTGGGGGCACCGGTGCTGTCCGGGGGCTTCCCCCTGGTGGTGGGCAATGTCAATACGGTAGTGGATATGCTTCTCATTGGTCTGGCCCTCTCCGCCCTCCGGGATGGCGGTTTGCCGGAGACGGCCCCCGCTCTCTGCCGGAACAGGAGTGCCGCTTTCCGGAGAGTCCGCTGGGAGAATGGGGAATTGATCTTCTCCCTGCGGCCCAGACAGGGATAAAACTCACTCTATACACAAATCAAGCCGAATCTGTGGAAAGATCCGGCTTGATTTTTTGTTCTGGGCCCTGTTTGACCGGAATATTTCCCGGAAATAGGGGCTTATCCCCCGACTTTTCCCCATTTGGTCGGTCCCATGTGGAAAGTGAATTTTCACTTTTCCAGGGCAAACGGAGTTTGCCCCCAAAGTTCTTTTGTTTCTTTTCTTTCAAGAAAAGAAAGAGAACCTTCGTAAATTGTCACCCTTCTGCCGAGAGGATGGTCTCTGCCAGGGCCTGGCCCAGGAGTCGGGCGGAGAGCAGGGCCTCGTCCAGGGAGTTGCCGGCGGCGCCCATCTCCACCAGGAGGCTCCCGGTGGTGACATGCTGATTATACCGGGAGTTGCGGACGGTGATAGGCCGCATAAGAGTGGGATAGTCCTCCAGCAGGTTCTGCTGCACCGCTGCCGCCAGCTTCAGGTTCTCCCGCCACTGGGGATGCTCCAGGCCGCCGCCGTCGGTGCCGATGACAAAGGTCATCTGGGCGGCGTTGACCCCCGCCACGTTGCTGACCACTTTGTACATGTTCCCCTGTCCGTCGGAGATGGCGTCCCGGTGGATGTCCAGCACAAAGGAGATGGTGGGATACTGCTCCAGATAGCTGTTGATGGAGGCCAGGGACCGGTCGTAGGCCCCGCTGTACTGGGGGTAGTCGTGGAGGGTAGTGTCGTGGAGAACGGTGAGGCCCGCCTCCTCCAGGGTGGCGGCAATCTCGTCACCCACCCGGACCACGTTGTAATTGCAGTCGGTGGTGCGGCACTCGCTGCTGGCCACATACTCCTCTCCCGGCGGCATGGTGTAGGCCTCGCTGCCGTGGGTATGTACAATGAGGACCTGGGGGCCCTCCTCCTCCGGCAGACGGGCGGCAAAGGTTCCATCAAAGAGGGAGGCATCGAAGGTGTTCACCGACGTGTTGCTGATATATACATCTCCCGCCACCACATAGCCCTCCGTGGAGGTGGGCACCAGGGTCCGGGCGGTGACGCCGTTGTCGGCAAATACCAGGGGAGTCTCCGGCTCCTCCGGCGCCTCCGTAATGGGGACGTTTTCCTCCTCCTGAACGTCGGGGGTGTCCTCTGTCTCCTGGTTGCGGCGGAGATCCAGAATTTCTGCCTTTCCTGCCAGCAGGGTGGGGCTCTGGCCGATGGCCAGGGACACAGCGGCGGGGAGCAGCTCCTCCTCCCTGCTGTCCCCCAGCTGGCTGCGGAGGATGCCCAGAGCCAGGTCTCCCTGTTGGCCCAGGGCACTGAGGGCCGCCTTCCCCGTGTCACTGGCGGCAGTCACCGCCGCCAGCCAGGGTACCGCGATGGCCAGCGCCAGAGCGGTAAGCTGCCGCCGCCGCTGGGGCCGGGGCCTGCGTTGAATGGTCATATGTCATCTTCCTTTCCATAGGTGCCTCTCTCAGGTGCATGTCCCACTGTATGCACGGCCTGTCCGGGATATGCAGGTGGATTCCTTTTTGCCGGGATTGCAAAAGACAGAAAAAGGAGGTATCATGGGACAGAAAACAGGAGAAACAGGAGAAGGAATTATGGGAAAATTTGAGGGCATGCTGCTGCTCAGTGATTATGATAATACCCTGCTCTATACGGAGGAGGCCTTGCAGAAGGGCACGCCCAGGCCCCCTATGAGCCAGCGGAATCTGGACGCCATTGCCTACTGGCAGGCGGAAGGAGGCGTGTTCAGTGTGGCTACCGGCCGGGCTTTGGAGGCCTTCCGCCGTCATGCCCATGAAGTGCCGGTAAATGCTCCCATCGTGGTGGATAACGGCGGAGCCATTTACGATCTGGAGCGGGAGACATATGTGGTGAAGAACTTTCTCCCGGAGATTGCGCCGATCCACATTGCCGCCATTGCGGAGCGGTTCCCCCATGTGGCGCTAGAGCTGTACCCGGACGCTGATTTTGTCCAGGTCCTTCGGCCTACGGCCTGGAATGAGCGCCACGCCAAGCTCACCGGCGCCCGGTATGAGGAGATCTTCACCGTGGACCCGGAGAAGGTGCCCCGGCCTCTGGTGAAGGCCCTGTTTATCGGGGAAAAGACGGATCTGGATCAGATCCGCGCGGAGATGGTCCAGGAGGGACTGACGGCGTACTATGAGATGATCTTTTCCAGTGGGGAGCTGTTGGAGCTGACGGCCAAGGGGGCCAACAAGGGGGAGATGGCCCTGAAGCTCAAGGAGATGCTGGGCTGTCACACCCTCATCTGCGCCGGGGATCACATGAACGACCTGCCCATGCTGGAGGCGGCGGACCGGGCCTTCTGCCCTGCCAATGCCGTGCCGGAGGTGCTGGCCTCTGGGGCCACGGTGGTGTGCCACTGTTTGGAGGGAGCCATCGGGGAGATTGTGGAGAGAATGGAAAAAGAGCGCTGAAAAGCGCTCCTTTTCTTTCTTTCTTTTATGGGGCTTTCCTGGAACCGGGTGCTTTTCGACGGGGCCTCCCCGGCCCCGGACCCCGGGTGACTTTTGTACACACAAAAGTCACCAAAAGGCGCTGGGGAGACCCCAGACCCCCCTTTTTCAGTCCAATCGGACGCAAGCAAAGGAGATACCGGGCAGCCACTGAAATACCGCGGGGCCTCTGGCCCCCTCGTAATCGGTGTGGTGGGTGTCCGACTTCGCCTGACGGCCCTCGGGCTGGAAGACTGTTTCAGGGCGACGGGGACCTCCTCTGCTGTCAGTCTTTGGGGTGATTCAGCGGTACAAAATACCAACATCGATCAATGTCCCAGTTTATTGGCTCGGCGTTGGGGTCGTCTCTGGTGTCCAGATACTCTATATATCGGCGCAGGACCTGTCGGATATAGGCCGATTTGCTTCTTCCTGACTTCCGGGCCAGCTCCTTGAAGCGTTCGTTCATTTCCTCGGTCATCAAAAGGCTGACCGCCACTTTTTTCCTGTACATGCCATCACCTCGACGGCAGTATAGCACAGCGTTTTCCTTTTTCTGTGATTTAGATAAATTCTATCTAACATTTTCGCCGCAGCCAAAATGCCGCGGCAGTTCAGTGGCTGCCCGGTATCTCCTTTGCTTGCGTCCGATTGGGCAAAGCGGGGGTCCAGCCCGAAGGGGGCTGGCGCTTTTTCGGTTCACTTTTGGGCGGCCAAAAGTGAACCCGCCGGAGGCAAACAGATTCAGAGATTCATAATAGGGGATTCGGAGGAGCTATTCTCTGAAAAATCGCCCCGCCGGTGCAACCGGCAATCAAGAGAGCAGGGCCTCCAGGTCCTCATAGTCCAGTCTCGGCTGGAGGGCCAGGCTGATTCCCCGGGCCAGTACCGCCGAGAGCTCCTTGATCTGCCGGTCAATGCCGTCGGGGGTGACAAACAGCTTGGTCCCCCGGCCGTGGAGGGCGGCGCAGTCCTCCGGGGCGGACTGTCCCGCCTCCTCCAGCACATGGACCGCCACGGTGGCGGCGTCCACCACCGTGGGCACGCCGATAGAGACCACCGGCACCCCCAGAGAGGTCCGGTCCAGGGCTTTCCGGTGGTTCCCTACCCCGCTGCCGGGGGTGAGGCCTGCGTCGGAGATCTGAATGGAGCTGCACAGTCTCTCCAGGTCTCCGGCGGCCAGAGCGTCAATGACGATGACCCCGGCGGGCCGGATGTGCTCCGCCCCACCCCGGACCCACTCCGCCGCCTCCATACCGGTATCCCCCAGAACGCCGGCCGCCAGGGCGGCCACAGGCCGCAGCCCCGGCACCAGCTCCCCTAGGTGCCGGGTCACCAGCAGCTGGTCCACCGTCCGGGGACCCAATGCGTCGGGCGTCATGGCCCGGTTTCCCAGCCCTGCTACCAGTACCGGCCCTTCCTTGGGCACCAGAGGCTCCAGTATCTCCGCTACCGCCAGGGCGCAGCGGCGGAAAGCGCCCTCCTCCCGCTGCCACAGGGCGGACATGTCCAGGGTAAAGTACCGGCCCCTGGGTTTTCCCAGGGTGCGGGCGCCCTCCTCGTCCAGGATCTCCACGTGGGTCAGCGGCAGACCCTCGCAGGCTGTCTCACCGGCGGAAACCCCTGTGAGTTCGGCGGTCTCCCCTGCCCGCCGCCGCCATAGAGCGTGGGCCTCCACCGCCAGGTCGGTACGAATGGTCAGCATAATTTGTGATACCCCGCCTTTCCGGACACAAAATCTGGTAGTTCTCCCCTATTTTGTCCCCGGACAAAGAAAATATGCGAAAAAAGGTGGAAAAAATTCAAAAAATCTCTTGCAATTTAAAAAAGACCATGGTAAAATACATTTCTGCGTGGGGTAGATACTTTATCTGTCTCATAGATCCCACTGGAGGAGGTGTTTGGTTTGCCGAATATTAAGTCCGCCAAGAAGCGCGTGCTGGTGGCTGAGGCGCGCAATGCCCGCAACAAGGCCGAGCGTTCCGCCATGAAGACCGCTGTCAAGAAGTTTGAGGTCGCTGCCGCCGAAGGCAATCGCACCGAGGCCGAGGGCGCGTACAAGGTCGCAGTCAAGGCCGTGGATAAGGCCGCTGCCAAGGGCATTCTGCACAAGAACAATGCCGCTCACAAGAAGAGCGCCATGACTCTGAAGCTCAACAGCGTCGGCTGATTTTGACAAGCAAACCAGGAGGGCCGTCCCCATACGGGGACGGCCCTTTTCTTTGTTTTTCCAGAGGAGGGGCCCTCTGAATGTCTCTTTATCAGTCCTTCGGGCTGGGTATGCTCCGCAGGCCTACTTTTCCAACGCGGGAAAAGTAGGCAAAAGCGCGCTGGGGAGACCCCAGACCCCCCTCTTTATTATCTAATCGGTCGGTATCAGAGGAGATACCGGGCAGCCACCGAACTACCAATTGTTCCTCGTAATTGGTGCGGTGCTTGTCCAACTTCGCCTGTCGGCCCTCGGGCTGAGGGGCGTTTCTTTTTTGCTGACGAGAGCCTGCGCAATTTTGATAAACGCAAATGGCCCGATACAGAATCTCAGATTCGCCTGTCCCTTCAAAAGGCCGTCAGGCGAAGTTGGATAAGATACCCGCCGCAGATCAGATGCCAAAGGGCAGCTATTCAGTGGCTGTGCAGCATCAAATCTGATGGGACCGATTGGGCAAAGCGGGGGTCCAGCCCGGAGGGGGCTGGCGCTTTTTCGGTTCACTTTTGGGCGTCCAAAAGTGAACCCGTCGGAGACAAAACAGCGCTGAGGGCCGCTTCTGGCCCCTTCGGAAGTCCCCGGGCTCCGGAGCAGGACGCCCCGGGAGCTTTATCACTTCAGCTCCAGCAGTACCGGGCAGTGGTCGCTGCCGTAGACGTCGGAGAGGATCTCCGCCGCTGCTACCTGGTCGGTCAGCCGCCGGGAGACGATAAAATAGTCGATGCGCCAGCCTGCGTTGTTCTTCCGGGCGTTGAAGCGGTAGCTCCACCAGCTGTAGGCTCCGGTGCGGTCCGGGTACAGGTGACGGAAGGTGTCCACGAACCCGGCGGAGAGCAGCTCCGTCATCTTGCCCCGCTCCTCATCGGAGAAGCCGGCGTTGCCCCGGTTGGGGCCGGGGTTCTTCAGGTCGATCTCCTGATGGGCCACGTTCAGATCGCCGCACAGGACCACCGGCTTCTTCTCATCCAGCTCCAGCAGATAGGCCCGGAAGTCGTCCTCCCACTGCATCCGGTAATCGATGCGCTTGAGGCCGTCCTGGGCGTTGGGGGTGTAGCAGCACACCAGGTAGAAGTCCGGGTATTCGGCGGTAATGACCCGGCCCTCGTGGCGGTGGAGGTCGTCGCCAAAGCCGTAGGTCACAGAGAGGGGCTCCTGCCGGGTAAAGACGGCGGTGCCGGAGTAGCCCTTTTTGTCGGCGTAGTTCCAGTACATGTGGTAGCCGGGCAGGTCCACCTCCGCCTGGCCCGCCTGGAGCTTTGTCTCCTGCAGGCAGTAGATATCAGCGTCGGTCTGGGCGCAGAAGTCGAGAAAGCCCTTCTGCAGGCAGGCCCGCAGGCCGTTGACATTCCAGGAAATCAGCTTCATGGGAAGATTCTCCTTTGATAAGGGATAGACAAAATCAGTATAACAGGACTTTGGTGGGAAAACAATTGCAATTTGGAGAAATTCGCGATAAGATGGAGAAAGAAATCACAGGAGAGGAGCGCCCTGCGGGGGCGGAGAGGGAGAAATGGAGAGAGGAAAAAGCAGCCACAAGCTGCGGAATATGACGGAGGGAAGCATCTCCGGCCACCTGCTGGCCTTTGCCTTCCCTATGTTTCTGGGGAGTTTGCTGCAGCAGCTGTACAACATGGTGGACAGCTGGGTGGTGGGCCGGTTTGTCAGCGAGGCGGCCCTGGCCGCCGTAGGCATCGGCTACCCGGTGATTTTTATGTTCACATCGTTGTTCATGGGCATGAGCAACGGTACCACCGTTACCATTGCCCAGTACTACGGGGCGGGAAAGCTGGACCGGGTCCGGGACGTGGTGGATACCACCTACACCTTCTTTACCCTGGCGGTGGTGCCCATTACGATACTGGCTCTGGTAATCGCCCGGCCGGTATTGGTGCTGATGCGGGTGGAGGACACCGCCATGGGGGACGCCTACCTGTATCTGATGATTGTGTCCGGAGGCCTCATCGGCGCCATCGGCTACAATATGAACTCCGGTATCCTCCAGGGCGTGGGCAACAGCCGGGCCTCCCTTCTGTTTCTGGGGATCTCGGCGGTGATGAATATTGTGCTGGACCTGCTGTTCGTTCTGCAGTTCCATTGGGGGGTGGCCGGTGTAGCCATTGCCACCATCATCGCCCAGTTCTGCTCCTGGCTCTTCGGTGTGTTCTACATCAACCGCAACTACACCGCCTTTGCCATCCGGCCCTTCTGCCTGCGCTTTGATAAAAAGCTGTTCAAGAAGATTATGGGTATCGGCCTGCCGGCAGGTATCCAGTTTGCCACTGTGTCCATCGGCATGATGGCGGTGATGAGTCAGGTCAACGCCTTCGGCACCTCCTACGCCGCCGGCTACAACGTGGGCAATAAACTGGACAGCATAGCCTTCCTGCCCATCCAGGCCATCGCCTCGGCTATCACCGCCTTTGTGGGCCAGAATGTGGGGGCGAAAAAGGAGGATCGTGTCCACCGGGGCGTGATCCTGGGCATCGTCTATGCAGTGGGCTGGTGCGTCATCATCTTTGCCGTGCTCTACCCGGCCCGGTTCCTGGCGGCCTCCTTCTTTACCGACAGCCCCGGTGCCATTCAGGGGGCGGCCCTGCTGATTCAGTGTATCCTGCCGGTGTACCCCCTCTTCGCCATGCAGTTTACCATGTGCAGCGTCATGCGGGGGGCCGGTGAGAGCGTGGTGCCCATGCTGACGGTGGTCACCAGCCAGGTGCTGTTGCGTGTACCGGGGGTGTACCTGCTGGCCCACTTCTTCGGGCCGGAGTATATGTACTACGGCTTTGGACTAGGCTGGCTTTTCGGCGCAACGGCTACGGTGATCTATTTCTTCTCCGGCCGCTGGAAGCGCCGTGGCAGTCTGGCGGAGTGACAAAAGCAAACATAGTGGCAGGGCCTGTCCGGCTGCACCGGACAGGCCCTTTCTGTTTCCTACCACAGGCACAATATTACGCCATAGACAGCGCTGGCGATGACGCCGTAGACGATTACCGGTCCGGCCACGGTAAACATCCGGGCGGCCATACCGGTGACAAACCCCTCGCTGCGGAAGTCGATGGCCGGAGAGGCAACGGCGTTGGCAAAGCCGGTGATGGGCACCAGAGTTCCCGCTCCGCCATACCGGGCGATCTTGTTGTAGATGTTGAGACCCGTCAGCAGCACCGACAGCAGGATCAGCGACGCGGAGGTGGCGGTGGCGGCGTCCTGGTCGCTAAGGCCCATGCCCAGCCACCCCTCCCGGATCAGCTGACCCAATACACAGATGGCCCCGCCGATGAGAAAGGCAAAGATGCAGTCCTTCACGATGGGCGAGGGCTTTTCCCGCTGCTTGATCAGGGCGTCGTATTCCTGTTTGCTCATGTCCCGGGTAATATCCATAGACAATCCTCCCTTTGGGGAAAGGTTTCCCCAAAAGGGGGGAATTTATGCTTCTTTTACGGTGTCTCTGTTTGTATTTTTATCAGATCTTCCGTCTGTTTATCTCTGACGGGAATGCCGTCGGCGGCGGCAGCCGCTGAATAAGCGGGCAGCAGCCCTCAGCGCTGTTTAGCCTCCGGCGGGTCCATTTTCTCTCATTTGAACGCCCTGCGGGCGGCGGTGTGGAGAGAGGCCTACGGGCTGGCCGCACAAAAGTGGACGGAAAAAGCGCCAGCCCCCTTCGGGCTGGACCCCCGCTGTTGTCCAATTGGTTGGTATCAGATTTGCTGCTACGCTGCCACTGAACTATCGATTCCTCCGGGGATCTGATCTGCGGCGGGTATCTTGTCCGACTTCGCCTGACGGCCTTTTGAAGGGATAGAGGCATCTGTTTTCCCGTGTCGGACTGCCTGCATCTTTGGAAAGAAACCCGGTTTCCAATAACAATAACTGCAAAATCTCTCAGCACGAGGGCCGACAGGCGAAGTTAGACACTCGCCGCACCGATTACGAGGGGCCAGCAGGCCCGAGGTATTTCAGTGGCAACCGGGTACACCCTCGCAGGTGTCCGATTTGGCAAATCATGGGGGTCTGGGGTTTCCCCAGCGGTTTTTTCCCCCATTTTTGGGCGGCCAGCCCGTAGGCCTCTCTCCACACCGCCGCCCGCAGGGCGTTCAAATGAGAGAAAATGGGGCCGCCGGAGGCAAGCCGACTGAAAGTCAGAAAAAGAGCTACTTGGAAGCAGTTGCTGTCGAAGACAATATAAAAAAGAGGCCCGCCCACCGGCGGACCTCCCTTTTCTGCCTGTCAGGCCAGCAGCCTGCCCATATGGGCCCCCCGCAGGGCTTTCATAATGGCCACCCCCAGGATGGGCGCTCCCGCCATGGCCACCACGCCGTTAAACACGGTGGCGGGCAGCTTGGACAGCACCAGCAGCCAGCACTGGTCAACCCCAGGCAGACCCTGAATCAGTATGCCGTTGTAGAAAAACACCTTCACGGAGTAGACCACCATATAGCACACCGCAGCGCAGATGGTAGCGGTGAGCTGGGGGCCGTACTTCTCCTTGGCATTGCGGAACACATAGTAGAGCACCAGGCCCGCCACCAGGCCGTACATGCCCTTGGTCACAAAGGTGATGGGGGCCTCCACGATGTACTCCGGGTCCAACATGTCATAGATGGCGGAACCCATGCCCGCCGCCAGACCGCCCCACCAGGGTCCCAGCAGCAGCCCCGACAGGGCGCAGAGGATATTGGCCAAGGTGAAGGCGGTGGTGCCTCCCAGGCTCACGGGGATCTTGATACGCATATAGTTTCCGGCAAATACCAGCGCGGCCATCATGGCGGCCACACACAGCTTTACCAGCAGTTTCGTCTCTTTGCTCTCGTGGATCATGTCTATTCCTCCCTGCCGCCTTGACGGCGGTTTTTGCTGTATGCTATTATACAAACATCTGGTTCCAAGAAAACACCCAGAATAGAGATATTTTATGGGTTCAGTTTGGGAGGTGCTCTATGCTTCAGCTGACGATCTGCCTGGACAGCGGCGGGGAGAAGCCCCTGTACCAGCAGCTCTATGAGAGCCTGGCCGCTCAGATCCGCTCCGGTGTCCTGAAAGCCGGGGACCGCCTGCCGGGAAAGCGGGCCCTGGCGGGCCAGCTGGCGGTGGCGGTGAACACGGTGGATACCGCCTATCAGATGCTGGCGGCGGAGGGATATCTGGAGGCCCGCCAGCGCAGCGGCTTTTTTGTTTTGGAGAGCGGCGGCTTTCCCGCGGTGGAGGCGCCTCCTGCCCCCAGGGAGGAGCGGGCCCGGCAGGTCTATAGGGACCCGCCGCCGAGGTTCGACCTCTCCACCGGCGGCGTGGACACTGCCCTCTTTCCTTTCCGTACCTGGGGGAAGATCCAGCGGGACCTCCTATACGGAGAGCCGGAGCTGCTGCGCCATGGCCACCGCCAGGGAGACGAGGAGCTGCGCCGAGAGCTGGCGGCTTACCTCCGGGCCTACCGGGGGGTGGACTGTGCCGTGGAGCAGATCGTGGTGGGCGCCGGAGTGGAGTACCTGCTGGGCCTGGCGGCCCGGCTGCTGGGGCCGGTGACGGCGGCGGTGGAGAATCCGGGCTACGACCGCTCCCGGACTATTCTGGAGAACAACGGCATCCCCTGCCGGTGCGTAGCCATTGACGAGGGAGGCCTCTCAGCGGAGGGGCTGGAAGCGAGCGGGGCAGATCTCTGCTATGTGACCCCCAGCCACCACTTCCCTACCGCTGTCACCATGCCCGCCGCCCGCCGCTCCCAGCTGCTGCGGTGGGCCCAGGCCCGGCCGGGACGCTTTATCCTGGAGGACGACTACGACGCGGAGTTTCGCTTCGACACCCGGCCTCTCCCCAGCCTCCAGGGCATGGGGGGCCGATGGGGCCCGGTGATCTATCTCTGCACCTTCTCCAAGAGTCTGGCGCCCAGTATCCGTATTGCCTGTATGGTGCTGCCTATGGGCCTTCTGGGCCGGTATCAGGCGGTGTTCGGCAGCTACGCCAATACCGTCAGCCGCTTTGAGCAGCAGACCCTCTGCCGTTTTCTCTCCCAGGGCCACTTTACCCGCCACCTCTCCCGGATGCGGAATGTGTACCGGGGCCGTATGACGGCGCTGGCGGAGGCCCTGGAGGGGGCCTTCGGCCGGGAGAATATTGCCCTCCAGGGCCGCCATACCGGGCTCCATCTGCTGCTGACCTTAAAGGACGGCCCTGGGGAGGAAGCTATGGTACGCTCTGCTCAGCGGGAGGGAGTGGCCCTCCGGGGGCTCAGCCAGTACTACATGGAGGACCGGGCCTCCTGCCCGGAGAACACCGTGGTCCTGGGCTACGGCTCCCTCCGGGATGAGGACATCCATGCCCTGGCGGAGGCTTTGCGACGAGCCTGGACCTGATGCAGATGAGAAACGGCAGCGTGCCGCCCCCAAAAAGGGGGTGGCACGCCTGCTCATTCGGATGTTTGGTCAGGGCCGCTCCCTTTTCCGCCGAACCAGGGCCAGGGCGCCCCACCAGAGCAGCAGCAGCGCCGCCGGCAGCAGGATGCCCAGCCCCGGCCACAGGTAGTCCGCTATTTGGTAGACCCTGTCCAGGGCGGCAAAGGGGATCGTCATCAGCAGGAGCCCCGCCGCCAGCGTCAGGAAAAAGAGGAGGCCCCGGCGTACCGGCGGCAGAGGCTTGGCGAAAAACAGCAGTACCCCCAGCACCAGGCAGCCGATCAGGGATACCGTTTCCGCCAGGCCTCCCAGGAGCTGTACCATGTCCAGCAGGGCGAAGCGCCGCTCCATCAGGGGCCTGACTGCCTCGGTGACGGCCATACCGTCGGGGAAGGTCAGAACGGTATTGAGCCCCAGAAGAAGGGCCGAGCGCAGCAGCATCACGGTCAGCACCGCCGCCGCCAGAAAAAACGGGGCCCGCCGCCAGAAGCGCAGGGCCTTCTGCCGGGGCCCCGCGCCGTAGAGCACGTCCGTGATCTCCGCGCCGTAGACCTCCGCCAGGCGGGCCAGGGTGTCCAGGTCCGGCTGGGTCCGGCCGGACTCGTAGCTGGAGATGGCCTGCCGGGTGAGGCCCACCTGCCGGGCCACCTGCTCCTGGGTCATACCGGAGAGGCGGCGCAGGTCCTTGAGATTCTGGGAAATTGTCATATCGTTCACCTCGCCGCCACGGTAGCAGATTTCGTCCCTTCCGTCAAGAAACGATTTGTTGCGCCGGGAAAAGGGGCGGTTTTTTGTCTGTCCGGCAGAAATACAGCCGATCCACAGTGGAAGAAAGGGCCGCTCCCGGAAGGGAGCGGCCCTTGCGCTATTTGAGAAAAAGTGAGGCGGGAGTTTCTTTTCATGCCCCAACAAATAGGGTTATAAAATCACCACAGGTTTGATGAGGTCCTTGGGCTTGTCCTTCATCAGAAGCAGAGCCTCCTCCAGGTGCTCGAAGCCCTGGAAACGGTGGGTCAGCAGCCGGGAGGTATCCAGCCGCCCGTTGACCAGCAGGGCTGCCAGCTTCTCCATCCGCAGTCGGCCGCCGGGCATAAGGCCCCCGGCGATGGTCTTGTGGCCCATGCCGCAGCCCCACTGGACCCGGGGGATGCGGACGAAGTCCCCGGCGCCCAGGTAGTTGACATTGCCGATGCGGCCGCCGGGCTTCAGCATATCTATGGCCTGGATAAATGTGTCATTGTCGCCGCCGGCCACGATGACCTTGTCCACGCCCTTTCCGCCGGTTTTGTCCATGATCTGGGTGACGATGTCCCCGTAACGGTAGTTGATGATGTCCGTGGCGCCGTAGGCCTTGGCCACCTCGATGCAGTTGGGCCGGGAGCCCACGGCAAACAGCCGCCCGGCGCCCCGCAGGGCCGCGCCCGCCACGGACATGAGGCCCACAGGGCCGATACCGATGACGCACACGCTGTCACCGTACTGCACGTCCGCCAGCTCCGCACCATGGAGGCCCGTAGGTACCATGTCGCTGAGCATCACGGCGGCGGCGGGATCCAGACTGCTGGGGAGCCGGGCCAGGTTGGCATCGGCCTCATTGACATGGAAGTATTCGGCAAATACGCCGTCCTTGAAGTTGGAGAACTTCCAGCCGGAGAGCATGCCGCCGGAGTGCATGGCGTAACCTCCCTGGGCCTCCAGGCTGCCCCAGTCGGGGGTGATGGCGGGGACGATGACCCGGTCCCCCACCTTCAGATCCTTTACCAGGGAGCCCACCTCCACGATCTCTCCCACGGCTTCATGGCCCAGGATCATGTCGGTGCGCTCACCGATGGCTCCCTCCCACACCGTGTGGATGTCCGAGGTGCAGGGGGAGACGGCGATGGGCTTTACGATGGCGTCCAGAGGCCCGCAGATGGGGACCTCCTTTTCGATCCAGCCGGTTTTGCCGATGCCCAGCATGGCGTAACCCTTCATTTTCATACCATATTTCCTCCTATGGAGCTTTTGAAAGATAATCGGGCGGCAGCGCCGTATCCGGCGGGCCGCGTTTGTGTTAGCATGCCCAAAAAGAGGAAATGGTATGCGTGAACCGGCAGCGGCGGACAACAGGCAACGCCGGTTGTTTTCACATCTCATTTGCGGAGACAGCGCCTCCACAAACCAGCAGGGCCGCCGGCATTTGCCGGCGGCCCTGTATGGTTCCGATTCTCAGGGAATGCGGAAAAACCGCTTCCCATTTTCCCAGGTAATCTGCTGGCACTCCTCCGGGGAGATGCCCTTCACCTCCGCCAGCTTTTCGCAGATAAAGGCCACATTTCGGGAGTCATTCCGGGTACCCCGCTTGGGTACCGGGGCCATGTAGGGACTGTCAGTCTCGATCATCAGCCGTTCCAAAGGCACCGCTGCTGCGGCCTCCAGGGCCTTGCGGGCATTCTTGTAGGTGAGGACGCCGGTGAAGGACACCATCCACCCCAGCTTCACCAGTTCCTTTGCCATCTCCGCACTGCCGGAGAAGCAGTGGAACACCCCCCGGACGGCGGGGAATTCCTTGATAATGGTCAGGCTGTCGCCGTGGGCCTCCCGGTCGTGGACGATCACCGGCAGGTCCAGCTCCTGTGCCAGAGCCAGCTGGGCCCGGAACACCTGCTGCTGGAAGTCCCGGGGGGGATTTTCCTCCCAGTAGTAGTCCAGGCCGATCTCCCCAATGGCCACCACCTTGGGGTGCCGGGCCAGATCACGGAGGATGTCCAGCTCCTCCGGCACATAGGGGCCGCAGTTCTCCGGGTGATAGCCCACGGCGGCGTAGACGTGGGGATACTGCTCCGCCAGGGCTACCGCCTGCCGGGAGGTGGAAATGTCGCAGCCGGGGTTCACCACCAGACCTACGCCGTTTTCCGGCAGAGCGGAGAGCAATGCCTCCCGGTCCGGGTCGAACTGGGTGTCGTCGTAGTGGGCATGGGTGTCAAAAAGCGCCATGGCGAAGCTCCTTTCTTTGTTTGCCGGTTCCACCGGCGGGAGGATACTTCCGAATGGGCCGGAAGCAGCCCTACTCCTTGTGGGTTCCCGCACCCACGGGCGGGGTACTTTTCCCTCGCCGGAAAAGTACCCAAAAGGGCGCTGGGGAGACCCCAGACCCCCCGTTGTTTGCCTAATCGGTTGGTATCAGGGCTGATACTGGGCAGCCACTGAATTTCTATTAGGCCTCCGGCCCCCTCGTAATCGGTGCGGTGGGTGTCCCACTTCGCCTGACGGCCCTCGGGCTGGGGGATTTTGCGGGATTTTATTGTCGAGAGACAGTCTGTTCCCAATAGCCGCAGGCAGCTCGACACAGGACTCCAGATTCGCCTATCCCTTTAACAGGGCGACAGCCGAAGTTGGACCAGATACCCGCCACAGATCAGATGCCAAAAGACACTGGTTCAGTGGCACCGCAGCGGCAGGGCTGGGGGCGTCCGATTGGACAACAGCGGGGGTCCAGCCCGAAGGGGGCTGGCGTGTTTTTGGGTACTTTTTGCACGAGCAAAAAGTACCCCGCCCGTGGGTGCGGGAACCCACAAGCCGAAAGGCAGATAAAGGTCATTCGGCGGCACCCGCCGCTACCCGCCCCGGGAGCGCAGCCCCCGCAAAATATACGGGGCCGGCCCCGGAGGACCGGCCCCAACACACACAACGCTTTCGTCTATCAGCAGAGCTTGGCTCCGGCGGGGATGGCGTCATCCACTATGAGAAGATGGAGCTTCTCCTCCCCCTTCTCCTTGTGGACGGCGGAGATCAGCATACCGCAGCTCTCCTGGCCCATCATCTTCCGGGGGGGCAGGTTCACGATGGCCACCAGGGTCTTGCCCACCAGCTCCTCGGGCTTGTAGTACAGGGCGATGCCGGAGAGGATCTGACGATCGGTGCCGGTGCCGTCGTCCAGAGTGAACTTGAGGAGCTTGTTGCTCTTCTTCACATTCTCACAGGCCTTCACCTTCACCGCCCGGAGATCACTCTTGCAGAAGGTGTCGAAGTCCACCTGCTCGGTGAGCTGGGGCTCCACCTCCACGTCGGGGAGAGTGGCCTTCTTAGCCTCGGCCTCCAGCCGCTCCAGCTCCTCCAGAGCCTTGTCGGCATCCACACGGGGGAACAGGTTCTCACCCTTGGTGACGGCGGCGCCGTCGCTGAGGCTGCCCCACACCGCGGCGCTGTCCCAGGTGCGGACGTCCTCCCCTGCCCCGATCTGGACAAACAGCTTGTCCATGCTCTCGGGCATGAAGGGGATCAGCAGAATGGCGCAGATCCGGGTGGCCTCCAGCAGATTGTAGAGGACATGGGCCAGACGGCCGCCATTGGCCTCCATATCCTTGGCCAGAGCCCAGGGGGCGTTCTCGTCAATATACTTGTTGGCCCGCTGGATCACAGCGAAGATCTCCTCCAGGGCCTTGTGGGGGGCATAGGTGTCCATATCCTTCTGGTACTTGTCCCGCAGGGTGGAGGCCATGGTGATGAGCTCGGCGTCAAATTTCTCCGGTTCCTGGGCGGTGAGGAAGGGTACGGGGCCGTCGGCGGAGGCACAGGCGGCGGCCAGCTGCCGCTCATCCTGACTGGCGCCGCAGCCCTCCGGCAGCTTGCCGCCGAAGTACTTGCCCACCATGGCGGTGGTGCGGGACACCAGGTTGCCCAGGTCGTTGGCAAGGTCGGTGTTGATGGTCTGGATCAGCAGCTCATTGGAGAAGTTGCCGTCGGAGCCGAAGGGGAAGGTCCGCATGAGGAAGAACCGCAGAGCGTCCACTCCGAACATCTGGGCCAGGATATAGGGGTCCACCACGTTGCCCTTGGACTTGGACATCTTGCCGCCGTCCAGCAGGAGCCAGCCGTGGCCGAACACCTTCTTGGGCAGAGGCAGACCCAGGCTCATGAGCATGGCGGGCCAGATGATGGAGTGGAAGCGGACGATCTCCTTGCCCACGATGTGGACATCGGCAGGCCAGAACTTGTCGAAATCGTCGTACTTGTCGTTGTCGTAGCCCAGAGCGGTGATGTAGTTGGAGAGGGCATCGATCCACACATACACCACATGGCCCGGGTCAAAGTCCACGGGCACGCCCCAGGTGAAGCTGGTGCGGGATACGCACAGGTCCTCCAGGCCGGGCTTGATGAAGTTGTTCACCATCTCGTGGACCCGGCTCCGGGGCTCCAGGAAGTCGGTGTTCTCCAGGAGATCCTGGATCTTGTCGGCGTACTTGGAGAGACGGAAGAAGTAGGCCTCCTCCTCTGCGTCCTGGACCTCACGGCCGCAGTCGGGGCACTTGCCGTCCTTCAGCTGGCTCTCGGTCCAGAAGCTCTCACAGGGCTTGCAGTACTTGCCTTTATAGGTGCCCTTGTAGATGTCCCCGTTCTCGTACATCTTCTTGAAGATCTTCTGGATGGCGGAGACGTGGTAGTCGTCGGTGGTGCGGATGAAGCGGTCGTTGGAGATGTTCATCAGCTTCCACAGATCCAGAACACCGCCCTCGCCATCCACGATCCTGTCCACATATGCCTGGGGGGTGACGCCGGCCTCCTTGGCCTTGTCCTCGATCTTCTGGCCGTGCTCGTCGGTGCCGGTGAGGAACATGACGTCATAGCCCTGGAGGCGCTTGTAGCGGGCCAGGGCGTCGGTGGCCACGGTGCAGTAGGTGTGGCCAATGTGGAGCTTGTCCGAGGGGTAGTAGATGGGGGTGGTGATATAATATCTCTTGTTCTCCATAGGGAAAACCTCCTGTAAGTCCCGAATGGGGGACGTAATCGGCAATCAAACGTAGCATATAGTATACCACAATTCGGGAATACTTTACAAGAGTTCCCAGGGAAGAAAATCCCCGGCGGCAGGGTCTTTAGCCTGGGGACAGCCATTTTCAACCAGCGGACACCCTCAAAACGGTCCCGTTTTCCCACGGAGGAAAGATTTTCCTGCCGGGGAAAGGGGAACCATCACTTTTTCCGGCGGCAGTGGTTGACATAAGCGTGTGGAAAACTATGTGGATAATGTGCAAAACCCTGTTTTGATAGGCCCTTGCGCCGGTTCCCCCGGATTATGTCCCCCAGAGAGCCTGGTCACTTTTTTTGAAGTTTTATAAGTTTTTGTCAAAGCGCCCGGGGAAAGGGGCGGCTCCGGGGGAAAAGCCGCGGGAGGGGTTGCCATTGACGGCGGGATTTGGTAAACTAATACTGTTGCGGACTGATTATACACAGCGGAGGAACCTATGGCAGAAAAGAAACCTAGCTACGGCAACGAGTCCATCAGCGCGTTAAAGGGAGCAGACCGGGTCCGGAAACGGCCCGGCGTCATTTTCGGCTCCGACGGTCTGGAGGGCTGCGAGCACGCCGTATTTGAGATATTGTCCAACTCCATCGACGAGGCCCGGGAGGGCCACGGCAAGAAGATCATCGTCACCCGTTTCCTGGACCACAGCGTGGAGGTGGAAGACGCGGGCCGGGGCTGCCCGGTGGACTGGAACGAGAAGGAAAAGCGGTTCAACTGGGAGCTGGTGTTCTGCGAGCTCTACGCCGGCGGCAAGTACGCCAACAACCAGGGGGAGAACTACGAGTACTCCCTGGGTCTCAACGGCCTGGGCTCCTGCGCCACCCAGTACTCCTCCGCCTGGATGGACGTCACCGTATGGCGGGACGGCTATGAGTATCAGCTCCACTTCGAAAAGGGCCAGGTGAAGGGCAAAAAGGGCGAGGAGCTCCAGAAGACCCCTCTCGCCAAAAAGCGCACCGGCACCCGCACCAGGTGGCTTCCCGACCTGGAGGTATTCACCGATATCGCCATTCCGGCGGATTACTTCACCGGCGTCATGAAGCGTCAGGCGGTGGTCAACGCCGGTATCACCTTTGTATTCAAGAATGAGACTGCCCCGGGGAAGTTCGAGACCGAGGAGTTTTTCTATGAGAACGGCATCGCCGACTATGTGAGGGAGCTGGCGGGAGAGGATACGCTGACCCTGCCGGTGTTCTGGGAGGCGGAGCGCCGGGGCCGGGACCGGGCCGACAAGGACGAGTACAAGGTAAAGCTGTCGGTAGCATTCTGCTTCTCCAACCGGACGGCCATCATTGAGCACTACCACAACTCCAGCTGGCTGGAGCACGGAGGCAGCCCCGAGAAGGCCACCCGCTCCGCCTTTGTGGGGGCCATCGACGGCTGGCTTCGCCAGAACAGCAAGTACCAGAAAAACGAGAGCAAGGTCACCTGGGCGGACGTGGAGGACTGCCTGGTGCTGGTGAGCAGCAACTTCTCCACCCAGACCAGCTACGAAAACCAGACCAAGAAGGCCATTACCAATAAATTCATTCAGGAGGCCATGACGGAGTTCCTCCGCAGCCGCCTGGAGATCTACTTCATCGAGAACCCCGCCGACGCGGAGCGCGTTGCCGGCCAGGTGCTGGTGAACAAGCGCAGCCGGGAGCGGGCGGAGCAGACCCGGCTGAACATCAAGAAGAATCTCTCCGGCACCATCGACATCGCCAACCGGGTCCAGAAGTTCGTGGACTGCCGGACCAAGGACGTGAGCCGCCGGGAGCTCTATATCGTAGAGGGCGACTCCGCTCTGGGCAGCGTCAAGCTGAGCCGGGACGCGGAGTTCCAGGGGATCATGCCGGTCCGGGGCAAGATATTGAACTGCCTGAAGGCGGACTACGCCCGGATCTTCAAAAGCGAGATCATCACCGACCTCATGAAGGTGCTGGGCTGCGGCGTGGAGGTCCAGAACAAGCACGTGAAGGACCTGAGCGCCTTTGATCTGAACAATCTCCGGTGGAACAAGGTGGTCATCTGCACCGATGCGGACGTGGACGGCTTCCAGATCCGGACGCTGATCCTCACCATGCTCTACCGCCTCTGCCCCACCCTCATCCAGGAAGGGTATGTGTATATCGCCGAGTCCCCCCTCTTTGAGATCAACAGCGGGGACAAGACCTGGTTTGCCTACTCCGAGCGGGAGAAGGCAGAGATCCTCAAGGATCTGGAGGGGGAAAAGGTGAAGGTGGACCGGAGCAAAGGTCTGGGCGAGAACGACCCGGACATGATGTGGCTGACCACCATGAACCCGGAGACCCGGCGGCTCATCAAGGTGATGCCCGAGGACGCGGAGGCCACCGCCGCCATGTTTGACCTGCTCCTGGGGGACAATCTCCAGGGCCGTAAGGACCATATCGCCGAAAACGGGTATAAGTTTTTGGACCTGGCGGATATTTCGTAAAATCCGCCTCACCCCGGCGGCGGGGGGCTTTTCAGAGGATGGGTCCTCTGAATCTCCTTTTATCAGCCCTCGGCCTCCCGGGCCTCCCCAGCCCAGGCTGCCCTCTCTGCCGCCTACGGCGGCATTCACCTTGCGCCCCGGAGCCCGGTGCTATTCGCCGGGGGCTACGCGCCCCCGCACCCCGCGGTTACTTTGCCCTCGGCGGCAAAGTAACCAAAACGCCGCCGGGGACACCCCGGACCCCACTTTTGTCCAATCGGACGCTCCAAAGCTTTGATACCCAGTTGCCACCGAATTTCCGCTGGCCTCCGGCCTCCTCGTAATCGGTGCGGTGGGTATCCCACTTCGCCTGACGGCCCTCGGGCTGATAGGTATTTCTTGGTGTGAAAAATATCAGATGAATCTGTCCCTTTAACAGGGCGACAGCCGAAGCCGGATGAGAATCCCGGCGGAGATCAGATGCCAAAAAGCACTGGTTCAGTGGCTGTGCAGCAGCAAATCCCATCCAGACCGATTGGGTAAAAAGAGGGGGTCTGGGGTCTCCCCAGCGGTTTTTTCCCCCATTTTTGGGCGGCCAAAAATGGGGCCGCCGGAGGCAAACCGGGGTCCGGGGCCGGGAAGGCCCCGCCGGAAAGCCGCCTCACCTGGCAAGGTGCAGACCAAGGTGGAAGGATTTGTGGAACAGGTGCCGCATCTCCGCGGAGCACGCGGCATTGCACCGGGGTTCATAGGCCATGTACAGCCGCCTCTGCTCCGGGGTGAAGGTCTCTGTCAGGGCATTTAGCGCCTCGTCCCGGCTCTCCGCCAGGACCTGATACGCCTCCTGCTCCAACAGGTCGGGCCACTCATGTTCCATGATATAGTAAAATAGACATTCCTCGTATTTGTTCATGATGCCCTCCAAATATGCTCAAACGAGCATGTTTATAAAAGTAGAATATCATGCTCAATTGGTCATGTCAAGAAGGAGGACCGGCATATTATGACATTTGCTGAAAAACTTCTTGCGCTGCGCAAGGAAAAGGGACTGACCCAGACTGAGGTAGCAAAAGAGCTGGGGATCGTGGTCCGTGCTTACCAGCGCTATGAACACGGCGACCGTACGCCGCCCATGGAGACCCTCATCGCTTTGGCAGACCTGTACGACATTACCCTAGACGAGCTGGTCTGCCGCCAGCGCCATTAAAAGAAACGCCTCTCAGCCCGAGGGGCGACAGCCGAAGTGAGATACCCACCGCACCGATTACGAGGAGGCCGGAGGCCAGCGAAAATTCGGTGGCAACTGGGTATCAAAGCTTTGGAGCGTCCGATTGGACAAAAGCGGAGGTCCAGCCCGAAGGGGGCTGGCGCCTTTTCGGTTCACTTTTGGGCGTCCAAAAGTGAACCCGTCGGAGACAAAACAGCGCTGAGGGCCGCTGTCCGCGTGTTGGGAAGCACCGGCCCTCCCTAAGCATCCAAAATAAACAGTAAGGAACACACCGATGGCAAAGAAGAAAACCCCCTCCGAGGGGACCAAAAAAGTCAATAACCCCAACGTTATGGGCCTCCACGCCGCGGTGGTGGAGCAGCCCATCACCGACACCCTGGAGCAAAACTACATGCCCTACGCCATGTCGGTCATCGTCTCCCGGGCCATTCCGGAGATTGACGGCTTCAAGCCCTCCCACCGCAAGCTCCTCTACACCATGTACAAAATGGGGCTTCTCACCGGCGCTCGGACCAAGAGCGCCAACATCGTGGGCCAGACCATGCGCTTAAACCCCCACGGCGACGCCGCCATCTACGACACCCTGGTGCGCCTCTCCAAGGGCTACGGGGCGTTGCTCCACCCCTTTGTGGACTCCAAGGGCAACTTCGGTAAGGTCTACTCCCGGGATATGGTCTGGGCCGCCAGCCGGTATACGGAGGCAAAGCTGGCCCCCATCTGCCAGGAGCTGTTCCGGGACATCGACCAGGACACGGTGGACTTTGTGGACAACTACGACAACTCCATGAAGGAGCCGGCCCTCCTCCCCACCACCTTCCCCAACATTCTGGTCAGCGCCAACCAGGGCATCGCCGTGGGTATGGCCTCCCAGCTGTGCGGCTTCAACCTGGGGGAGGTCTGCGACGCTACCGAGGCCTACCTCAAGAACCCGGACTGCGACCTCAGCAGCATTCTCCTGGCCCCCGACTTCCCCACCGGCGGCGAGATCATCTGCGACAGCGCCGTCATGGAGGAGATCTACCGCACCGGCCGGGGCACCATCCGCATCCGGGGCCGCTACCGGTACGTGAAAGAGGAAAATGTCATTGAGATCTACGAGATCCCCTATACCACCACCACCGAGGCCATTCTGGACAAGGCGGCGGAGCTCATCAAGGCGGGCAAGCTGAAGGAAGTCAGCGACATGCGGGATGAGACGGACTTAGGGGGCCTGAAGCTGGCCATCGACCTCAAGCGGGGGGCGGACCCCGACAAGGTCATGGCCAAGCTCTACCGCTCCACCCCCCTCCAGGACGCCATGGGCTGCAACTTCAATATCCTGGTGGCGGGGACGCCCCGGGTCATGGGTGTCCGTGAGATTCTGGAGGAGTGGTGCGCCTGGCGGATGGAGTCAGTCCGGCGGCGGGTGTACTTTACCCTCAACAAGAAGAAGGACAAGCTCCACCTCCTCAAGGGCCTCAAGCGGATTCTGCTGGATATCGACAAGGCCATTGCCATCATCCGGGAGACCGAGGAGGAATCCGAGGTGGTGCCAAACCTGATGATCGGCTTTGGCATCGATGCCGTCCAGGCGGAGTATGTGGCGGAGATCAAGCTGCGCAACATCAACAAGGAGTATATCCTCAAGCGGGTGAAGG
>CALXGE010000018.1 GCA_944387775.1 uncultured Oscillospiraceae bacterium | reverse complement strand
CCGTCCTCCGCCGCCGACACCACCACGCTGATGCTGTTCTCCCCCATGAACGCTACGCAGTCGGCGTAGCCCTTGGCCACCACCAGATTCTCGATCTGGCTCTCCAGCATGGTGTAGCCCGCCACGGTCTGGATGGCCTGGTTGGCCTCCTCCACGGCGGCCTCATCAGCTCCCTCCTGCTCCGCTGCCTCCCGCAGGAGACTCAGGGCATTGTCCCGAGACTGCTGGCGGCTGAGACGAGCAGCGTCAAAGTATCCGCTCACTGCCGCAGTGCCCTCCTCCTGGGCGGAGACCACCTCACCGCCTACCAAAGCCGCATCCCCCAGGACCTTGGTGCTGCCGTTGTCCTCCTGCTGGTTTGCGGATACCTCCGCCGCCTGGTCCACCGCTGCCTCCCCGGCGTAGCGCCAGTTGAGATACACCGCTGCACACACGAACAGCAGCACTGTAGCCACCACGGCGTTGCGCTTCCACTGTCTTCTCATTTCACGTTTTCCTCCCATGTCCCTGTTCCTTTCCTCAATTTGTGCCGCCGCTGTGTCCCTGCACCACGGCGATCCGGTCTGTGCCAAGGCCCGTGAGGGCTGCCACCGCCTCCGTCACCCGCAGGCGCACCGTGTCGCTGCCGCCTCCCTCGCAGACCACCAGAGCTCCCCGGTACTGGGGACAGCGCTCCTTGGTGACCACCACTCCGTTCTCCCCACCTCCGGAGACCACCACCGTTTCCGTATCCCGTTGGTAATCATCGGGGGCCTGGACGCTGCCGCTGTAGCGCAGGGAGCTGTCGGAAGCCAGCACCTTTTCTCCTCCGCTCTGGAGGGTGAGCATCACTCTGACTTCCCCCACACCATTGATGGTCGCAAGGATCTCCTCCAGAGCCGCCTCTGTGGCAGCCAGATCATCCTGAAGGAGCGCTGCACTCTCCGACGCGGAATTTTCTTCCGGACTGCTCCTGGCTCCCTGTGGCCAGGCCAGCAGCAGTGCGCCCAGGGCCGCCACCACCAGCACATACTTGTAGCGGCCCAGGGCCGCCAGAGGTTTCATCCACTTTCCGCTGCCTCGCTCCATACGCTCTCCTCCCGCCAGATCTGCTTTTCGGCGGGGATCCCCACCTCCTCCTGGATCAGTGCCGCCAGTTCCCCGCTGTAGGGTCCGGTGATTACGGCCGTGTCCGGCAGGGGAATCCCGCTCTCGCCTACGGCTACCGTCACCTCTACCGTACAGGAGAGGCCCAGCTCATCCGCTTTGTCCCATATATATGCGGCGGTTTTCCCCGCTATGATTGTTCCCAAAGCCGTTGTCCGTTCCGCTTCATAATCCGCCATCTGCTCCGTCGTTGCCTGACGAAAAGATCCCGCCGGAAGGGCCAGCTCCTCCCAATTCCAGCTGCCCAGAGGGCCCAGAATTGCCAGAATCATCAGAAGTCCTCCCGCAAGCCGTACCGCCGCCTGCTCCCGGCCCTCCGGTGCCAGCTGCCGGGCAAGGCCCGCAGCAAAGGCGGTGAGCACAATCCCCAGCAGCCACTGCCGCAGCCCTTCCATCATGGCATCACCGCCGTCAGCGATGACAGAATAGACACCAGGAGCAGCAGCGCCGAGGCCCCGGTCATAGCCAGGACCAGACCGAAGGCGTCTCCCAGCATGGATATGAGCCGCGTGAGCCGTCCCGGTCCCGCGGCGGCAGCCACCACTGCCGCCCCCTGGTAGAGAAGGTACTGAATTCCCAGCCGCAGGAAGGGGGTCAGGCACAGGGCCAGCACCGCCAGCATGCCCAGCACGCCGGCACCCGCCTTCAGCACACCGGCTCCCGCCAGGACACTCTCCGCCGCCTCTGACAAAATACCTCCCACCACTGGAACCGCCCCGGCGATGGCGGACTTGGCCAGCTTTACAGCCCGTGCATCCACTGCCCCCGCCACTGCACCTGACACGGTGAGATAAGTAGTAAAAAGGAGCAGGAGGCCTCCCAGTGCCCAGCCGATTCCCTTCTTCAGAAGGCGTCCGGCGCTGTCCAAGGTCTCGCCCTCCAGCACTGTTCCCGCCGCCGCAAGCCCCACATAGAGGTACACCGCCGGAAGGAGCAAGGCGTCGATAGCGGTAAGTAGTATGTCGGAGAAAAGAACCGTTCCCATCTGCCGCACCGAGGCGCTGGTGACGCCGCCACTGAGGGCTGCTGCTGAGGCCATCACCGGTGTGAGGACCTTACTGAACTGGGAGATCTCCGTCACCGTTTCCCGCCCCAGGCCCATGAGAGTCTCCAGGTCCCCGGCGGACACCGCCGTGACCCACAGGGCTCCGCACAGGGTCACACCCCGGCCCACAGTTCCCCGGCGGTCCGGGGTCAGGCTCTCCACCGCGCCCAGCACCACCACACCGCACATCAGCATGGCCACGCTTCGGATCCCTGCCAGCAGATATTCCTTTACCTCCGATATGCTTTTCTCCCACAGGGCTGCCACCCCGGAGGAAAGCCCCATGTCTCCCCCTTCTTCCAAAAGTTCCGCCGCCTCCGGCGCGGCTTGCGTCAGTGACCGAGGCAGCGTCTCCGACAGAGTGGCCTCCTCTTCCGCCGCCGCCCCACCTCCCAACAGAATCAGTGCCGCCAACGCTAACGCCAGGGCCAGCGGCCCTCTTTTCCACCGTATCCGCATCTCTTTTGCCACTCCTAGGTAAAGTATCCCAGCAACAGCCCCGCCACTGCCTCCAGCAGAGGCAGAGCGATCAGCAAAGCTGCCGCCGCTCCCGCCAGTTCCACCACAGTTGCCAACGCCTGGGAGCCGCCGTCCCGGCACAGATCCGCGCACAGCCGGGTCACCAGGGCTGCCGCCACGGTCTTCAGCAAAATGGCTACGTGGCCGCTGTCCACGCCCGCCTGGGAGAACAACGCCTCCACCTGAGCCAGCGCCGGAGCGGTCAGGGCCAGCACCCGCGCCAGTACCACGGCTCCAATACCCAGGATCAGCAGGAATGCCTGCTCCGGCGATTGTTTTCGCAGGACCAGTACCGGCAGCAGGCATACCGCGCACAATCCCGTCAGTCCCAACAGTTCCATGGTTTTAAAATCCGAACAGCGTTTTGATGAGCTGGAACAGATCGCTGATCTCCTGCACCAGCATCATCATCACCACTACCAGTCCCGCCAGGGTGGTCATCATGGCCTGCTCCTCCCGGCCGGAGCGCACCAGCAATTGGTTGAGCACCGCCACCACAATGCCGATGGCAGCAATCTTAAAAATGAGGTCAATATCCATATCTACATCAGCACCAGGATGCCAAGGCAGGCCCCCGACAGGCATACCGCCGCCGTAAGGCGGCCTGCGGCAGTCTGCCGCAGGCGTTCCTCCCCTGCAAATCCGGTCAGCTCCTCTCTCGTTTCCTCAATAGCCCGCTCCAGAGTTCTGCCGCCCCCCGGCAGCAGCGGCCCCAACGGAGCCAGCATAGCGTCCAGCGGCGCAGGCAGTCCCCGACACACCCTTCCCCAGCAGACAGGGAGGGATTCCGTTTCCTCCCCCAGCAGGACCAGCAGCGGTCCCCACAGCGCCGTATTTCCCGGCCCCTGCGCAAGATCTCTCTCCAGAAGCTCCGGCAGAGGACGGCGGCTGCGGCAGATTCCAGCGGACAGTATCCCAAGGTCCACTGTCAGGGCCTGGGCCAGGCGCAAAGGAAGCATACTTCTCTCCCGTTCCAGGATAAAGCCGCCCCCTGCCGCTCCCAGTATCAGCAGTGCTCCCAGCCACCTCACGACAGCACCTCCACCTGAAAGCGTCGCTCCCAGCCCCGACCGGTGATCACCACCGCTCGCGCGAAGACTCCGCTCTCCAGCAGCTGTACCATTACCGGCCGCTGCCGGAGATCATCTACCGACGCTGCGTGGACTGTGGCCAGAATGGATGCCCCGCAGCCTGCCGCCGACTGCACTGCCGTCGCGTCCTCAGGCAGGGCGATCTCGTCCAGGGCAATCACCTGTGGATTCATGGCCCGCAGCAGCATGGGTACCGCCAGGGCCTTGGGACAGCCATCCAAAATATCCGTGGCGGGGCCCACCTCCAGCTGGGGCTGCCCCCGGCACACCGCCGCCAGCTCTCCCCGCTCATCCACCAGTGCCACCCGCAGCGGCCTGCGGTCCCCCTCTCCGGCACTGAGGAGCCGTACCAGGTCCCGCAGAAGAGTCGTTTTACCACCTCCGGGTGGGGAGAGAATCAGGGTGCTGAGAACCCGATTTCCCTGCAGCAGTTCCCCCAGCAGAGGCTCCGCCGCTCCCGGACAAGCGCGGGGAATCCGTATTGCCAGGGATGTGAGGTCCCGGAGCCCTCTGTTGCTCCCGTTTTCCGGCAGTGCCGTGCCGCACAGGCCGACGCGGAAGCCCCCTGCCGCCGTAACAAAGCCCTGGCGGATCGTCTCCTCAGCGACATAGGGCGAATGGGCGGTAGCTCGATCCACAACCCGCTCCAGATCCTCTCCGGTCACCGGGGAACCGGCAAGAGGAGTTTCCCCCTCCGGCAGGGTTACCGCCAGAGGCCGTCCGACCCGCAGCCGCAGCTCCTCTATGCTCCCCTGCCACGCCTCCGGCAGGGCCAGAGCTTGCCGCCGCAGCTCCTCCGGCAGAAGGCCGCAAGCCTCCCTGTACCGCTCCGCCCCGTATGCAGCCTCCATGGGCTATCCCCTCCTTGTCCTTTCTGCTCCCACTGTATGAGGGCTCGTCCCCGGATATGACCATAAGAACAGAAAAAGCCTCCGCCCCACCCCGGTTGGGGTGGAGCGGAGGTATTTCCGCAGGCATAAACTGTATTGTCGGGAGTGCGTCAGGGCTCCGCCTCTTCTGTGGGTTTCTCTCCGCTCTCATTGCCAAACAGCACCGCCAGGATCTGGGAATAGATCTGCTCTGCGTCGGCGCGGAAATGCTTCTGCAGGGTTTTCGCCATATCTTCACGGGTCACCAACAGCTCCAGTTTCATCAGGCTGTCCAGTTCATCGCTGAGGGAAAGGGTGACGGTGTATCCGCCCTCCGGCCGCTTCTCTGCCTGGGCCTGTACCAGAGCCCGGCGCTTGAGGCGCTCGTTCTGGGCAGCAAGCTCCTCGTCCGCCTGCATGCGCACGGAGTAGGCAAGACCCGATTCGCAGATAGCCCCGTTGATCCGCCCCTTCTCCGTGATGGCGTAGAGGCCCTCTTCATCCCGGCTCAGATGGCCGGTGCGGACCAGGTCCGCCAGACACTCTGCGAAGTCAAAATAGTCCACACCGCCGTCACACATGCTCAGGCCCTGGAGCACCTCGAAGGGCACCGGCTGGATCAGCCGGGACGCAATATAGAGGATGAGGAATTTGATCTCCAGCTTGCCGCTGATAAAACCGAACTCGGCCATGACCCGCCTCCCGTACGTTCTTCTTATTTCCCATTATACCCGGCCCCACCGGATTTGTATAGCCCGAATTTTCACAAACCGGCGGTGGGTGCATAGACTGGAAAGGAAGGCAGACGCCTTCCAAAGCTTACTTAGTAGGAGGTCCATTATGCCTGAACGCATTGTACCCGGCCCGGCGTCCTGCCCCAAGGACAGCTGTGAGGCCGTTTGTATCCATACCAAAAAGATTTATGACGCCTGCCGTGAATAGCATGAAGCTCTTTAGAGGATTTACTCCAGATCATCACGCAGGACGACCTGGATGGAGAAATCACCAGGTTTCGTCTTTTTCTTTTTGGTGTAATAGATCACCGCCACGATGGACTGCAGGAGATCCTTCTTGCCCGCAAGGCTCGCCTCCTGGTAATTTGCCAGGACGTCCTTCAGCCGCGCCAGCTGCTTGCGCTTATCCCGGCCCAGCTCCGTGCGGATCTTCCCCTCCAGCTCCTCAATGCGGCCACGGAGCCGCTCCTCGTCTCCGGAGAGCACCGCCATCCGCTGGGCGAAAACCTCCCGGGTGTAGGTACCGTCCTCCAGGAAGGTGTACAGCCGCTCCCTCCTGCTTCCCAGCCGCCCCAGCTGCTCCCTGGTCTGGGCCAGTTCCTTATCCAGAGCTGCGGTATCCGGCGGCGCCTGCTGGCTGAGGCTGATCTCCAGCCCCCTGGCCAGCTCCTGCAGCTGCAGCAGCACCGCCTGCTCCACTAGGTCGAACTTGGCCCCAGCCGAGCAGCCAGGCGTGGGGCACAGGAGGTACGCCACGCCCTTGTTCTTCCCCTGCATGTTGCAGCCCCGGCCGCACCGGGAACAGCGGACGAGCCCTGCCAGAGGGCTGGCCACATGCTTGTTATCAATATAAAAATAGCGGCTTTTCCGCCGGGCCTGGACCTCTTCCCACAGGCCCTGGTCGATAATGGCAGGATGCTTGCCGTCGATGAGCCGCCACTGATCCGCAGCGTTATAAATGACCACTTTCTTCCGCTGCTCCCCTACCCCGGTCTTGACCGTGTTGGTCCGGTTCCAGCGGACCTTTCCAATATACACAGGGTTATCCAGGATCAGCCGGATGGTGTTCCGGTTGAATCGGCTTCCCCGGCGTCCATGGGCTCCCATGGCGTTTACTGTCTGCTCAATCCGGGTGCAGCCGCTCCCAGCGGCGTACATGCGGAATATGGTCCGCACGATCTCTGCCTCCTCTGGAACAATCTCCAGGGTGGGCAGCTTGTTGATCTCCGTCTTGCGGTAACCAAAAGGAGGATTTGCCATGTAGGCCCCCTGCTCAACTGAGTGGAGCACTCCCCGGCGCAGCCGCTTAGTGATCATGCGGTACTCGCTGCGGCTGAGGAAGGTCTGCATCTCCGCTGCCTCCTCGTCCATGTCCTGGGTCAGGTCATAGGTCCGCTCCGGGGTGACGATCAGGGTCTCGGAGGCCTTGAAGGTGTCCAGGATGATGCCCTGGTCATACATGCCGCCACGGCCCAGACGCTGCATGTCCATACAGAGGACGGCGGCATACAGCCCCTGGGACACCGCCTCCAGGAGCCGGAGCATCTGGGGCCGGGCGAACAGGCTCTCGCCGGAGACCACTTCCTCATAGACGTCCTCCTCCCGGACCAGAAAGCCGTACTTCTCCGCGAAGGCCGTCAGGGTGGAGCGGTGGCGGGAGAGAGTCTCCTCCAGGCCCATATGCTCCTCCGCCCTGGATTTTCTCAAATACATGGACGCCGGCACCAGCCGGCCCTCGGAACGCATCTGCTCCAGCAGTTCACGAGTCATGGGAGACCTCCTTCCTTTAATCGGAGCCGCCCCGTCCGTATGGCGGGGCGGCTATCGTAATTCATTGTGTTAATATTACTTTATGTATCTTTCCAGCACTGCTGCCAGTTGATCCTTGTACTCAGGAATAGAATAGATATCGGCCAGCTGATACTTGATCTCTTTTTTATTTTCGTCCGGAATGATTAAGGTTTTCTGATTATCGGTCAAGCGGAGGCGGCAGATCCATTTCCTGCTATTTCCCTTATACAGGACATTGATATACGATTCTGTATCTTTGTATGTAATATCTTTCATGCTGACCATTTCGCTCAGCAGATTTTTAATAATAAAATATGCTTCCAGTTCCTCTTCCGTTGTTACAATATTCGGCCCCTTCTTTTCTTCAGGGAGATCCTCCTGATCCTGCTCCGCCTGCGGCTTTTGCTCAACGGGAGACACTGTTCCACCAGAGCCCCCCAAAGCTGTTTTGATCTTATCGTTCATCATTTCACTGATCAAATCGTTGAGCGCCTTCTTTAATATGGGACGGAACTTTTCAATTACATTTTGAGTTTTGGGACCTGAATAACACCCCTGGAGGAAAAGGCGGATGAAGTCATCTGTCGGATCATCAAGCTGAGACTTCATGGTCATTTTAAACTCGTTGGCGTATTTCAACTCTGAAGCTGTGCTGAAAATGGAGTCGATATCAAATACTGATTTGCAGAATTTTTTTAGCTCCGGCACCTGGTTATCCCGGACATCCAAAATATTGATAGTCAAAAACGGGTCGTCATCCATCTTATTAGGGCTGTCCAGATCCGTATAGAACCGGTACATGATACCATTTGTCAAAATTGCAAACTTTGCAGAAGTTGTCCCAAAATAGCGGAACAGTTGGGAGTCATGTTTTTCCAGCTTCTCTGAAATAGATTTACACTCTATTAAGATAACCGGCTCTCCATCCTTGATAATTGCATAGTCTACCTTCTCGCCCTTCTTAATGCCGACATCCGCAGTAAACTCTGGTACAAACTCGAGGGGGTTGAACACATCGTAGCCCAGCATAGCGAAGAAAGGCATGATGATGGCGGTTTTGGTCGCCTCCTCAGTCTGTACGGTTTCCCGCATCGTTTCAACTCTCTTTGAAAACTGCTTCAGCTGATCCACAAAATCCATAATTCTCTCCCTCCGTGTCCGATTCGGACACTATTTTTTATTTATTGCTGCACGGCCCTGTGCAACTTGGGTCACAATTTGCTCTGATGGTATACCCCACAAAGGAGGCTGCCATCATGACCGAACAAGAACGCATTGCTGAGTTCCGCCGGCTGGAAACCAGCATCAATCCTTTGGATCTTCGTGAGTACCTGCTTGCGCTGCAAGATAGCGCATGTACCGCAGGGCCTCCTCCTGCAGATCAGGAGGCAGCGTCCGGAAAATAGCTTCGTTTTCTGACACCCCGTCGCCGTTCTCGGCGGCGGGCTTTTTATTTTCTTCCCCTAGGAGCTCGCTTGTGGTCACGCCCAGATAGTTAGCCAACATCTGCACTTTTGCAACTGAAGGTGTCTGCCCTCGAACAATATCGTTGACAAAGCTAACGCCAACGCCACTTTCTCGGCAAGCCACTGTTTGTTTAATTCCCTTTTTTTCGCAAAGCAATTTGATGTTTTGCACAAAAATTTCTCTGTCCATAGGCATCACCTACAATATAAAAAGATTTTGTGATTACATACAAATTTTGTAATAACATAATTTACCCGGTTGACATTTTGTAATTACAAAATTATGATAATACCGTAAGTTACACCACACACCGCACGGCAGCCGCCACAGAAGGAGGTGAGGGCAGTCGCATCATTTGACTGGTTTTCCCTTGGCTTTTTGAGCGCCTGCCTTGCAATGGAGCTGTTTATCCTCCTGATTGCCCTGCTGGATGGCATCCGCCAGATTAAGGATGACCATGCTTCCGGGTGCTATCCAAATGCATCCGCATATCATCCGCTAACTTTTGCACTTTCTCATCCAATTCCAGAGCCCCGGACGGATTTGACGCCGCCCAAGACAGCAGTTGGACATAAATGCCCTGTGCGTCCTCGAAAATCTCGGGCGACGCAAAAAGCCAAAGGCGATACAGCGAAGCAGCCAAGGCATCCCGCTCAGCTGCTCCACGGCGGAAAACAAACTCCGCGACAGCCCTTAAATATTCGGAATAGGCCTGCGCCATCTCAGAAAAATAGGTGCCTGTCAAAGCCGTTTTGCGACTTTGATGCACAGAGTAGAGGGACACGCACACGGCTGAAAAAGCAATTATCAAAGAGATGACCGTAAGGGCATTGTCCAGCTGCATATAAATTATCCCCCTTCTCCATCTGGCGTATGGTAACTCAAAGTTACAGTATCACAAAACCCCCAAGATTTCAAGAGAGCGAGGTGATCGCGGTGGCCATGGCCATCAAAGCCCTGCGGGAAGCCAAGGGCTACAGCCCCGGTGAGCTGGCCCAGCTGATGGGCGTCAGCCGCCCGGCGGTCGTCAAGTGGGAGAATGGAAAGTCCTCCCCCAGATCTGACAAGCTCCCCCTCCTGGCCCAGATCCTGGGCGTGGAGGTGGGCCAGCTCTATACCCAACACACCAGCTGAAAGGAGGCGTACCATGGCACATCCTACCCCCCTGTCATGGATGGGGCACACCGTCCAGCAGAACCAGATTCTGCGCTACATCGACCGGGAGAACCCCTTCGGGGAAATTCTCGGTGTCAGGTTCATCGGTCCCTCCGGCCTGATCGTCACCGATTGCTATTGCGTTGACCATTGGCTGATCTGCCGGAGCGACGGCAGCGTCCAGTGTCTGGAGGACCGGGAGGAGGCGCTGGCATGAGAAACCGAACCCGGCTGCAGCGGCGCCGCCGCCGGCGGCTCTGGTACGCCGCCCTCGCCACGCTGCTCCTGGCGCTGGCCCTGTCCCTAGGCTTCACCGCCCGGCTCTGGTACGACATCGAAACCAACCGCGTCGTCTACAGCGGGCCGGTGGAGTGCCTGGACCTCCCGGAGGACTTCGACGAGGAGGCCTTCGCCCGGGCCAGCTATCGCTATGACTTAGAGCAGGGCCTGATCCTCCCACTATCCTGATTTTATCCTCGGAAGGAGTTTTTCACCATGTCTATGTACGACACCAACATCTACAAAACCGCACGGATCAAGGCCGGAAAGACCCAGGAAGGGGCCGCCGAGGCCATCGGGATCTCCGTGGAGAGCATTAAGGCCTACGAGAGCTACAGCCGCCTCCCTCCCGCTGATATCGTGGACCGGATGTGCATCGTCTACGATGCCCTGTACCTGGCCTATCAGCACAACCGAATCGCCTCCGGGGAAATCAAGGTAGTGCCAGAGATCCAGGTGCTGGATCTGCCCCGGGCCGCCATCCAACTGATCAACAAGGTCATCGCTTTCGCCGACCGCCATCGGGACCGGGAACTGCTCCAAATCGCCGAGGACGGCGTAATCGACGAGAGCGAGCGGGAGCTGTTCAACGCAATCGTGGCGGAGCTGGACGGCATCATCCAGGCCGCAACCAACCTGAAGGTATCTGAGCACACCCGGACATAGGACAACCCCGGAGGGCCATAGACTGCAGCGAGGAGGTGGCGCCATGACGGACAAACCCGCCAGCCCGGATAATCCCATCATGACCATCGTCTCCACCGAGACCGTAGAGCGGGACGGAAAGCCCTGGATCAAGAGCATCCGGCAGATCGACTGGGGCCCAAAATACGGCGTGACCACGGTGGAGCTGTGGGACCCCTGCGTAACACCGGAGGCCCAGGAGCGCCGCCGGGAGCGGATCCGGCAGAAGTGTATTGATCTGTACCGCCGGGGGGAGATCCTGGCCTGAGTACATAGGAGGAAGCAGCCATGAAGGCAGATAAAAAAAGTCCCCTGTGGGATGGGACCCCACAGAGGACAGGCGGCATAAGCCGCGCTCACATGTTGATTATATCAGATCTGTCAGCGGACCGCAAGGGGGTGGCACAGTATGGCTGAGCGAAAGCCGGCTTTCTGGGCCGTCCTCCCTGCCCGGGTCCGCTATGATCCGGAGCTGCGGCCCAACGCCAAGCTCCTGTATGCGGAGATCACCGCTATGGCCGACGCCACCGGCTACTGCTGGGCCAGCAACGCCTATCTGGCGGAGCTGTTTGCCATAAGTCCCCGGACGGTCCGGGAGCTGGTCCAGTCCCTGGAGCGCAAGGGCTACCTATCGGTGGAGGTGATCCGGGATCCCAGCAACAATGCCGTGGTGGAGCGCCGGATCTGGGTGGACAGGCCCACCATCGTGGAGGAGCCGCAGGTCACCCCCTCCGGCGAAAATCCGCCATACCCCTCTGGCGAAAATCCGCCACTAGAACAATCTAAAGATATGAACATACCCCCTATAGTCCCCCAACGGGGGAGGCGCACCAAGGGCCCCAAGAAGCCAAAAGCCGCCCCCGACTGGAAGCCGGATCGCTTTGCCGCCTTCTGGGACTACTACCCACGAGGTGAGAGCAAGCAGGCGGCTATCAGGGCATGGGACAACCTCAAACCGGATGACGACCTCCTGGCCGTCATGGGCCGGGCCTTGGAGATCCAGAAGGCCAGCAAGATGTGGCAGGACGGCATCGGCATCCCCTACGCTTCCACCTGGCTCAACCAGCGCCGGTGGACAGAGGTGGATCTATCCGCCGGCACTGGTGGTCCCCCGGAGGGACCCCAGCCGCTCCGCGGAGAGGGGGTGCGGTACCTGTGAGCAACGACAAGGACAAGCAGGGGCAGCTCCTCAGCGAGAGCCTCATGACCGCTGCCGTAGGCGTCCTGGGATCCATGCTCATCGACGAGGCCGCCGTGGGCCCCATGCTCATGGCAGTGGCGGAGGATGACTTCCAGCTGCCGGAGCAGCGGACCATTTTCCGCTGCATCTCCCAGCTCTATGGCCAGGGACAGCCGGTGGATGCCATCACCGTCAGCGAGGCCCTGGGCGGCAAATACAACAAGCTCATGGCCCGGTACATCGAGGCCACCCCCACCGCTGCCAATGCCGACGCCTACGCCGAAGCCCTGAAGAAGGATTCCCGGCTGTGGCGCCTGCGGCAGATCGGCGATCTGCTGGCCACGGCCGAGGACGAGGACGCCTGCCGGGCCGCTATCGACCAGGCCAACCTCCTGTTTTGCGAGCGGTCCGGGATCCGGCGGGTGACCCTCCAGGAGGCCTTCCGGGCCTTCTTCAAGCGCCGGGACGGCGGCAAGCCTCCCGACTTCCTGAAGCTGGGGTTTCCGGATCTGGACCAGCAGCTCCACGCCGGTCCCGGGGACATGGTGGTCATCGGCGGGTATCCCTCCGCCGGCAAGACCGCTTTCGCCCTGCAGGTGGCCTTCCACCTGGCGAAGAACGGCAAGCGAGTGGGGTTCTTCAGCTATGAGACCGACGCGGACAAGCTCTATGACCGGACCGTGGCCTGCCAGACCCACACCAGCTTCAAGCGGATCCTGGGCAACGCCCTCCAGCAGGAGGACTACGGCCGGATCAAGGATCTCCGGCAGCACCTTACCGCCCCGGTGATGGATCTCATCGAGGCCAGCGGCATGACGGTCTCCTCCATCGGCTCCTACGCCATGGCCCACCACTACGACGTCATCATCATCGACTACCTGCAGAAGATCCCCGCCGTCCGGGCCGGGCGCTATGTTACCGACTTCGAGAGGGTTTCTCAGGTCTCCAGCGACCTGCAGCAGCTGGGCCGCACCACCAAGAAAACCGTGGTGGCCCTCTCCCAGCTCAGCCGGCCCGACAAGAAGAAGGACGGCACCACACCGCCCCCTACCCTCTCCAGCCTCCGCCAGTCCGGACAGATCGAGCAGGACGCCGATGTGGTGCTGCTGCTCTACAAGGAGTACCAGGACTTCGCCTACAGCCGGCGGGTGCTGGATCTGGCCAAGAACAAGGACGGCGAGGCCGGGCTGGGGCTTCTGCTGAACTTCGACGGGGACAAACAGCGCTTTTCCAAGTCCGTCTCCCAGCCGCTGCCCACCGTGCACAAGAAGGAGGCGGATCCCCAGCAGAATCTCTTCCGGCCAGTGCGCTCCTACGAGCCAAGCCCCTTCGACCAGATGGGACAGGCCGGCCAGGGGGTGACGGCCCATGGATGAAACTGCCGTGCAGATCATCAAGGCAGAGATCCGACGGCACAGATCCCTCAGCACCATGGCAAATGATATACGGCTGAAGGTAGACCACCTAATGGTGGCCTGGGCCCTGGAGGACCTGCTTTCAGCTGCGGAAAAGGAGAAAAATAATGGCTATCAAGATGGAACAAAAGCCCATGACCCGGGGGGATCAGATCCGGGCCATGGATGACAAGGCCCTGGCCCGCTTCATCATGCAGATTGAGGAGCTGGAGGGGCCCAAGTACTGCCAGGAGCGGTCGGAGTGCTTTGTCTCGCTGGAACGCCTGGAAGGCATCGACAACGACCAGTGCGCCCAGTGCCTGGAGCAGTGGCTGGGCCGGGAAGCCCGCCCTGCGGAGGAGCCGGGAGGTGAGCCAAATGGCTGAGGTGTCCAATCCGAACACCACGCCGGTGATCCGGGAGATCCCCCTGGAGAGTATGATCTCCTCCGGCTCCACCATTGCCGGCAGCCGGGAGCAGACCCGAATGGCCTTCGCCCAGCGCTTCGGCAGCGATGAAGCTGCAGAGGATTACCTCAGCCAGGTGGAGGAGATGGCTGCCAGAACCAACTACAGCTACGACGAGATCACCGGCTACGCTAAGCTCCTGCTCAACAGCTACAGCGCTGACGAGACCTTCGGCATCCTCCAGCGGCTCAGCGACGCCACGGCGGGTCTGGGTCTCAGCAGCAGCGATGTCACTATGATGATCTCCGGCCTCAGCCGGATGCGCACCACTGGAAAGGCCACCCAGGAATATCTCAACTACTTCTCCGAGCGGGGCGTGGACGTCTACGCCGCCCTGGGACAGTCCCTGGGGGTGGACAAAAGCCAGGTGGCCGGTCTGGTCACCGACGGCGCGGTGGATGGCGCTCAGGCCGCCGAGGCCATTCTGACGTACATCAATCAGGAGTTTGGCGGCCTCAGTGAGAAGCTCATGGGCACCTACGATGCCATGGTGGACAACCTCGACGACGTCATGGCAAGCCTGGAAGCCCAGGGTGGCGAGGGCTACAACCAAGAGCGGATCGCCGGGATCCAGGCCCAGCAAGATGCCTACAGCGGTGTACTGGGAGAAGCTGTAGGAGAGATCAACCGAATTGCCGGCGAGAACAAGGCCTACCTGGAAAACCTGTCCGAGCAGTATACCCGGGAAGCCCTTTCCGCTGTTCTTCTAGGGCAGGGCACCACCCTCTATGGCGAGGACGAGGCGGCAAAGCTGGCAGAGATGGGCCGGGAATATGCCCAGGCGGCAGAGGACTATGCCGCAGGAAATCAAGAAGCAGGGCTCCGCATGGAAGCTCTCAAGGAGCAGGCGGAGGCCCTGGCCACTGCCGCCTACGAATCCAGTGACCAGTATATGGCCCTTCAGAACGTGGAGCTGGATCAGATCGCCGCTATCCGGGAGAACACAAGCGCCCTCAACGGTTGGCGCGTCAGCTACAACCAGCAGCAGGAGCTCAGCCGGGGCCGCCTGGGAACCTCCCTGTTTGAGGAACGGATAGCAGTTGCCAACTCTGCCTCCCAGGACTATCTGAGCGGCGAATACGACGGCCCGGCCCCCAAATACGCCTACGGCCTGCAGCGGGTGCCCTACGACAACTTCCCCGCCCTGCTCCACGAGGGGGAGCGGGTCCTCACCGCCAGTGAGGCCCGGACCATGTCCGCCGGCAGCGGCGGCGTGACCATCCAGGTGGGGCAGCTCTCCGTCCGGGAGGAGGCCGACGTGGACCGGGTGGCGGAGGCCCTCTATGAGCGGCTGCTCCTGGCAAACATGGCCGGATAAGAGAGGAGGCCCCACATGGAGAAATATCACTGTTTTCTCGTGGGCGGGCAGACCATCTATCTGCCCGTCACCCCCACCGCCGTGGAATGGGGCCAGGGCGTGGGGATCGAGACCATCAATATCAGCGCCGTGGGCGACGTCTACCGCCCCGGAAAGCCTACCCGGTACCGGGGCCGGATCGAGGGCTTCTTCCCGGCCAGGGAATACCCCTGGCTGGCCCCGGGCGCCAGGACGGACCCCTACTGGTATGTGTCCCTGTTCACCTCCCTGGCCCACGAGGGGGAGGTGGTGCGCTACATCGTGGCCGGCACGGAGATCAACGCCCAGGTGGTGGTGGAGGATCTCCAATACCGTGAAAAGGACAGCAGCGGCGACGTCTACTACACCCTGTCTCTGGCGGAGTGGGTAGATCTGGAGGCGGTGACCGTCTCCCGGCCCACCACCGCCTGGGACGCAACCCACGGCACCGGAAACGGCGGCCAGGAGGTAAACCAGGGTGCTCAGCAGTACACCATCGTCTCCGGAGACATGCTCTCCGTCATCTGCCGGCGGTACTACGGCAACGGCTCCGCCACCTACTACAACGCCCTGGCCGCCTACAACGGCATCTCAAATCCGCATCTCATCTACCCCGGGACCACCATCACCATCCCCCCCGCGGATGAGCTGCTGGGGAGGTGACGGCCATGCAGATCTATCTCGCCCAGCGCCAGGGCGGCACCCGGGAGATCACGGAGCTGATCACCACCGCCACCTGGAGCGGGGACAAGGCCGCCATTACCCGGAAGCTCACCTTCACCCTGTTCCACGAGGAGGGAGCAGACCGTCCTGTCCCCCAGGAGGGCGACGGCGTGACCCTTGAAGGCGAGAGCGGCGTCCTCTTCTCCGGGTGGGTGGTGAAAACCAGCCAGAGCAGCGAGTCGGTGACCATGGATGCCACCGCCATGGACGGCGGCATGTACCTGAAAGCAAACGACGGAACCTATCTCTTCCGCGGCGCCACCCCGGAGGATATCGCCGCGGCGGTGTGCGCCGACCACGGCTATCCGGTGAAGGCCCTGGCCGCCACCGGGGTGCCACTGGATCGAAAGTTTACCGCCGTCCGGCTGGACCAGATCATCCGCACCGCTTACTCCCTGGCCTCGGAGCAGGCCGGGGAGCGCTACGCCATCCGGATGACGCCGGAGGGGCTGGAGGTAAAGATCCTGGACCAGTCCGGCGGCTCCATCAACCTGCGGCCCCGATCCAATCTGATCCAGGCAACCACCACCCGGTCCATCGAGAACATGTGCAACAGCGTGGGCATCTACGACGAGTATGGCACCCGGCTCACCGCGATCCAGGACCAGGAGGCCATCGCGCTCTACGGTCTCATGGAGCGCCATGTCCGCCAGGGCGAGGACGAGGGCCGGGCCCAGGCCGCCGCCCTTCTGGAGGACGGCGCTCTGCAGCAGACCGTCAGCGTCCAGGTCCTGGGCGACGAGCGCCTCATTACCGGGGAGACGGTGGTGGTGGAGGAGCCGGAGACGGGGCTCCAGGGGATCTTCTGGATCGACGCCGACAGCCACACCTGGGCCCGGGGGCAGTACACCTGCCGCCTGACCCTCAACTGCCGCAGTGTGATGGCCACCGCTGGCGCCGGCAGCGAACTATGAAAGGAGTGATTCCATGAACCGCGACCCCTATCTGGGGATCATGGGCCTGATGGACGATGCCGCCAAGAACCGCGTCCCCACCTGGTGCTGCCTGGGTGAGGTGATAAAGGCGGAAAAGGACGCCATTGTCATCAAGGCGGACGGCCACGAGCTGACCAAGGAGGACCTGCTCTTTGCCGATTGGCTGCGCCCGGAGTGGGAGGAGGAGGCCTCCATCACGATGGAGCAGGAACTGACCATGGTGGGAAAACTCAACGGTTCCGCCTCCCCCTGCCCCAATGGCTATCATACCTACTTTAACGTGAGCAGCATCTCCGGAGGACGGATCGCCGATGGCAAAGCCCGGTACAAGAAGGATATGCGGCTGAAGGCCAAGGATCAGGTGCTGCTGATCCCCAACGCCGAGCGGCAAAAGTATTTTGTGATCTGTAAGGTGGTGAGTTGGAGCAGTGGCGCTATTCCCGCTGATTGAGCTGCCCCAGACCACCGGAACCAAGGGACAGCGAATGCCCCTGTTCCGGGAGGTGGCCTGGGATTTCAAGGAGAACCGTCCCATCTGGCGGGGCGGTGAACCCGTTTACATTACCGGAGGACCGGCGGTGCTGGTGTGGGCCTGGAATGCCCTGCACAATCCCCGGGGCCTCCACGACGTTTTTACAAGAGACTACGGTCTGGGTATCCAGGAGCTGGAGGGCAAGCCCTACAGCGAGGAGATCCGCCGCTCCGAGGCTATCCGGTACGTCCGGCAGGCCCTGGAGGTAAACCCCTACATCGTACAGGTTGACGCCATAGCGGTGGACTTCTCGGGGTCGGTGCTCTCCCTCACCTGCCAGATCCAGACCATTTACGGGGAGGTGGAGATCAATGGCTGGACCCTATGACAGCATCACGCCGGAGAGCATCAAGCAGGAGATCCTGGCAGATCTCAGCGGCAGCGTGGAGACCCGGGAGGGCTCCTATGCCAACACCCTGCTCTCCCCCGGCGCCTACCAGATCTGGCTGGCCTATCAGATGTTCCCCCAGATCCAGATGATGATTTTCCCCGACGCATCCAGCGGGGAATATATCGACAAGCGGGCGGCGGACTTCGGACTGCAGCGCACCCCGGGGACCTACGCCGAGGTAGGCCTGACTTTCACCGCCTACGCCCCCACCGCCAACGTGGTGCCTGTGGGCACGGAGGTCTGTACCCGGGACGGCCTGCGGTTCGTGACCACCACGGAGGCGGACTTCGCCGGCGGTACGTCCGCCTCCGCCCAGGCCCGTGCCGCTGAGATCGGGCGGATCTACAACGTGGAGAGCGACACCATCACCATGATGGCCAAGAACATCTCCGGCGTGGCCTATGTGACAAACCCATCAGCTGCTGAGGGCGGCGCCGATCCGGAGAGCGACGAGGACTTCCTGCAGCGGTTCCATGATTTCTTGCAGCGTCCCATCTCCTCCGGCAACAAGAACCACTATATCGCCTGGGCCCGGGAGATCTCCGGCGTGGCCCACGCCCAGTGTCTGGCCCTGTGGGACGGCCCGGGGACGGTGAAGGTGGTGGTGGCCGGCCCCGACAAGGAGGCGGTGGATCCCTCCGTGATATCCGACGTGGTCGCCCACATTGAGGAGGAGCGCCCCATCGGCGCGGACGTCACCGTGGTGACGGTGGAGGAGCTGAAGATCAACATTACCGCCTCCGTTACCCTGGCCGCCGGCCACACCAAGGAGGAGGTGACTGCGGAGCTGGCCGCCTCCCTGGCCCTGTATCTGGCAGACCTCCCCTTCGGCGAGCCTACAGTGGTCCGCTTCGCCAAGTGCCTGGCCATGCTGCTGGAGTGCCCGGGGGTAGACGAGTACACAGCCTTCACCCTCAACGGCGGCGCCGCCAGCGTACCCACCACAGCGGAGCAGACGCCGGTGGTGGGTACCATCACCATCACGGAGGGGGCATAGCGCCATGAGTGAGAGGACCTATATCACCCTGCCCCGCTCCCAGCGGGTGGAGGATTACCTGGAGCACGGGCAGTCCCTGGCCATCATGGCCGCCTTTGCCAACGCTGCGCTGGCTATGCGGTCGGCTCAGGAGGACTGGATCGATCAGCTCTGGATCGCATCCGCCACCTGGGGCCTGGATCTGTGGGAGGCCCTGGTGGGCATTGTCCCGGCGGCGGACGCTACCCTGGCGGAACGCCGTTCCGCCGTGACCGCCAAGCTTCTGGGGGCCGGTACCTGCAACGCCGCCATGATCTCCCGGATCGCCCAGGCCATCACCGGGTACGACGCCCTGGTGGTGGAGCACTTCGGCCAATACCAGTTCTCCCTCACTTTTGTGGGGGACACCCCCGGCTTTGCCGACTTCGATCTGGACGCCATCCGCGCAGCGGTGGAGGAGGTGAAACCCGCCCATCTGGAGTTCATTATCAACGGCATCACCTGGCACGACTTCCACACCATGGGTATGCGGTGGATGGATCTCCACGCCATGGAGGCCACCTGGGCGGATATCCACAACAAGGTGATGGTCCAGCCCCGGGGGGAGGTGTGACATGGAGACCCTGGAGGAGGCCCAGGAGCGCAAGGAAAAGCTCTACGCCCGGCTCAAGGAGGTCCGCGCCCTGCTGGGTGAGCTGACCGACGCCGACGAGCGCCGCCGGCAGACAGAGCGGGCCAGGATCCTGCGGGAGATGTACAACGAAGCCCTGGAGGCCTGTGAGCGACTCCGGCCCACGGAGGCCAAGCGGCACAAGGCGCAGCCAAAGAAAACCCTGTCCGCCGACGGCGTGGGGTTTGACTTCTTTGAGCGCTGCGGCACTGCCTGGGCGGACATTGAAGGCTACACCTGGACGGCTCTGGGCCAGGCAGCCCAGGCGGCCAGTGGGCGGCAGGCCGCTTATCTCACCCAGGCCCTCACCGCAGCCATGGCCTCCCTGACGGAGCGGCAGCGGGAGATCCTGATGCTCCGCTACCGGGAGGGCCTGTCCCTGGCGGAGATCGGGCGGCGGCTGGGGGTCCACAAGTCCTCCGTGTGCCGCTGCGCCAAGCAGGGCCTCAAGCGCCTGGAGACCTGTATCCTGGCAAGTCTCCAGGCCCGGGAGTGCCAGGAGGCGGAGGGCTTCGACTTCCTCCGGTTCGCCGGAAGTACCGACGTGCTCACCGACCGGCAGCGGGAGTACCTATACCTCCTGCTCACCGACGGCGTCACCATGGCGGAGATCGCCCGGTACCTGCGGACCGGGCGCTCCACCATCTCCCGGGGCAACCGGCGGGTGGTGGAGCGGCTCTCCGCCGTGGCAGAAGGGCTTCCGACACAGCCCAGCTCTTCCAAGCCTCGGAGGGAGGACTGGGAGCACAAGCCGGAGAGGGAGATCGCCGCCATGCTGGGCATCTCCCCTGCCGCCTACTACCGTTTGATCTGCCGTGATCAGGCCGTGGGAGGTATCCCCCGCCTGGCCTATGAGATCCTGCGGCTGGACGATCTGCCCACCGCTGAGGTCGCCCGACGGCTGGGACTGAGCGAGGACACCGTCCGGGCCTACCGGAGGCGCTTCCAGGGGACGGACGTGTCCGCGCTGCCGGAGCCGGAGCCCTATACCCCCGCCCCAAGGCCGGACCGCCGGGCGGATCTCCGTGGGATCCTCAGCCGGACGGCGATTGGCAATACCATCGGCGACCGGATCGGCGCCGAGACCTATCAAAAGATGATGGCGGCGGCCTGCAAAGGCCGCTGATAGGAGGACTACATCATGTTTTATTCCAACAAAACAATCATCGACGGCATCCGCTGCACCGTATCTCCGGTGGGAGGCCTGGGCAGCGGCAAGTTCCGGGCTCTCTTTGAGCGGGAGCTGGCCTCCCTGGAGCAGATCGAGGCCATCCACTGGGATATGCCTCAGATTACCGGGGACAGTGCCGGCCTGCCGGAAGGCTGCGGCTACCAGGTGGACGACATCACTTATGCCCACGGCACCCGCACCTATCAGGCCAACTTCCATGTGCTTACCCAGTATCTGGGTGACGTCTCCGGCTACCAGGCCCAGGTAGCCCAGCTGGAGACGGATCTGGAGGCAGCCCATGAGGACACAGCGGCCGCCCAGCAGGAGGCCCAGCAGGCCCGCGAAGCGGCTCAGGCCGCCCAGCAGGAGGCCCAGGCTGCTCAGGAGCAGGTGACAGCTCTGGAGGACAGCCTGGAGACCGCCCAGGCCAGCGCGGAGCCGGCCCAGGAAAATGTGGCCATCCTGGCCGGCAAGGCGGTAGCAGACGGCGCTGAGGCCCGGGTCCTGCGCATGGCCATTGAGGCCGCCGTGGTTTCCCTGCCTGACGAGGAGGCAGCCCAGGCCCCCTCCCTGTCCCAGCCTTGGACCGTGGGCGAGGAAGTGGAACCTGGCGACCGCCGCTACTATGCCCCCACAGGCCTCCTCTACAAGGTCCGCGATGGCCAGGGCCATATCACCCAGGAGAGCTGGACCCCTGATAAGACGCCCGCCATGTGGGCCGTGGTGGACGTTACCCACGCTGGCACGGCCGAGGATCCTATCCCCGCTGCAAGAGGCATGGACTACATCTATGGCAAATATTACAGCGACCCCGAGGACGAAAAGCTCTACCTCTGTAAGCGTACCGGAGAAGAGGACGGTGGCGTCATCAACCTCCAGTACCTGCCCCATGAGCTCATCGGGCAGTACTTTGAGGTCATCGAGGCGTAAAAAAGGAGGTATTGGATGGAGACCATTTTGGCAGCTGTCCTTCCGGCGGCCGTTACCGGCGGCCTGGCCCTGGTGGGTGTGATCCTATCCAACCGCTCCAGTGAGCGGCGGATGCATAACGAGCTGAAGATCTCTCAGGCCGTCACAGACACCAAGCTGGACGAGCTGACCCGTGAGGTTCGTGAGCACAACCAGTACGCCAAACGGATGCCGGTCCTGGAGGAGCAGATGAAGGTGGCCAACCACCGGATCAAGGATCTGGAAGCCTTCCACAAACCCAAAGGGGGCGGGGACGAATGATGGTGGTGATCCTGGCCGGGGCGGCGGGCTTCCTGGCGGGGGTGCTGGTGATGCTACTGATGGGGCTGCTGCGGCTCTCCCGCGCCGGCAGCACCGCCGGTGCCCAGGCCAAGGGCCGGGCCAAGGAGTTTACCCAGCTCCTGGTCCTCAGTGACGGGGGCCTGGTGTGGGCCACCACCATCGGTTACATGATCCTGGCAGCCTACGCCATATACAAGGGGTACCAGGGGGCCCTCCCCTGGCTCACCGGTACCCCGGCGGCGGCCTTCGCCGGCTGGAGCGCCGTGAGGGCCTTCCTAATCAAAAAGTCAGAAAAACAGAACACCAAGGGCGGGATCACCTACGACCTGGCCTTGAAGGACAAGGAGGACGAAAATGCAGAATCTTGAGGTATACATCAGCACCCTGTTGATCGTGGTGGCGGTGGCCACCGTACTGGTCAACATCATCGTGGAGGTGCTCAAGAAGGTCACCTGGGACCTGATCCCCACCAACCTGCTGGCGTTCATTGTGGCCGAGACAATCACTCTGCTGGCATTCTTCGCCATCTGCCAGGTCCGGGGCATCCCGGTGGCGTGGTACATGGTGGCCGCGGCAGTGGTGCTGGGCTTGATCGTAGCCTATGCGGCTATGTTCGGCTTCGATAAATTGCGGGAGCTGATCGAGCAGCTGGGCGTCATCAAGTCCCGAAAGGAACAGCCATGACCGGCCGGGACGTGGCCCTCCTGGCTGCCACCCAGGTGGGCATCAGCGAAAGTCCTCCCAACAGCAACAATGTGCGCTATAACACCTGGTATTACGGCCGGGAGGTCAGTGGTGGCAGCTATCCCTGGTGCATGGTGTTCGTCCAGTGGGTCTTTGCCCAGGCCGGCGTGGCGCTGCCCCAGCGTACCGCCTCCTGCGGGGCCCTTATGCGGGCCGCCCAGATGAGTGGGGAGTGGGTGACGGAGGATTACCGCCCCGGGGACGTGCTGATCTACGACTTCCCCGGCGGAGCGGCCACCGACCACTGCGGCATTGCGGAGAGCGTGACGGACAGCGGCGCGGTGGCCATCGAGGGCAACACCGGCTCCGGCAGCGACGCTGACGGCGGACAGGTCCAACGACGGAGCCGTGCCTTCAGCGTCATTGTGGGCGCCGTCCGGGCCAAGGATCTTATGGAGGAGGTGACAAAGGAGATGGTGGATCGGTACGACACCGTGGCCGGCTGCCCCAGCTGGGCGCAGTCCACGGTGGACAAGCTGGTGGCCATGGGCTACCTCACCGGCAGCAGCGGCAAGGTGGACGACCAGGGCCGGCCCGCGGACCTGGATCTCAGCCGGGACATGCTGCGGATCCTGGTGATCTGCGACCGGGCCGGGGTATTTGGATAAGGATAGCAAGCAAAAGGCCGGAGGGGTTTCCCTCCGGCCTTTTATCTATCCAGTTATTCGTCATCCGAAACATCCACATAGCGGGCTTCGTCCTGATTGTGTTGAATCTTCATGAACATGGGAACACAATCGGCATTATCCATCTGCCGAGGAATTTCAAAATACTCCCTCAGCTTATAGAATTCCATTTTCTCATAAAATCCAACGGATTTAGGATCTGCCGCCAAAACGATATACTTGATCCCGGCAAAGCCCCGATTGGCCTTCAGCACCTCGGCAATGACATGAAGAATCAGTTCTGTTCCGACCTTTCTTCTTTCATAGTCCTTACTGACTGCCAGGTTGGAGATCTCCAGGGCCGGCTCTCCCATTGTCATGCTTCCCTCTTTGCTCAGCAGCGATGATGCCTTCAGGCTAACAAACCCCATGAGAGCATGGTTTTCGTCGTCAATAAAGACGTGGGTAGTGGCTATCCCGGAGTTGTTATCATCAATGGCAGACCAGCGGATGTAGTTCTCAAAATGCTCCGGATTTCCGCAAGAAGAAGGGTTGACTTTGAATCCCAAAGCCAACCCATATATATCTTTGCTCCATATGTCAAAATGGGCATTTTCAATCATTTCTTCTTATACCTTTCGGCAGATGCAAGGGCTTTTGCCACCTGGCTTTTGCTGACAGTGGGGAGGGGCTTTTGCGGGTTTTTCGGGGCGCCGACCACAAATACATTGTTCTTGCTTCCAGAAGTCATGCAAAACACCTCCTCCTCATAATCTCCTTCTCGTGCTGCAGGTCGCGATTCGCTCGCCTCATTCGCTGGTGTAACTTTACGTTGCAATTGTAACACGCCTTTCTGCATAATTCAATATTTCGCAATAAAATTTCATAATTTTTGTGTTGCAACAATAGTATACATATGCTTCTGTACAGAATCTGCAGAAAATTGCCGCAAAACAGGCAACGCTGAACTGCCGTAATGAAACCTTACTGGTAACCCAAATAACAAAGGCCGGAGGGGCTTCTACGGCCTTTTATTTGATTTCCTCTAAGACGCTTCATGCTGTGATAAGGACTGTATTGAGGACCTGCGCTTCTATCCCACTCAGGCTGGCCAGGAGATTCTCAGCCGGGCTCAGTCGGTAAAGGGCGGCAAGGCAGAGCTGCTTTATACGTACATCGACGTGGAACCTGTCGCCTTCCACCGCGGCTTTTACGCGGTCGACCTGCGCTTCTTTTACCGTGTGACCCTCACCGCTTTCTGGGCCGGGTCTCGCGGGGTGGAAGTGGAGGGCCTGTGCGTATTCGACAAGCGGGTGATCCTCTTTGGCGGCGAGGGCTCCGCCAAGGTGTTCTCCTCCAGGGTACGGCTGGACGCCATGGATCAGCAGATGCTCCAGCAGAGCAACATGCCTGTGGCCGTAGTAGAGGCGGTGGATCCCATCGTCCTGTGCGCCAAGGTAGTGGAGTGCTGTGACTGCCGCTGCTGCGACTGCGACCTGTGTGAGGTTCCCCCCTGCGTATGCCAGTGCTTCTGCTGCGATCTGACGCCGGGCGAGGACTGCCGTCGGGTGTTCGTCACCCTGGGTCAGTTCTCCATCATCCGCCTGGAGCGGGACAGTCAGTTGCTGATGCCCGTGTACGACTACTGTCTCCCCGAAAAGTGCTGCCCCTCCGGCTCCAACTGCGGCAACAACTGCGACGATCCCTGCGAGCTCTTCCAGAACATCGCCTTCCCCGTGGATCAGTTCTTCCCGCCCCAGGGCGACAATTGCAGCTGCGAGACCAACAAGCAGCCTAGTTGTTCCTGCCGGAAATAGCAGGGCAGCATGTCCGCTTGCAACATCCCTTTACATGTTGAATGGCCGGGCAGGAACCAAAGTTCCTGCCCGGCCATCGCCATTTTTCTATAGGCTGCCGGTATTCCCGCTGAATTTGTCAATCGCATCCACAAAGGTCCCACGGACCAATGTGTCCAGATCAGAGATAATATCCGCCGGATCACGATTCATTCCAGACTCCACCCAGTCCAGAACTATGCCCGCAAATGCGTGCTTATAGAAATTCGCAATGAACTCCTTATGTCTCTGGGATATCGCCTTCCCCGCGGATTTCTCCTCCACCACCGCCAGCAGGACATTGTAAGTCCTCTGGTACAGGCAGGGCATGAGGTAATCCCGGCCGCCGGAGCGGAGGGTGTTTTGGATCATGATCTGGTTGTCGCGGAAGTAACGGAAAATTTCCGCCATTCCCTGCCGCCAGTTGGCATAGTCGCGTTTGCCTTCCAGCAGGCACTCGCCTTCTGCCCGGCAGGTCCATTCCATCAGATCATATACGTCCCGGAAGTGATAATAAAACGTGTGACGGCTGATATTACAGTCCTTTGCGATATCGGTGACCGTGATTTTAGTCAGGGGCTTCTGCCCAAGGAGCCGCTTCAGCGAGGCAGCAATGGCTTTCTTTGTCGTCTGTGCCATATCCGGTTCTCCTTCCCGGTAGTTTTGCCTCTGGCGGTCCACCCCGCAGCGGGGCCGCCCGCTGTGGGAGGATCAGATCTCGTACCACTTGATCTCATTGGCGGCCAGGTCCAGTACGAAGCTGGAACCGTCGCCCTTGTAGACCGTAGTATGCTGAGGCTCATAGGTATTGTTGACCACGCAGTATTTGCCGTTCTTTACGAAGGCGTGGACCTCCACATTGTAGTTCTCGGAGTACCACCGGTGCAGCTCATCCTCTCCGTTGGCCGCCCAGAGGATGGAACGGTAGAGCACACGGCTGTTCTCAAAGGAATAGGGCAGTCCGGAGAGGTATACGCTCCGGCCGCTGCCGAAGGTGTTCACCGCCATCTGGACCTCCTTGTCCCGCTGGACCAGGATCTCAGCGCCGGGCAGGGCGTAGATACTCTTCTTGCCCTCGCCGAAGTCCACCTGGCCCTTGCAGTCGGCCAGGATGAAGTGGTCCGGATGCTCCTCCCAGTTGTACTTGTCGTAGCCCAGGGTGAAGCCGGTCTCCTTCTCTACGCCCAGGATCTGGGCCATCTGGAGGTACCGGCCCTGGTACTGGTGGCCGGCAGGCTCGCCTACGCCGATGAGACCGCCGCCGTTCCAGACGAAGGACTTGATGGCGGCGGAGATCGCGGGGTCCTCCCACCAGATGCCACCGGTGTGGGCGGTGTCGCCGTCACCCACGTTGATGATAACATCCACACCGTCCAGGCACTTGGGATCTGCCTTCACATCGTCAAAGCTGATAAACTTGACATCGAAGGGCGCGCCGGACAGGGCCTCGATGATACCGGCATAGGAGTAGTTCTGCTTCTGATAGAGGGCATGATGGACCATGTGGCAGCCCCAGGAGCGGGCCTTGCCCCAGGCGTTGAGGACCGCCACGGTCTTGACGCAGTAGGGTGTGGTGCCCTTGATGTTCTCATAGAGCTCTCTAAACTCGTTGCAAACACTCTCCACGTAGTCAATGAACTCCGGGAACTGGCAGGCCAGCTTCAGGTAGCCGCCGTAGCCGATGCGGTCAATGGGCTTGCGGAGAATGGCCCGGCGAGCGGTGACCCAGTTCTCCTTGGCCTCCCGGACGGGGTCGCCCCCCTCGTGGAAGGTGTCGGGGAAGAAATAGGGCAGGAACCGGCCCTCGGTGTACTTGACGCCGGGGATATCACTGATGAGACGGAGGGTGGAGCCGTTGCCCACGGAGCCCACCACGGCGTCCAGGCCGATGGTCTTGAACTCCTCCATGTAGGGCTCGGTGCCGATCCAGTGGTCACCCAGGAACATCATGGCTTCCTTGCCCAGCTCGTGGGTGATATCCACCATCTCCTTGGCCAGCTTGGCCACTTCCCGGCGCTGGAAGGCCATGAAGTCCTTGAACTCCTTGGAGGGCACCCGGTACTGGTTGTTGTAGTAACCCTGGTCGATGATGAACTCAGGACGGAACTTGTAGCCCACTTCCTTCTCAAACTGCTCCAGAATGTAGGGAGAAACAGAGGCGGAGTAGCCATACCAGTCCACGTACTTCTCCCGCTTGAGCTCGTCAAACACCAGGGTGAACTGGTGGAAGAAGGTGGTGTAGCGGATAACGTTCACATAGGGGTGCTCAGCGATGAACTTCCGAAGCCGCTCCATGGTGAACTTGTGGGTCTTGGGCTGACGGACGTCAAAGGTGATCTGGTGTTCAAAGTCCTTCCAATCGTTGGTAACAGCGTTGTACATATGGACCGGGTCCCAGATGAGGTAGGCCAGGAAGCTCACGGTGTAGTCGTGGAAAGCCTCCGGCGCGTCAATGACCACGCAGCCGCTCTCAGCGTCGTAGCGCCAGGCATCGGGAGCGAGGGGCTCACCGGCGGTACGGTCCATGACCTCCCACCAGCGCTTGATGTCATCCCGGGTGTTTACCTCCATAAGCTCGGGGCTGATGCCCTGCATCAGAGGAATGGACAGAGCGCCGCCGGCAGCGGTGTGGAACCCAGTCATGATGTAGCACTGCTGGACTTCGTCGGGGTTAGCCTTGGCCCAGGCGTTGTCCTTGCGGGTGGTGTAGTAGGTGGAATACACTTTGGCATCCACACTCTTGAGTTCCTCCGGGTAGTCGGTACCATCGCAGTCGCGGATGGCGTCGGCACCCCAGCGCTTTAACAGATCCAGGGTCTCCGGTACTACATCCACATCGGTGGGGATCGTCACCCGTCCCCGGTTCTTGTTCATGTCGTTCATAAATAAAAGTCTCCTTTTGGGCTGTACCCTAATCCGTCAGCGTCTGTTTCGGGGATCGTCTTCAAAGGGCTTGTTGTAGATCATCAGCGCCGCCAGCAGCAGCACCACACCCAGGATCATCAAACCCAAGCCGCTCAGCTGGCCAGTCATCTTCCAGCCCACGATCACCAGGATCAGGCCCACCACAAAGAAAGCTGTGATCAGGCTCAAGCGCAGGCCCATATGCTCTTTCCAGAATTTCATGTCTTCACCTTAGCCTTTCAGGCCGCCCACGGTCATACCCTGGGTCAGCTTCTTCTGGACGCAGATGTAGAGGATCAACGTGGGCAGCATGACCATCACCAGACCGGCGTACATAATACCGTACTGGGCGGCGGACTGCTGGGCCTGCATCAGATTCAGCAAACCGACTGGCAGCGTCCGGGGGCCGTTGGCGCTGCTGAGCAGGGTCAGGGAGATGATGTACTCATTCCAGAAGGACAGGAAGTTGAAGAGGATGATGGTGATAATGGAAGGCTGCGCCATGGGGAAGATGATCTTCGTCATGGTCTTGCCGTAGCCCGCACCGTCAATATACGCAGCCTCCTCAAAGTCATGGGGCAAGGTAGCAAAGTAGCCGGAGAGGAGGTAGATGGTAAAGGGCAGGGCGGTGGCTGCATAGACGATAGCCAGCACCACGATATTGTTGAGCAGAAAGCTGCCGCCAAAGGTGTTCTTCAGCCAGGTATCTCCATCCCGCAGCATCAGGAAGATGGGCACCACGATGTAGTTGACGTTGATGAACAGTCCGCCCATAAAGCACATGTTCAGGAATTTCCGGCCCCGGAAGTGGAACCGGGACAAGCAGTAGGCGGCAGGCAGTGCCACCACCAGCAGGATCGCCAGAGCCAGGGCAGTAACGATCACGGAGTTGATCATGTAGCTGCCCATGCTGGCCTTGTTCCAGGCATCCACGAAGTTCTGCCAGTGGAAGCCCATGGGCAGGGTCCAGGGGTTGCCATAGAACTCGCTGTTCTCCTTGATGGAGGCCAGGAACACCCAGGCCACAGGGACGATGATACTGATAGCCAGCAGGCACAGCACAAGGTAAATAAAGACTTTGTACAGCCGCTCGCCGGAGGTCTGCTTTTTCACAATTTCCATATGTATGCCTCCCCTCTCAGAATTCCAGAGGCTCCCGCTTGGTGACCTTATTCACCAGGGCAGAGAGCAGGAAGGAGAACAGGAAAATGACCACGCCAATGGCCATGGAGTAGCCGTAGAGGCCCGCGTCCTTCTGTCCGTACATATAGGAGAGGGCCACCTCGCTGGCGCCGTTGGGGCCGCCGGAGGTCATGGCCTTGACAAACAGGAAGGCCATATTGATGGTGGAGATGATAAAGAAGGTTAGAGTGGTGCGGATGTTGGTCCAGATGAGGGGCAGCGTGATCTGGAAAAACTGAGTCCAGCGTCCGGCACCGTCCAGAGCGGAGCTCTCATAGAGGCTGCCCGGCACTGCGGCCATGGAGGCCATGTACATGACCATGTAGTAGCCGATGGCCTGCCAGACCATGGCGATGATGAGGCTCACCAT
>CALXGE010000017.1 GCA_944387775.1 uncultured Oscillospiraceae bacterium | reverse complement strand
CCGACTGGTTTGATGTGTGCTGGCGGCAGGACAATGTGGTGTTCGATTACGACCAGGAGACCTACTACGGCTTCACCACCCTGCTCCGGAATCTGGGGCCGGAACTGGCGGCAGGACAGCAGGTGCTGGCCCGGTACGAGGGGCTGGACCTGGTCCTCCCCAGTGTGAGCTACTGCACCAGCGTGGACGGAGAGCTCTATTTTGACTCCTACTACTACGGACCGGAGGCCTACGAGGGAGAGGCCCCGGCGCTCCACTACTACATCGTCAGCGTGGTGGTCTGTTCCCCCTGGGTCACCGCCCTCCGGGAGCTGTGGCCCACCTATCTGGTCACGCTCCTGCTGGCGGCGGCCCTGGCCTGGGCAGTGCGGCAGGTGATGATCCGGCGGCTTGTCGATCCACTGGAGCTGACGGCGGCGGATCTGGCCCTGTCCCTGCCGGAGGGGGAGAACTGGCAGAAAGGCCGGGGCCTCTGGCGGGAGGTGGGGGCGGTCCGGGCGGGCCAGGAGGCCCAGCGGGACCTGCTGCGGATGCGGGTCAACGAGATCACCAGGCTGAACACCGCCCTCACTTACGCCAAGACGGCGGAGGAGAATCGGCGGCAGATGACATCACACATTGCCCACGAGCTGAAGACCCCCCTGGCGGTGGTCCACAGCTATGCCGAGGGCCTCAAGGAGCACATCGCCGAGGACAAGCGGGACAAGTACGTCGACGTGATCCTCTCGGAGACGGAGCGGATGGATGCCATGGTGCTGGAGATGCTGGATCTCAGCCGTCTGGAGGCCGGGAAGGTAAAACTGGCCCGAGACCAGTTCTCACTGGGAGAACTGGCAAAATCCGTGTTCGACCGGCTGGAAAAAGCTATAGAGGCCAAAGATCTCCACCTCACCTGCGAATTTCCCGAGAACAGCGCAGTCACCGCTGATGAGAGCCGCATCGCCCAGGTGGTGGAGAATTTTGCCACCAACGCGGTAAAATATACGCCCGCCGGCGGGAACATCACCGTCGCCATCACCCGGAACTACCGGGGGATTACTTTTACCATGGCCAACGATTGTCCGCCTCTGTCACAGGAGGCCCTGGACAAGGTATGGGATACCTTTTACAGGGTGGATGAGGCCCGGTCCGGCGGCGGCACCGGCCTGGGGCTGGCTATCGCCAAGCAGATTATTGAGCTTCACGGCGGGACGTGTGCTGCAGAGAACACAAAGACCGGGGTAGCCTTTCGGTTTACCCTCCCATAACAGACATAAAAACAGGGGCGCGGCTTGATAGCCGCGCCCCTGGCGCTGTATGGAATTGTAAAGGGATATCAATACCGGCCGAAGTCGCCGGAGCGGCCCTCGGTAATATCGGAGCCGAACTCATAGTCCTTGCCGGGAAGAATGGCATTGAGAACGATACCGGCAATGGCGGCAATGGCCAGACTGGTGAGGGTCACGTGAGCACTGCCGATGGTAAAGGTCAGACCGCCGGAGAAGCCCAGACCGCACACCAGGATAATGGCAGCGATGATGAGGTTGCGGCTGTTGGTAAAGTCCACACGATTCTCTACCACGTTGCGCACACCGATGGCGGAGATCATACCGTAGAGGATGAAGCTGACGCCGCCGATAATCGCCGCAGGAATGGTGTTCACCAGGACGGCAAAAGCGGGAGAGAAGGACAGCACGATGGCGTATACCGCAGCCAGACGAATGACGCGGGGATCGTAGACACGGCTGAGAACCAGCACGCCGGTATTCTCACCGTAGGTGGTGTTGGCGGGGCCGCCGAAGAGTGCGGAAAGAGAGGTGGCGATACCATCGCCGATAAGGGTGCGGTGGAGACCGGGATCCTCGATGAAGTTCTTACCCACGGTGGCGGAAATGGCGGACATGTCGCCGATATGCTCCATCATAGCAGCAATGGCGATGGGGGCCATCACCAGAATACCGGTGAGGTCAAACTTGGCAACGGAGCCGGAGAAGTTGGTAACAAAGGGCTGGAAGCCCAGCAGGCTCACGCCCTCCAGGGCACCGAAGTTCAGCAGAGGAGCAGTGGCACCGGTGGCAGCATCGGCGATGACGGTAGCACCAAAGGCGTTTGCAATCACTGCCACGATGTAGGAGCCCACCACGCCCAGGAGAATGGGAATGATCTTGATCATGCCCTTGCCCCAGATATTGGCCGCCACAATGATGGCCATAGCCACGATGGCCAGCCACCAGCAGGTGGAGGCATTGCTCACAGCGGAGGGGGCAAGGTTCAGGCCGATGAGGATAATGATGGGGCCGGTGACCACCGGGGGCAGGAAACGCATGACTTTCTTTACGCCCACCGCCTTGATAATGGCCGCCAGAATCACATAGAGAAAGCCAGCCACCACGATACCGCCCACAGCATACTGGAGCTTCTCGGCGGGCTCCATAGTGACGTACTTACCGGAACTCATCTCCGCCATGGCCTGGAAGCCGCCCAGGAAGGCAAAGGAGGAGCCCAGGAAGGCAGGGACCTTCATCTTGGAACACACATGGAAAAACAGGGTACCGAAACCGGCAAAGAACAGGGTGGTCTGAATGTTCAGGGGCAGGCCGTAGCCCTGGACCAGGATGGGTACCAGCACCGTGGCGCCGAACATGGCGAACATGTGCTGCAGACCCAGGATCAGCATCTTCGGCATGCCAAGCTGCCGGGCGTCATAAATGGCGCCGTTTTGCTCATGGTTCATGATGTTTTTTCCTCTCTTTCACACACAGTATCCCCAGACCATCGGTCCAGGGCAAAAAAATGCCGGTGACACGTCACCGGAAAAACGAAAACGGGAGCTGGCAGAGAATAAACGCACCATACAAAAAGTTCGTCTTCATACCGGAGCCCCCCTTTCGCCACATTATGACCATTATAGAAGTCCTTCCCACTTTTTCGCAAGTAACAGATGTTATAATATTTCAGAGATCTGTCCGCTCGGCTTTGTGTATTTCTGCCCGATTCATGTTCTATTGTGTTCCGCCTTGGAAAGACAAATGTCCCGTTTCCTGCCTCAACGCCCCAAAACATTTGCCATATATGTCAAAATAAATTTCTGTAATCAATTTCAACTTGTGCATATTTTCTATGGGCAGTATAATAGGATAACAGGAACCGAGTTGTTCCCAGTATTGAAAGGAGAGAGTGTTATGAAGAAAAAGCTGAGTTTACCGGTACAAATCTTTCTCGCACTGGTCGCCGGTATTGCCCTGGGCCTCATACTTTCCTTCGCTCCCGGGGGAGATGACTTTACTGAAAGCTACCTCAAGCCCTTTGGCGATATCTTTGTCAACCTGCTGAAATTCATCGTGGTACCTGTGGTCCTTCTCTCCATGATCGACGGCATTTTGTCCATGGATGACATGAAGAAGGTAGGATCCGTAGGCTGGAAGACGGTGGCCTACTTCCTGGTCACCACCGCCATTGCCTGTGTCATCGGTCTGGCCTTCGCCAGCATCTTTAACGGCGCGGGTCTCTTCCCTGATCTTTCCAAGGAACTGGGCAGCGCCACCTACGAGCCCCCGGCTTATAATGGCTTCATGGCCACCATCGTAAGCATCTTCCCTTCCAACATGTGGGAATCCTTCCGCACCGCCAATATGCTCCAGGTTATTGTCATCGCCCTGTTCTTCGGTGGCGCTATTATGGCCGCCGGTGAGAAAGGGCGGCTGGCCCGCGACATCGTCACCTCCTTCAACGAGGTCATCAACAAGCTCATGGCCTTCGTCATTGCCCTGGCCCCTATCGGTGTGTTTACTTATATGAGCTGGGTAGTTGCCACCCAGGGAGCGGAGATCCTCGGTTCCTTGGCACTGGTGCTCCTGTGCGCCTATCTGGGCTATATCGTCCACGCCATAGTGGTCTACTCCCTCTCCGCAAAAGTCTTTGCGGGAATGAGTCCCATTCGCTTTTTTGCCAAAGCATTCCCGGCCATGATGTTTGCGTTCACCTCCACCTCCTCTGCCGCCTCCCTGCCGGTATCCAAGGAGTGCGCCGATGAGCTGGGAGCGGATAAGGACATCGCCGCCTTTGTGCTGCCGCTGGGGTCCACTGTCAATATGGACGGTACTGCCATTTATCAATGCGTGGCCACTGTGTTCCTGGCGGCCTGCGCCAACATCCAGCTGACCCTGGGTCAGATGGTGCTTGTGGTAGTCACCGCCACTTTGGCCTCCATCGGCACCGCAGGCGTCTCTGGCGCGGGCATGGTGATGCTGGCCATGGTACTGGAGGCCATCGGCCTGCCGGTGGATTACATCGGTCTGATCGTCGCTGTGGACCGGCTCTTTGACATGGGCCGTACTTGCCTGAACGTCACCGGTGATATCGCCTGCTCCATCTGCGTGACCAAGTGGGAGTCCGGCAAGAAGGCTGTGGCCCGTAAATAACCTTTTTCGAGTATCTGCAATCCCTGCAAGAAAGTCAAAAACGCCGTGCCGCCTTTTCAGGCGGCACGGCGTTCCTTTTTGTAAGTCAAAGTTGGGCGGCGGCAAACTGCCGCCGCCCAATTACTTATTCGATGGACTTCAGGGATTCTGCCATATCAATCTTCCGAAGTCTGGGCTTGAGGGACAGGAAAATCACCAGGGTAAACACCAGGGTCAGGGCCAGGGCATAGAGATAACTGATCGGGTCCACTCTGCTGGGGAAATACATGGCATCGATCTGTACCTGAGCCATGACAAAAGCGTGTAGCCCTTTCCCCATCAGCAATCCCACCAAGCTTCCCAGTGCCGAGAGCATGAAGATCTCACGGAATACATAAGAGGCCGTCTCATTCTGGTAGAAGCCCAGAACCTCAATGGTGGCAATTTCCCGAATCCGTTCGGTGATGTTGATGTTGGTGAGGTTGTATAGGACAATAAAGGCCAGAGCTCCGGCGCAAACCACCACAACCACCACGATGTAGTCCATCCGGGTGAGCATGCTGTCCACCTGGCTGCGGGTGGCCTCACTGATGGCCACGTTGCTGACGGCGTCGTCCTCGGACAACACCGCCCCCTCCTGGTAAGGGTCAGCACCCTCGTGCCCCAGGAGGTAGAGGTTCTTGTACTCCGGCTCCTCGTGCAGTTGATCCAAATAGGTGTCCGGGGAGACATAGACGTAGTTATACACGTAGTTGTCGCAGATATCCGATATGGTAACCGTCAGAGTGCCCACATCGTCGTCCCGCAGCGTTACGGTGTCGCCTACAGAAATCCCCATGTTCTCTGCCAGGCCCACATTGATCACCGCTTCCCCGGAGGCGGGGTACTCGATGGCCTGCTCTCCGCTGTGGAGGGAGATGAAGCCATCCAGAGTATTGGAGGCAGATACCACCAGATTTACAGACTTGCTGTTTCCTTCCGTCCGGATATCCACACTGCCGTTGTGGACCAGGAGGCTCTTTTCCTCCTCCCAGCCGCAGGCGGCGAGATACTCCGCCACACTCTCCTCGTCCTGGGGATCCTGGAAGGAGACATTGTAGTCAAAGAGGGTGATCTCCGCGTACTGATCGTCCACCACGGATTTGATGGAGTCCCGCAGGCCAAAGCCGGTGACCAGAAGAGCTGTGCATCCGCCGATGCCCAGAACCATCATGATAAGACGGCTGCGGTAGCGCAGGACGTTGCGGATGGAGACCTTGTGGAGGAAACTCAGCCGCCGCCACAGAGGTGTGATGTACTCCAGGAACACCCGGCGGCCCGCCTTGGGGGCCTTGGGCCGGATCAGTTCCGCTGCGGCTTTGGTCAGCTCCACCCGACAGGAGAGGAAGGTGGCACCCATGGAGCACAGCAGTGCCGCCGCAAAGGACACCGCTGCCAGTGCCGGGTCAAAGACGAATGTCAGTTCCGCAAAGCCGTAGATGATACCGTAAATCTCCCAGATAATCCAGGGCATCCAGTGGTCGCCTACGGCGTATCCTACCGTGCTGCCGATCACCGCGGCGCTGGCGGAGTAAAAGAGATATTTTCCCATGATCTGGCCGTTGCCGTAGCCCATGGCCTTCAGTACGCCGATCTGGGTCCGCTGCTCATCCACCATGCGGGTCATGGTGGTCATGCACACCAGAGCTGCCACCAGGAAGAAAAACACAGGGAACACCACGGAGATGGCTTTTACAATGGAGGTATCGTTGTCGAAGCAAACGTAACCGATGTTCTCGTTTCGGGTCAGGGTGTAGGTATCTGCCCGCTTGAGATCCTTGAGATCCTCCCGGGCATCCGCCAGCTCCCGCTCTGCATCAGAGAGTTCTGTCTCCGCGTCCAGGAACTCCCGGTCCGCCTCAGCCTCTCCGTCGTAGTACTCTCGCCAGCCGTCGTCCAGTTCCTGCCGGGCGTCCTCTAGCTCACCGGGGGCGGCGTCCAGGTCGGCCTTCGCATCCTCCAGCTCGATTTTGGCGTCTTCCAGCTCCTGCTTACCGTCAGCCAGCTCCTGCTCGCCGTCCAGCAGCTCCTGGTAGGCGTCAGCCAGCTCCTGCTCTGCCTCCGCCGCGCCCTCGTAGTACTCCCGCCAGCCGTCGTCCAGCTCCGCACGGCCATCGTCCAGTTCCTGCTTGCCTTCATCCAGCTCCGCCCAGGCGTCGTCCAACTGCTCACGGGCATCCTCCAGCTCATCACGGCCTTCCTTGTACTGGGCGAGGCCGTCCTCGTACTGGGCAACGCCGTCTTCATATTCCACAAGGCCCTCTTCGTACTCCACCCGGCCCTGATCCAGTTCATCACGGAGCCCCTGGAGGGTGGCGTCGTTGAGAGTGCCGCCCAGCTGGCTCTCTGCCGCCTGCCAGCCGCCCACGAATTCGTCCACGCTGCTGCCCTGCTGCTGAAGGACAGCGTCCACAGCGGCGTTAAGCTCCGGCGACTGGCCGGAAGCTAAAATTCCCACCAGAGTGGAGGGATCAGAAATTCCCGTCATGGAGGACAATTCGCCCGCCAGTTGCTCGCCCGCCTGATAGAGCTCCTGGAGCTGAGTATACTGGGCCTCGCCCTCCTCCAGCTGATCCTTGGCGTCCTGAAGCTTTTCCCAGCCTGCCTCCAGCTCCGCCTCCGCGTCGTCGAGCTGGTCCCGGGCATCCTCCAGTTCACCGAGGCCGTCCTCGTACTCTGCCTCCGCGTCCTGGAGTTCCTTGAGGCCGTCCTCATACTCCGCAAGGCCGTCGGCGTAATCCGCTTCCGCGTCCAGCAGCTCCTGGTAGGCGTCCCGGAGCTCCTGCTCCGCCTCCGCCTTGCCGTCGTAGTATTCCTGCCAGCCGTCCTTAAGCTCCTGCTCCGCGTCGGCGATCTCCTGGAGGCCATCCTCGTACTCCTGGAGGCCATCGGCGTAATCGATCTTGCCCTGTTCGTAGTCCTTGACACCCTGGGCGTAGTCCGCCTCGCCGTCCAGCAGCTCCTGCAGAGCGTCGGACAGCTCCAACTCTGCGTCGGAGCGTTCACTGCGGTACTCCTCCCAGCCGTCAGCCAGTTCCGCCTCCGCGTCCAGGATCTCTTCCATGGCGTCGTTGTACAGCGTCTCGTAGCGCAGTTCCGCCCGCTGATCCAGCAGCTCCTCCACCTGAGGTTTCAGAGCATCGATCTGGTCCTCGTAGGCATCGGAGTAAGCGTCGGCCCCGTCTGCTATGGAGAGGTACACCTCGTAATAGGCGTCAAAGTCGAAGCCATCTTCTGGAATATAGACAAAGGCGGAAACGCTGCCGCTGCCGATGGAGCTGGTGCCTCGCTCGTAGTTGAGGTAGTAGGGGGACTGGACCAGGCCTACCAGCGTATACTCATCGTAAGCCATCAGCTCCCGAGTATCCTCATCGTTGTTGGAGGATACCCGGACCGCTGTGCCCAGATCCTCTTCCGTAAAGAACCGGGAGTCGCCCACGCACTCGTTGGCTGCCTCCGGCATTCGGCCCGCCAACAGTTCCGTCTGGTTGATATCCGGGGTCAAGGAACGGGCTGTGACAACGATCTCGTCGTTTTCTCCTCGCTCCATCAGAAAGTCGGTATAAACCGACCCCTCAGCGGCAGAGATCCCCTCCAGCTGAGAAAATGCCTCCACATCCTCCTTGGTGAATCCCAGGGTGGACATAAGCTGGAAGTCAAAAAGCTGATATTCTTCCAGATAGGCTACTCCTGTGGCCATCATGTCCGGCTGAGCCATTCTGAGCCCCGCGAAGAACCCCACGCCCAGCCCCACAATAGCCAGAATCGCCAGATACCGGCCAAGGCTCTGGCGAATCTCTCGCAGGGTAGATTTCAGCAGCGTCGTTACCATTCGATCTCCTCCACAGGAACGGGACTGGCATTGATCTCTTCAGAGACCACGGTGCCGTTCTTGACCCGGATCACCCGGTCCGCCATGGCGGTGAGCGCGCTGTTATGGGTGATAATGATGACGGTCATGCCCTTCTGGCGGCTCATGTCCTGCAAAAGCTTCAAAATGGCCTTGCCGGTGGTATAGTCCAGAGCGCCGGTGGGCTCATCGCAGAGCAGAAGCTTGGGGTTCTTGGCAAGGGCTCTGGCAATCGCCACACGCTGCTGCTCGCCGCCGGAGAGCTGAGCGGGAAAGTTGGCCAGGCGCTGCTCCAGGCCTACAGACTGAAGCACTTGAGCCGCATCCAGAGGGTGCTCGCAGATCTGGGCCGCCAGCTCCACGTTCTCCAGAGCGGTGAGGTTGGGAATCAGATTATAGAACTGGAACACGAAGCCGATATCGTGACGGCGGTAGGTGGTCAGCTGCCGGGTGGTATAGGCAGAGATCTCCTTGTCTCCCAGAAGGATCTTTCCGGAGGTGAGGGTATCCATGCCTCCCAAAATATTCAGCAAGGTGGTCTTGCCCGCGCCGCTGGGACCCACGATGACACACAGTTCTCCCTCATTGACAGAGAAGTTGGCATCCTGGAGGGCGTGGATATCCACCTCCCCCACGTGGTAGGTCTTGCTCACATGCTCAAAGCGTACAAATTCACTCATACCAAATCCCTCGTATTCATCCTGGCGCGGCCGCTGCAGGATATACTTTGATTACAGTATAACACGCTGCTTCACTAAATGGTGAAATTTCCGTTAATGATCCTGGATTGTTCCGGATTTACATCCGGGGTGTACCGTCCTTGGGAACCTGCTTCATGGACAGGGAGATCCGTTTTTTCTTCTCGTCTGCCTCCAGCACCACTACCTGTACAATGTCGCCCACCGACACCGCCTCCGAGGGGTGGCGAATAAATTTATTGCTGATCTGGGAGACATGGACCAGGCCATCCTGGTGGACGCCGATATCCACAAAAGCACCGAAGTCAATGACATTACGGACAGTTCCGGTGAGTACCATACCGGGCTTGAGGTCCTTGATCTCCAGCACATCGGTGCGGAGGATCGGCGGCGGCAGCTCGTCACGAGGATCCCGGCCAGGCTTCTGGAGCTCCTTGGCCACATCCAGCAGAGTGGGGACACCCACACCGCAGGCCTCCGCAAGGGCCTCTGCCCCCTTCTCCCGGATACGGCTGTCCAGGTCGGCAAGCTTTCCCGCCGCCACGTCGGACATGGCGTAACCTGTCAGCTCCAGCAGCCGCTCTGCCGCAGCGTAGCTCTCCGGGTGGACGGCGGTGTTGTCCAGCACCGCCTTGCTCTCCGGCACCCGCAGGAAGCCGGCGCACTGCTCATAGGCCTTGGGGCCCAGCTTCGGCACCTTGAGGAGCTGCTTGCGGGTGGTAAAGGGCCCGTTGTCCTCCCGGTATTTCACGATATTCTTGGCCGTGGTGGCGGTGAGCCCCGCTACCTGCCGCAGGAGAGAGGGGGAGGCGGTGTTCACGTCCACTCCTACAGCATTGACGCAATCCTCCACCACGCCGCTGAGGGCCTCGTCCAGCCGCTTGGGGGGCATGTCGTGCTGGTACTGGCCCACGCCGATGGCCTTGGGGTCGATCTTTACCAGCTCCGCCAGGGGATCCTGGAGCCGCCGGGCGATGGACACCGCCGAGCGGAGGTTCACGTCAAACTGAGGGAACTCCTCCGCCGCCAAGGGGGAGGCAGAGTACACCGAGGCCCCGGCCTCGCTGACAATCATATAACTGACGCCGCCGCCCACCTGACGGATCAGCTCCACCGCCATCTGCTCCGTCTCCCGGGAGGCGGTGCCATTGCCAATGGCGATGTGGGTGACGCCGTGGGCGTGGATGAGTTTGGTCAGCTTGGCAATGGCCTCCTGCTTCTGCCGCTCCCCGTGGGTGGGGTAGACCACGGCGGTGTCCAGCACCTTGCCGGTCTCGTCCACCACCGCCACCTTGCAGCCCATGCGGTAGCCGGGGTCCAGCCCCATGGTCACATGGCCCTTTACCGGCGGCTGCATCAGAAGAGGCCGGAGGTTCAGGGCAAACTGACCGATGGCTCCCTCGCTGGCCTCATCGGTGAGGGTGCTGCGGACCTCCCGCTCCAGGGAGGGGAAGATGAGACGGTCGTAGGCGTCCTCCGCCGCAGCGCGGATAAAGACCATGGCGGGACTGCCGGGCCGCACCACCTGCCGCCGCAGAGTGATGAGGGCCCCTTCCCGGTCGTTTTCCACGTCCACCTTCAGAAAGCCCTCCCGTTCGCCGCGGTTGATGGCCAGGATCTGGTGACCCTGGAGCTTTCCCAGAGGCTGACGGAAATCGTAGTAGAGCCGGTAGACGCTGTCCTCCTCGCCGGTGGCGGCGGAAACGAGAAAGCCCTGGCGCATCAGCTGCTCCCGGAGGATCTTGCGGACGGAGGCATCGTCGGAGATGTCCTCGGCGATGATGTCGCTGGCCCCCTGAAGGGCCTCCTCCGCCGTCTCCACGCCCTTCTCCGGGTCCACATAGTCCGCTGCCGCTGCCAGAGGATCGGGACAGTCCCGCTCCTGGGCATACAGCAGAGCCGCAAGGGGCTCCAGCCCTTTCTCACGGGCCACGGTGGCCCGGGTGCGGCGCTTTTGCTTATAGGGGCGGTAGAGATCCTCCACCTCCGCCAGAGTGGCGGCGGCGTCGATGGCAGCGGAGAGCTCCTCCGTCAGCTTTCCCTGGTTCTCAATGGCGCTTTTCACCTCCTGCCGCCGCTGCTCCAGGCCGCGGAGATACTGCAGCCAGTCCTGGAGGGTGCGGAGGGTGGTGTCGTCCATGGAGCCGTGGAGCTCCTTGCGGTAACGGGCGATGAAGGGCAGGGTGTTGCCCTCGTCCAGAAGTGAGATCACGTTATCAACGTACTCTACTTTCTGGTTCAGCTCCCGGGCTAAAATCTGAGAGATGGTTTCCATATTGTGTCTGTTCCTTTCTTGGGATAGAGAGAGGCTGCGGGTAATCTCCGCAGCCTCTCGCGTGGCGACAGCTTATTTGAAATAGAGCCGCTGCCGCTCGTATTTCGGTTCGTTGCTCACATGCATCCCCAGGCGGCGGTAGAGCTTCTCGTCCACGTCGCTGAGGACTACGGTGAAGTGGGCATCGCAGCCCTTCAGCTTGGGAATCTGCTCCTGGGCCAGGGCGGCAATGGGGTTGGTAAGGGCGCTGACACACAGGGCAATCAGAACCTCGTCACTGTGGAGCCGAGGATTCTTATGGCCCAGGCTCTGGGTTTTCAGTTTGCAGATAGGCTCCAGCACCTGGGTGGAAATAAGATCCAGGCTCTGGTTAATCCCTCCCAACCGCTTGAGGGCATTGAGCAGCAGCGACGCGGAGGCACCCAGAAGGTCACTGGTGCGGCCGGTGATCACCTGGCCGTCAGGCAGGACCATAGCCCCGGCAGGGGCTCCTGTCTCCTCCTCCCGTTTGAGGGAGGCCGCCACTGCCGGGAAGATGTCCGGCGTGATGCCTGCCTGCTTCATAAGGAGCTCCAGCTTGAACACAAGCTCGTCGTCGGCCTTGCCCCGGAGTCGGTCGGTGAGAGCAGTGTAGTACCGGCGGAGGATCTCCATATAGGATGCCTCTCGGCAGACCTCGTCGTCAATAATACAGTTGCCCACCATATTCACACCCATATCCGTGGGGGACTTGTAGGGGCACTCGCCCAGGATGTTTTCGAAGATGGTCCGCAGGACGGGGAACACCTCTACATCCCGGTTGTAGTTGACGGTGGTGACGCCATAGGCCTCCAGGTGGAAGGGATCGATCATATTCACATCGGAGAGGTCCGCTGTAGCCGCCTCATAGGCCAGGTTCACCGGGTGCTTGAGGGGCAGATTCCAGATGGGGAAGGTCTCAAACTTGGCATAACCCGCCTTGATGCCCCGGCGGTTTTCGTGATAGAGTTGGCTAAGGCAGGTGGCCATCTTGCCGCTGCCGGGGCCAGGAGCCGTCACCACCACCAGCGGATGACTGGTCTCGATGTACTCGTTGCGGCCATAGCCCTCCTCGCTGACAATCACATCAATATTATGGGGATACCCGGCGATGGGATAGTGGCGGTAGGTCCGCACCCCCAGGGCATTGAGCCGTTTGAGGAAGGCATCCGCCGCCGACTGGCCGTTATACTGGGTGACCACCACGCTGCCCACATACAGATCCATGCCCCGGAAGATGTCGATAAGCCGCAGCACATCCTCCTCATAGGGGATGCCAAGGTCGCCCCGGACCTTATTCTTCTCGATATCGCAGGCACAGATGGTTACCACGATCTCCACGTCATCCTTCAGCTGCTGCAGCATACGGATCTTGCTGTCCGGTTCAAAGCCCGGCAGCACCCGGGAGGCATGGTAATCGTCAAAAAGCTTTCCGCCAAATTCAAGGTACAACTTTCCTCCGAACTGCTTGATCCGCTCCCGGATATGGGCAGACTGTGTCTCCAGGTATTTTTGATTATCAAATCCGATTTTAGCCATACTTCCTCCCCACACCATAGTTTTCAAATCTTATCTAGTATACTACATCTTGTATTTGGCTACAAGGGCAGGCCATGGAAAATGGACGACGAATTTTCGTCGTCCATTTTAGATAATTCGACAACGTCTTTCACAGCTCTCCAGGCCTTGCCAGTGTCGTGCGGCTGCACACCCGTCCGATTTCCCGCTGGATCTCCTTGAGATCGTCAAAGGTTTCCGGTCTGCGGCTGGGGTCCCGCAGCAGGGCTGAAGGGTGGTAGATGGCAGTCATGCGCATGCCGCCCACGTCATACCACCGGCCGTGGTCCCGGGTAATGCGGAACTTGTCATCGATAAGCCGCATGGCCGCAATACGGCCCAGACATACCAGAATCTTGGGCTGCACCAGAGCGATCTGCCGGCGCAGATAGCCAATACAGGCATCCTGCTCCACATTCAGCGGGTCCCGGTTTCCCGGCGGACGGCACTTTACGATGTTGCAGATGTAGACCCGGTCCCGGTCCAGACCGATGATGGCCAGCATATCGTCCAGCAGCTGGCCTGCCCGGCCCACAAAGGGAATACCGGTGGCGTCCTCGTTGGCACCGGGGCCCTCTCCCACCAGCATGATCTCCGCCTGGGGATTTCCCACGCCGAAGACTACATTTTTCCTTGTCTGGTGCAGAGCACACTCCCGGCACCCGGCACACTCTCTGGCCAGGGCCTCCCAGGAATCCTGCATTCAGCCACCTCCTTGGTATATCCTGCCCACAGGCGGGTATGCTACTTTCACGAAGAGAGGAGGTCCGCCTATGCAGTCTGTGTTGTGGTTTTTTATCGCCTACAGCTTTATCGGCTACTGTCTGGAAAGGATCTATGCCGCGGCCATCCATGCCCCCCAGCAGACCAGAAAGTGCTTCCTGCTGCTGCCGCTGTGCCCGGTCTACGGCCTTGCCATGACGACGGCAGCTGTCATGGTGCCGAAACAGTGGCCCTTCCTATGCACAGCAGCAGCGGGAGCGCTGATCTGCACGGCAGTGGAATATCTGGTCCACTGGCTCTATGAGACTATTTTTTCCGTCAGCTTTTGGGATTACACCGGAGAGAAGCTGAACCTCCGGGGCAGAGTGTGCCTGCGCTTCACCGCTATCTGGGGAATCCTGTCCGCAGTGGGGCTGAAATTGTACCAGCCGGGGCTGGCCCTGCTGGCAGCTGCTATGCCGTCTCAGGTTACCGCCTGGGTATGGCTGCTGTTTACAGCAGACTGCGCCCTGAGCACCGTGGTGCTGCTGCGTTACCACAACACCGAGCTTCTCTCCCTGCCAGCCCTGCTCCGTCAGCTCCGGGCCTCCAGCCAGTCCAGCACGTCCCGATAGACATACTGTTTCCCGCTCTCGTTAAGGATCTCGTGGCGCAGACCGTGGTAGAGCTTCATGGTCACGTCACGAAGCCCAGCCTTCTGAAAGCAATGGTAGGCCTTCTCCACGCCTTTGCCCATATCTCCCACAGGGTCCTTATCTCCGGCAATGAAAAATACCGGCAGTTCCTTGTCCATCTTGTTGATATTCGACTGTTTGGTAATGATGGTCAGGCCATCCAGCATATCCCGGAACAGCCCCAGGGTGGTATCGCCGCCACAGAGAGGGTCCGCAATGTAGTCATCTACATTGGCCTCATTGGCAGAGATCCAGTCAAATTTCGTGCGGGAGGGCTTGAAATGCTGATTATATGCCCCAAAGGCCAGCTTATCTGCCTTGACGCTAAAGGATTTTCTCCCCAGGCGGCGAATCTCCCGGTCAGCGATCAGCTTGCCGCCGGCAATCAGCGCCGGTGACTGGTGTCCAGTGCCGCAGAGGATGCAGCCATCCAGGCAGCCGGGGTAACGAATCAAATGGGTACGGGAGAGGAATGAGCCCATGGAGTGGCCAAAGAGGAAGTAAGGCTTGCCGGGGAACACCCGGGCAGTACGCCGGCGGAGCTCCTCCATGTCGTCCACCACATGCTGCCAGCCGTCCGTCTCTCCCAAATACACCATGGGGGCACCGTCGATCACCGACAGGCCGTGGCCCAGATGGTCGTTGGCCACCACCACGTATCCGTGGGCACAGAGGTAGCGGGCAAAGGGGGCGTAGCGTCCGCCGTACTCCGCCACTCCGTGGGCAATCTGGACCACGCCGATAATCTTGCGGTCATTGGGCGTCCACTGGTTGACATGAATCAGTGTTTTTCCGTCACTGGAAGGAAAATAGTACTCTGATGTGATTGCCATAGGCCTGACCTCCAACACCTGATGGAATAGATCATGATGTTTTATTTTACCACAGGAGGCGGCAAAAGCATAGAAATATTTTATATGGCCCTCCAGAAAATCCGCTTGCAGTCCATGGCGAAAGCGGCTATAATGTAGGGGATAATTCCTCGACCGGCGGAAAAGTCCGCCTGTTTCGAAAGGAGAACAGTATGAGCTTTTTTGATGATCTGACCCAGAAGGCCAAGGCCGTTGCCACCACGGCGGGTGAAATGGCCAAGGACGTTGCGGATTCCGCCAAGATCTCCGCCGCTATTCTGGCGGAGCGCCGGGAGATGGACAAAAATTACCGGGCCATCGGCCAGTGGTTTGTCTGTGAGCACGGGGATGAGGTGCCCGATGCTGTAGCCGATCTGGTCTCTGCGGTGAAGGCTTCTCAGGAGAAGATCGCCCAGCTCCAGGCCAGCCGGGAGAAGGCTATGGAGGAAGAAGAAGCCCAGGAAGGCACTCCCTGTCCTGTCTGCGGAAAGATCAGCGCCTCAAAATTCTGCCCTCACTGCGGCGCCCCTATGGGTCAGTAAGTGATATATTTCTGATATCTGGACAGGCTTGGCGGATACCGCCGGGCCTGTCTCTCATTTTTGCCTTGCGCAAGCAAAAACAGCATGATATTATAAAGAAAAGCATATTAGTGTGCAAAAAGTGAGGTGTGGTCATGCTGGATAAAAGTGAAGTGGGCAAGCGGGGTTATCTCAACGAGGATTACCGCCTCTTTCACCTGCGGGATAGCCAGCCTCTCCGGCTGGACTACCATTACCACGAATTTGACAAGCTGGTGCTGCAGTTGGGAGGCCATGTGACCTACAGCATCGAGGGCAAGAGCTACCTTCTGCAGCCTATGGACATTCTGCTGGTGGGCCGGAATCTGATCCATCTGCTGGTGGTGGACCCCGGGCAGCCCTATGAGCGAATGGTTCTGTGGATCAACCGGGATTTTCTGGCCCGCTTCAGTACCCCGCATGCCAATCTTGCCAACTGCTTTTCCCTCACCGCCCAACGGGAATTTCACCTCTATCGTCCCAGAGGAGAGGACAGAAACCGTTACCGGGATCTCTTCGGCCGACTGTGGGAGGCCTCCCGGGAGGAGGCCTTCGCCGCACCGCTGCTGGCAGACACCTGTGCCCTGCAGCTGATGATCGCCCTGAACCGGGACATGCTCACCGCACCTACAGAAATGGCAGCGGTGTCCTACCGCTTCGATCCCAAAATGGAGGAGGTCACCCACTTCATTCGGGACCATCTGGGGGAGGAGCTGACGATCGAGCGGCTGTCCGGAGCTTTCTTTCTCAGCCGGTACTACCTGATGCACCGTTTCAAGGAAATATACGGCTGCACAGTCCACCAGTATATCCGTCAGAAGAGGCTCCAGCAGGCAGCGGAGCAGATCCGCCAGGGGGTGCCGGTGCTGAAGGCGGCGGAGGAGGCGGGCTTCGGAGACTATTCCGCTTTCCTGCGGGCTTTCCGCAGTGCCTACGGCCGCAGTCCCCGCAGCTGGAAATAGGAATCGCAAAGAGGAGGCCGCGTGATCACGCGGCCTCCTCTTTTATGTAAAGATCTACTCAATAGCCCCGGATACGGTCCACCAGGTTGTAAAGAGGCTTCCCGGCGGCGTAGCGTTCCAGGTCGGCACAGAACATGTCCACATCGATATCGCAGGTGAGACCCAGGGACATGTTGCCGGAGACATGGGGGGTGATAATGATATTGGGGCAATCCCACAGGGGATCATCTGTCGGCAGGGGCTCCGGTGTCATTACATCCAGAGCCGCCCCGGCCAGCTTGCCTGCCCGAAGGGCGTCGCCCAGGGCCTGCTGGTCGATGGCGGAGCCCCGGCCCACATTCACTACATAGGCGTGCTCCGGTAATAGGGAGATCCGCTCCCGACTGAGAATCCCTACCGTCTCCGGCGTAGAAGGCAGCGCCATCACCAGGGCGTCCGCTGTGGGCAGGACGCTGTCCAGTTCCGCTGTGGGCAGCACCCGGTCAAAGGCGGGCTCACCACTCTTTCCGCTGCGGCACACACCGGTAACGGAGGCGCCCAGGGCTTTTAGCCGCCGGGCGGTGTTGCTTCCGATGTCCCCGGTGCCCAGTACCACGATATGACTGCCGATAATGGAGCGGATGGGTGCGTGGTAGGTCCACTGCCGCCGGCTGAGATCCGCCTGATACTCCGGCATTCGCCGCAGCAGCATCAGCAGTACCATCAGGATGTGCTCAGAGATGGTGGGACCATAGGCCCCGGAGCTGTTGGAGAGAATACAGTCGGAATGAGGCCATGCCGCGTCATCCAGATACCGGTCCACACCGGCGTGATCGCTGCACAGCCACTTCAACTGAGAGGCCTGCCGCAGCAGAGCCGGCACCGGGTGACCGAACAGCACCTCGTAGTCCCCAATATGGGGAGTCAGCGCTGCCTGGGTGTCGTAGTAGTGGACCACAAATCCCGCCGCATCAGCAGCGGCATCGATCTGGCGGCGGTACTTTTCATTCATAAAATCTACGCAAACGGCCAGCTTTCTCATGGCATCTGCTCCTTTCGAATCTTCTCCAGAATATGTTCCGCTGTTTTTAGACCATCCGCCGCCGCGGACATAATCCCCCCAGCGTAGCCGGCTCCCTCGCCGCAGGGCCAGAGGCCACGGACGGCGGACTCTCCCGCCTCGCTGCGCAGGATCCGTAAGGGACAGGAGCTGCGGCTCTCCACTGCAGTGAGCACCGCATCCTCCTGGGCAAAGCCGTGGATCTTCTGCTCCAGCAGCGGCAGAGCCTGTGTCAACGCCTCACAGATAAAGGGCGGCAGTAGCTCCCATAGATCGCACCAGCGGACGCCGGGGCGGTAGGTGGGCGTTACTTTCCCCGGCCCCGTGGAGGGCCGATGGGCCAGAAAGTCTCCCACCCGCTGGGCAGGCGCGATATAGCCGCCGCCTCCGGCGGCATAGGCTCGCTCCTCCAGTTCCCGCTGGAAGGCGATCCCCGCCAGTGGCCCATCGCCGGGGAAGTCCTCCGGCGTGACGCTGACCAGGAGGCCCCCGTTGATGTTCTCCCCATCCCGGGCATAGAGGCTCATGCCGTTGGTGGCGGCCCGGTCCGCCTCGCTGGCAGCGGCCACTACCGTACCGCCGGGACAGACGCAGAAGCTGAACACACTGCGCCCGCTCTCCAGATGGCAGCTGAGCTTATAGGAGGCGGCCCCCAGACGGGGATGGCCCGCCTGGGCCTTGTACTGGACTGCATCTATATCTTTTTGCAGATGCTCGATGCGTACGCCCACCGCCAGGGGCTTGGGCTCCATAGGCACACCGGCGGCGTGGAGCATCTCGAAGGTGTCCCGGGCGCTGTTGCCCAGGGCCAGCACCGCTTCCCGTGCCGGAAGAATGTAGCGGCCCTCCGGCCCCTGGACCTCCAGAGCGGAGAGGTGCCCCTCCTCCAGCACCAGGTTGGTGACCTGATGGCCAAAGCGGATGTCGCAGCCTAAGCTTACCAGTTCCCGTCGGAGGCTTGCCAGCACCCGGTGAAGGTAGTCGGTGCCCACGTGGGGCTTGGCGTCACAGAGAATACTCTCCGGCGCGCCGTGGGCGACAAGCTCTCCCAAGATGAACCGGTGGCTGGGGTCCCGGGTGCCGGTATTCAGCTTGCCGTCGGAGAAGGCGCCCGCGCCTCCCTCGCCAAACTGGACATTGGACTGGAAATCCAGCTGACCGGTGGTCCAGAACTGCTCCACATCCTCCGCCCGTTCCTCCACCGGCTTGCCCCGTTCCAGCAGAATAGGTCTTGCCCCGCAGCGGGCCAGGGCCAGGGCGCAGAACAGGCCGCCCGGCCCTGCGCCTACCACCACCGGCGGAATATCCGGTGGCTGTACCGGCGGTGGCAGACGGTAGTGTTCCTTTTCCGCCCGGGATACCTGGCGGCTCCGGCACCGCCGCAGCACCTTTTCCTCGTTTTTCACTTTTACCCGCAGGGTGTACACCAGACGGACCTCCTCCCGGGCGTCTATCGCCCGGCGGAGGATGGTCAGAGCCTGAATCTCTCTGGGCGGAAGGCCGAGGATAGCCGCCGCCTTCTCCTGCAGGCGGTCCTCGCTCTCCTCCAGGGAGAGAATCACACGTTCTATTTGCAGCACGATGCCGCTCCTTTCCGGGGCGCAGCCCCTCAGGGATTTTGTCTGCCGCGGTAGCCCAGATCAAAGGAGATCCGCTCCGCCGCGCTCAGCAACAGCTTGGTGGCCCGCTCCAGCTCCGGCGAGTTGACCCGGCGGAACATGCCCACCACGCAGATGGCATATATTGCCTGGCCCTCCACGTTGAATACCGGAGCCGCCACGGACCGCAGGCCAATCCGCAGCTCGCCGTTTTCGATGGCGTAGCCCTGGCGGAGAATCTGCTCCATCTCTCCCTCCAGAGAGGCGAGGTCCGTGTGGCTGTGGGGGGTATAGGCGGCAAAATCGCAGTTTCGCAGCAGGGCCCGCCGCTGGGCGGAGGGCATATAGGCCAGCAGCAACTTCCCCTGGGAGGTGCAGTGGACAGGCAGACGGGAGCCCTTCTCCGACACCACCCGGAAGTTGCTCCGGGCATCGGCGCTGTCCAGGATCAGCACATCTCCACGGTCCAACGTGGCAATGGAGGCGGTCTCGCCGGTTTCCTCCGCCACGTGGCGCAGAGGCTCCGCCGCGGCCTCCAGCACATTCCATCCCCGGCTCACAGCGCAGCCGTACTCAAAGAGACGGATGCCCAGTCGGTAACGGCCGTCCTCGTCGGACTGCTCCACCACGGCGCTGCTGCGCAGGGCGGAGAGAAGGCCGTGAACTGTGGCCTTGGGCATCCCCGTCCGTCGAGACAGCTCCCCCAGGGTCAGAGGGGTTCGGGCCTCCGCCAGGCAGGAGAGAAGGTCCATGGCTTTGCACACCGATTGGACCCGGCCTGGTTCTCTATCCGCCATGGCGGTTCCCCCTCTCCTCCAGGTGGCCGGACCGGCATGCAATGAGCTGGGCGGCAATGGATACCGCGATCTCCGCCGGGGTGTCCCCGCCAATGGGCAGGCCGATGGGTGACCAAATCCGGTCAATCTCCTCCGCCGGGAAGCCCGCCGCCAGCAGCTTCTCCCGGGTAGCCGCCACCTTCCGGCGGCTGCCGATGCAGCCGATGTACCGGGCAGGGGTGGCGAGGGCCTGACGCAGCACCTCAAAATCCGCCTGGTGGCCGGGGGTCATGATGACCACATAGTCCGCTGCCGTAACCGGCGGCAGATGGGCAAAGGCATCCTCATAGGGGAGGCAGTATACCTCCGCTGCCTGGGGCAGCGCCTCCTGACTGGCGGCGTCGGGCCGCTGATCGCAGACCACCACCCGAAAATCCGCCAAGGCCAGAATGGGCACCAGGGCCCGACCCACGTGGCCGCCTCCAAAGAGGTACACGGTGCCGGGGCGGCTGAGGGGCTCCCCATACAGGGTCACATCTCCCTTGACCAGCCGGGGCCGGCTGCCCAGGACCTCAGCCACATTCTCACGCGGAAGATCCACAAGGCCCGCTATGGGGCCATTTTTGTCCCACAGCCCCCAGCGCCAGCGGCTGTCACCATCGATGGCAATGACCAGCCAAACCTCCCGGCCGCTGTCCAGCAGAGACAGCGCCTGCTCCACCAGAGACAGCAGCCCGCTGTCTGCCGGGTCCAGATATTGGAGGAACAGCTCCACGTTGCCCCCGCAGATCATGCCGATGTCGGCGATATCTCCGGCGGAGAGACGATAGGACTGAAACTGGGACCGCTTCTCCCGACAGAGCTCCTTTGCCAGAGCGGTGCAGCGGTACTCCACCGCGCCGCCGCCGATGGTGCCGGCAGTGCTGCCGTCCGCCATGACCAGCATCTTGGCACCCGATCCTCGGGGCGTGGAGCCCTCGCTGGCGATGATGCTGCACAGCACCGTCCCCTGTCCGGCGGAAAGACCCCGGCACAGTGCGGAAAAAACCTCTTTCATAAAAAATATTCCCCTTTTCCACTGGGATAGTAATTGACAAAGCTATAAAACAGGCGTAAACTGAAATTCCTTTTCGCCCCGCCGTCCGGCAGGGCGAAGAGAGGGTATTTTGTCCCGGCGGCAGGGCGTCGTTACCCCTTGCCGTCCTTCCCGACAGAATATTTCCCGCCGGCATTAAGGCCATGGAGGAGTGTCCCAATCTCCCCCCGCTGATCTGACCGCGGCGGGCCAATATTTTGAAGGAGAAAAGAAAATATGATCGAAATGAAGGAAATATCCAAGACCTACCGGGTCCGACGACGAGAGGCCGGCCTGGGCAGCGCACTCAAGCGAATGGTCTCCGGGGGCTGGGACGCGGTTCCCGCTCTCCAATGCCTGTCTTTCACCATTCCAGACGGGCAGATGGTGGGCTACATCGGTCCCAACGGCGCGGGAAAGAGTACCACCATCAAGATCCTCAGCGGCATTCTACGGCCGGACAGCGGCAGCTGTATCGTCGATGACCTTGTCCCCTGGGAGGACCGGAAGGCCCACGTAGCACGGCTGGGAGTGGTGTTTGGCCAGCGCAGTCAGCTGTGGTGGGATGTGCCGGTGATGGACTCCTACCGGTTGCTGCGGGACATCTACCGGGTGCCGGAGGAGCGTTTCCGTGAGAATCTGGATCGGCTGACGGAGCTGCTGGACCTGGAGGACCTGCTGCGGACTCCCGCCCGGATGCTGTCCCTGGGCCAGCGGATGCGCTGCGAGGTGGCCGCCGCCCTGCTCCACAGCCCTAAGGTGCTGTTTCTGGACGAACCTACCATCGGCCTGGATGCGGTGTCCAAACTGAAGGTCCGGGACTTCATCCGGGAGGAGAATCGAACCCGGGGCACCACGGTGATCCTCACCACCCACGACATGCAGGACGTGGAGGCCCTGTGCAGCCGGGTACTGCTCATCGGCAAGGGACAGCTGCTGCTGGACGGTACTACCGAGGAGATCCGCGCCATGGCGGGGGAGAACCTCTCCACCGAGGAGTCTGTGGCAGACCTCTACCGCCGCTTCGGCATCTAGGAGGTCCGGCTATGAGACAATATCTGGCTTTTTTCCGGATGCGCCTGCTGGCGGGACTCCAGTACCGGGCCGCCGCCCTGGCGGGCATGAGCACCCAGCTGGTGTGGGGGACCATGGAGATCCTCCTCTACCGGGCCTTCTGGCTGTCCGACCCGGACAGTTTTCCTATGGGCATGGAGGCCCTCTCCGCCTATATCTGGCTCCAGCAGGCCTTTCTGGCCTTTTTTGCCATGTGGTACTGGGAGATGGATCTGGTGGAGGCCGTAAAAAACGGCAGTGTGGCCTATGAACTCACCCGGCCTACAGACCTCTACACCATGTGGATGGCCCGGTCTCTGGCTCTCCGGCTGAGTCGGGCGGCCCTGCGGGCGGTGCCGATCCTGCTGGTGGGCATTCTGGTCCCTGCCCCCTACGGCCTCAGACTGCGGATATCGCCCTCGGTATTCCTGGCATTTCTTGCGGCAATGGCACTGATGCTGGTGGTAGTCTGCGCCTACACGCTTCTTATCTACGCCCTGTCTTTCTTTCTCACCGACGCCAACGGGATCATGGTGCTGTCGGTAGCGGCGGCGGAGCTGCTGGGAGGCGCGGTGGTGCCCCTGCCCTTCCTGCCGGAGGGTCTGCGGCAGCTGGCTCAGCTGAGCCCCTTTGGAGCTATGCAGAACATCCCCCTGCGGATCTTCGGCGGAGACATCCCGCGGGAGAGCATCCCCGCCGCTCTGGGGCTCCAGCTGTTCTGGGCGGTGGTGCTCATCGCCGCAGGAGCCCTCCTCACCCGTGGCGGGCTGCGGCGGGCCGTGATACTGGGGGGCTGAACCATGAGACTGTATCTGAGTTTCCTGTCCCTCCACCTCAAGAGCGCCATGACCTACCGCTCGTCCTTCCTCCTCAGCTGCCTGGGGCAGCTGCTGGTGACGGTGAACACCTTTCTGGGCGTGAAATTCCTCATGGACCGCTTCGGCACCGTGGCGGGCTACACCCTGCCTCAGCTGGCACTGTGCTTTGGCGTGATCCTGGCGGCTACATCTCTTGCAGAGTGCTTCGCGAGAGGCTTTGACGCCTTTTCTGCCGTCCTCTCCCAGGCCCGTTTCGACCGCCTTCTGGTACGGCCCCGGGGCCTCATTTTCCAGCTCCTCTGCGAGGAGATGAAATTGTCTATGGTCCCCCGGCTCCTACAGGCGGTCCTGATGCTGGGATGGGCCATATCCGCCGGCGCTGTCCGCTGGACCGCAGCCAAGGCGGCGGTGCTGGTGCTGATGATTCTCTGCGGCGCGGCGGTGTTCTTTGGCCTCTTCCTCATCAATGCTGCCCTGTGCTTCTTCACCCTGGAGGGCCTGGAGGTGATGAACATCTTCACTGACGGCCCCCGGGAGTACGGCAAATACCCCTTCGGCATCTACGGAAAGGGGGTGCTGTGGATTTTGACCCTGCTGGTGCCTCTGGCCCTGGTGCAGCACTGGCCTCTCCAATACCTTCTGGACCAGGGGCCGGGGTGGTACGGCCTTCTGCCCTTGCTATCTTTGTTGTTCCTGCTCCCCTGCGCCGCAGCATGGCGGCTGGGAGTACGGCATTACCGCTCCACCGGCTCATAAACGTCAGCCACAGCAGAAGATTATTTTCATATTTTAATTATTTTACCACATCGCTGTTCGCCATACAAGATTGGCATTTGTGATAGTCGAACGGGCACAAAAAATCCCAAAGGGCCATACGGCTTACGCCGTATGGCCCTTTGGGTGTTAGGAGAGAAAGAGGAAGAATGTCTCGAAAGCTGTGTCAGGCGGCATTTTTGCCGCTATAGGAAGTCATACCAAAGTACTGTTCAAAGAAGTCATCCATATCGCCGCCGTAGGAATAGCTGCCGCCATTTTCCTCGTAGGGATAATAGCCTTCGCTGGTATCCGGCTGCGTGGTCTGACTGCTGGTGGTGTTCGCCTCGGTGGTGCTGCCGAAGGTCAGCTCGGTGGTAGCCACCTGGCCGTTACGGACATACGTGATGGTGACAGTGTCGCCAGCTTTATAGGTCTTGCTGAGAGAGTTGATATCGTCACGGTTGGTGATAATGGAGCTGCCGATCATGGTGATCACGTCTCCAGCCTGGAGCCCGGCCTTCTCAGCAGGGTCGCCGGCTTCTACGCTCTCTACATACACGCCGGCGCTGACACCGCTGACCTGGGGCTGGCTGTCATAGTAGGCACTGATACCCAGGTAGGGACGAGTGGTAACCTGACCGTTTTCCATGATGTCCTCGATCATACTCAGTACATCGTCAATAGGAATGGCAAAGCCAAGGCCCTCAACGGCGTTACCGGAGGAAGAGGAGGAATACTTCGCGGAGACGATGCCCACCACTTCGCCGTAGATGTTGAACAGAGGGCCACCGGAGTTACCCTCGTTGATAGCAGCGGTGATCTGAATCATATTGAAAGGGGTGCCGTCCACGTTGATCTCACGGTTAACGCAGGAGACAATGCCCTCGGACATGGAGAAGGTCAGCTCGCCAAGGGGATTGCCGATAGCGGCGATTTCATCGCCCACCTGGAGGCTGCTGGAGCTGCCCAGAACCACAGGCTGAAGTTCCTTGTCGCCCGGATCAATCTTCAGCACAGCAAGGTCGTAGCTCTCATCACCGCCAACTACCTGTGCGGTATAGGTAGTACCGTCATCCAGTGTAACCTCTACGTCTGTACTGTTGCTGATGATGTGGTAGTTGGTTACGATATAGCCGTCCTTGGTGATAATGAAGCCGCTGCCGGAGCTGGCGGTCTTAACCGGCTGCATGAAGAAGTTGTAGCCGGTGGCGGAAGCGTTGATGCTTACGCAGCTGTCTACATTGGCGTTGTAGATCTCGGTGTAGGTGAGTTTGTCACTACCGGTGACATTTACGGTAGTCACCTCCGGCAGATCTCTGGGGCTGACCATGATGCTGGTCTCCTCTTTTTTATCCAGGATCCCACCTTTGATCAACCACCCGGCGCCAAAGGAGCCGCCGATTAACAGTGCCCCGCACAAAACGATGGCGGTAACACGCTTTGCCATTTTGTGGTTGGACTTCTTCGGCTCGGTGTTGGGATTGCCTTCCGGCGTGGGCAGAGGCTCATCGTAATTGGGCCGATAGCTGTAATTGGGTTCGTAGCTGTTTCTCTCGTTGTCGTTATACATATAGAACGCCTCCTTGCGGAAAGATCTGTCATTTGGAGAATTTCTCTTGTTCTCCCTTTCGATGGTGTTAGCATACCGTCCATTTATGTCTAAAGTATGAAGATTCTTTGCCAAGAATTTAAACAATTGGGAAACGGTTTGTGAATGTGGTTTTCTATGGAAAGCAGCACAAGAGGCGGCGTCTGTATAACAGACGCCGCCTCTCCTGGATCAACCGAAAAAATCAGTGCTGATGTTCCTCCTCGCCGTGGCTGCAGCCACCGGCAGCGCAGTGGTCACACAGGCAGCTGTCGCAGGGGATGCCTTTGTTCTTGTAATAATCTGCCACGGCGGCCTTCACCGCCTGCTCCGCCAGGACAGAGCAGTGGATCTTCACCGCAGGAAGACCGTCCAGAGCCTCCACAACCGCCTTGTTGGTCAGAGTCAGGGCCTCGGTGACGGGCTTGCCCTTAATCATATCGGTGGCGATGGAGCTGGTGGCGATGGCAGAAGCGCAGCCGAAGGTCTGGAACTTCACGTCCTCGATGATCTCATCGTCATTGATCTTCAGGTACATCTTCATAATATCGCCGCACTTGGCGTTGCCTACCTCGCCGATGCCGTTGGCGTCCTCGATGACGCCCACATTGTGGGGATGGGCGAAATGCTCCATCACCTTTTCACTGTATTCCATAGCCATAACGCTGTACTTCCTTTCTTATCTCTTGGCGGACTTGTAGGGGTCCTCTGCATTTTCCATCATGTGCTGCCATACGGGGCTCATTTCCCGCAGCTCTCTGACTACCTGGGGCACCTGATCCAGCATGTAGTCCACCTGCTCCATGGTGTTGGACTCGCACAGACTCAGCCGCAGGGAGCCGTGGGCGATCTCATGGGGCATGCCCAGGGCCAGCAGCACGTGGCTGGGGTCCAGGGAGCCGCTGGTACAGGCGCTGCCGGAGCTGGCACAGATTCCCGCCATATCCAGCCGGAGGAGCAGGCTCTCTCCCTCGATGCCCTCAAAGCAGAAGCTGACGATGCCGGGCACCTTGTGGTCCGGATCCCCGTTGCAGCGGGAGTAGGGAATCTTGCTCAGGCCATCAATCAGCTTATCCCGCATGGCCGTCACCTTGACCATGCTCTCCTCCATGTGGTCGCAGCAGTCCTTCAGGGCCGCCGCCATGGCCAGAATGCCGGGGATGGCCTCGGTGCCGCCCCGCTTATCCCGCTCCTGGGCGCCGCCCTCAATGAAATTCTGGAGCTTGATGCCCTTCTTGCAGTAGAGGGCCCCTACGCCCTTGGGGGCGTGGAACTTGTGCCCGGAGAGGGAGAGCATGTCGATGTTGTCCTTCTCCACATCAATGGGCACATGGCCCACCGCCTGCACCGCGTCGGTGTGGAAGAGAATGCCCTTCTCACGGCACAGAGCGCCAATCTCCCGGATGGGCTGGAGGGTACCAATCTCGTTGTTGGCAAACATAATCGTCACCAGACAGGTGTCGGGACGAATGGCGGCGGCCAGCTCATCCAGGCGGACAATGCCGTTTTCATGGACGGGAAGGTAGGTGACCTCGAAGCCGTTCTTCTCCAGCCGGGCCAGAGTGTGGAGCACCGCATGGTGCTCAATGGCATCGGAGATGATATGCCGCTTGCCCACAGCAGCTCCCAGGCGGGCTCCCTCGGTGATGGCCCAGTTGTCCGACTCCGTACCGCAGCTGGTGAAATAAATCTCCTCCGGCTTGGCACCCAGGCACTCCGCCATGGTCCGGCGGGCCGCCATCAGGGCCAGATTTGCCTCCCGCCCCTTCTGGTGGAGGCTGCCGGGGTTGCCGTACAGATCATGAAGGGCCGGCAGCATGGCGTCCACGGCAGCTTTGCTCATGGCTGTGGTGGCCGCGTTGTCAGCATATACAAACATAGCTTTTGATTCCTTCTTTCCTGAAACCGGGATGGTCCCGGTACATATTTACACAATTCCTATAGGAATATAGGATTTATTACACTATAAATCCCTTCCGGCAAAATGTCAATAGGGTTCAGCAATTTCCCCGGCTGTGGCAGGTGCAGCGGGCATCGATCCGCCGCTGTTTGTCCACCAGGTCCGCCAGGGTCACATGGTCCACCACGTTGCTGATGGCTCGATCCACCTGTTCCCACAGCTCCAAGGTAACGCACTCCTTACACCGGGCGCACTGATTTACCTCGTCGTCCAGACAGGAGACTGGGGCAATACTGCCCTCTACCAGCCGCAGGATGTCCCCCACAGTGTAGTCCTCAGGGCTGCCCACCAGGTGGTAGCCGCCCCGGGCTCCTCGGGTACTGCGGACCATCCCGCCCCGGATCAGAGTGGGAATGACCTGCTCCAGATATTTTTCACTGATTCCCTGGCTCTCCGCTACGGATTTCACCGAGATGTTGGTCCCATCCTCCTGCATGGCCAGTGCCAGCATGAGGTGGAGTGCGTAGCGGCTTCTGGTCGATATCTTCACAATGGATCTACCTCCTTTGCGCAATTCCTATCTTAATATAGGAATTGCGCTGTGTCAAGAGGACATTTGCTTTGTATGTCCTCTTGACTTTTGCGGACTCTTGCATATTCTTCCCGTTTTTTTGCGCCTCATCCCCAAAAAGGAAATGATCTGTTCCTAGCTTTTCCTGCCGACCCTTGACGCTGGATGCGGAAGGCGGTATACTGGTGCAGAAAGGGAAAAGCATTATTCGATATGATCCATTGAAGGAATCAATATATCCGCAGAGGGAGGAGGATGCCGTTGGAACTGTCCAGGCTTTTGGCCGTGGAGCGGGGAATCACCGCGCTGATCGGCAGCGGGGGAAAGACCACCGCCATGTACCTCCTGGCGGAGGAGCTGTCCCGGCGGGGGACCGTCATCTGCACCACCTCCACCCATATTCTGATGCCCAGCCATCTCCACACGCTGGTAGATCCGACACCGGAGGATCTGTCCCGCGCTCTGGCGGAAAACAGCGTCGTCTGCACCGGCAGCACCGCGTCGGAGGGAAAGCTCACTGCGCCGACGCTGTCCTGGGCGACCCTGGCGGCCCTGGCGGACTATGTGCTGGTGGAGGCAGACGGCGCCCACCGCCTGCCCTGCAAGGCCCATCTGCCCCATGAGCCGGTGATCCCGCCGGAGACGACGCAGACCATTCTGTTGGTGGGGGCGTCCGGTCTGGAAAAGCCCATACAGGAGGCCGCTCACCGGCCAGAGGTATTCTGCCGGCTGTCGGGGCGTAAGCCCGGGGATCCCATCACTCCAGCGGCTCTGGCAGCTGTGATCAAGGCGGAGGCCCTGGGGGACAAGGTACTGATGAACCAGGCGGACGGACCGGAGGAGATGGCTCAGGCCAAGATACTGGCCGACCTGCTGCCTGTGCCGGTGTTCGCCGGTTCTCTGTGGAAAAGGAGTTTTCTATGTTTGTCTTGATGCGCGGCGGCGGCGATATTGCCACAGGCATCGCTCTGCGGCTCTGGCGCAGCGGCATGGATGTTTGTATCTGTGAGATCCCTGTCCCTACTGCCATCCGCCGCACCGTCTGCTTTTCGGAGGCGGTTCGGCTGGGAGAGGTGTCGGTGGAGGACGTGACCGCCCGTCTTTGCGAGGTGGAGGAGATCCCCGACCTGCTGGAGCAACGGATCATTCCCGTCCTCATCGACCCGGAGGGAGCGGCGATTTCTGCCCTGGCGCCGGATGTGGTAGTGGACGCCATTCTGGCCAAGCAGAATCTGGGGACTACCCTGGACATGGCCCCGGTGGTCATCGGCGTAGGGCCGGGCTTTACCGCCGGGGTGGACTGCCACGCCGCTGTGGAGACCATGCGTGGCCACTATCTGGGCCGGGTCCTCTATGAAGGAAGTCCTCTGGAGAATACGGCGGTGCCGGGCCTTATCGGCGGATACGCCGGAGAACGGGTGCTCCGGGCCCCCGCCGACGGCGTTTTCCAAGGAGTGCGGCAGATTGGGGACCAGGTGCGGTCCGGAGACATAGCGGGCTACGTGAATGGGGTGCCTATGGTCTGTACCATTGACGGCGTCCTTCGCGGCCTGTTGGCCGATGGTGTGGCCGTCCACAAGGGCATGAAGAGTGGAGATGTGGATCCCCGGTGTGCCGTGGATCACTGCTTCTGCGCCTCGGACAAGGCTCTTGCAGTGGGCGGCGGCGTGCTGGAGGCCATCCTTGCCCTGTCAGATATTCTGCGGGAGTGAGCATAGACACGATTTGTTTTTTCATGTACCAAAATACATTTATAAGATAATGATAACCGGGGGAGGAACAACCAATGGAAAATGAAGTGAAACTGACTAAGCTGGCCAAATGCGCCGGCTGCGGCGCCAAGGTGGGAGCCGGTGTGCTGGCCCAGCTACTGGACGGCATCAAGGTCCACCACGACCCGAACCTGCTGGTGGGGTTTGACAAGAGCGATGACGCCTCTGTCTACAAGGTCACCGACGAGCTGGCCCTGGTCCAGACCGTGGACTTTTTCCCGCCCATCGCCGACGA
>CALXGE010000016.1 GCA_944387775.1 uncultured Oscillospiraceae bacterium | reverse complement strand
ACCGCGTCGATATCTCCCTTGGTGATCCGCTCCCCCCGGGCATAGGCGGAGATCTTGGCGATCTCCGGGATGAGGCCGTTCATGAGGCTGCCGCAGGTGAAGATGAGGTGTTCCGCCGTGGGCACGTCGATGGTGTGTCCGGTGGCCTTGAACCGCCGGGAAACCCACTTGAGGATCTCCCCCTGGCTCTGCTCCTCAAACTTCACCGTCTGCACGTTTTTCTCCACGGCGGCGTACAGTTTCTTATTGGTTTTATTGGGCTTATAGGCCACCTGGTCATAGACGAACACCAGGCAGCAGTAGGGAGGCAGGTCCTCCAGAAGGGCAATGAGGATATTCCGTTGATCCTCTGCCAGCTTATAGAGGTCCCAGTCCTCCACCTGGACCATGGTCCGCTCCGCCATCATAGGCATGGCCTCTGCCGCCTCGGTGAGGGCCTGGGCGGTAAGGGTCTTGCCGTCCAGCTTGTGGTAGTTGAACTCCTCAAACCCGGCGGGCACCAGCTGTCGGCGCATCTCCCCCAGGTAGTACTCCCGAAGGTAGCTCTCCTCCCCATGGAAAATGTAGGCCGTGCCCAGGGTCCCGGCGGCAAGGTCCGCCCGGAGCTGGTCATATCCGGCGTTTCCACCGCTTTTCTTCTTTACTGCCATGTGCTTGGTTCCTCTCTCCGCCTCAGCGGTCCTCCTCCCCCACCTGGATCACAATGTTTCCCTGCAGGTCGGTGCGGTATAAGGTCATCCCCTGCCAGGCCATGCGGTCCATGGCCTCTGCCGCGGGATGGCCGAAGTTGTTTTCTCCCACGCTGATGACGCCGATCTCCGGCGTCACCGCCTCTAATAGTTCCTCGGTAGTGGCGTACTTGCTGCCGTGGTGGCCCACCACCAGCACCTCGATGTCGGGCAGGTCGTAGGTCTCCACCAGGAGCTTTTCCGTGGTGCTGCCCATGTCGCCAGTGATGAGCACATCGAAATCCCCGGCGGTGCAGAGGATGGTAAGCCCCTCCTCGTTGACATCGCCCTCAGTGAGGGGCGGGTAAATCGTCAGCTCCGCCTCACCCATGGTCTCACAGTACGGCTCCTCCACATAGGTCACCGGCACGCCGTATTTCTCTGCCAGAAGCAGCACCTCCGCCTGGAGGGTCCCCTGGTCCTCGCTGTCCGACAGCTGGGGTAGCAGCAGTTCCCCGATCTTCATTCGGGCCAGCAGCTCACCCAGTCCCCCGGCGTGGTCCTCGTGGTAGTGGGTGAGGACCATCTTGTCCAGTTTCTTCCAGCCGTAGGAGGCCATGGTATCCGCTACCAGGGTACCGGGGCCCAGAGGCGTATAGAGACTGCCGCAGTCCACCAGCACCGTCTCCTCCCCGGAGTGGAGCAGGGTAGCCGCCCCCTGTCCCACGTCCACCGCCACCATGGTCAGCTGGTTGGCACCCACCGCCAGCCCCGGCAGGGACCGGGCCGCCAGGAGGCCCACTACTGCCAGAACCGTGGCGAAGGCGTACTTCCGCTTCCGCTCCCGGGATAGGAGGCATACCACAATCAGCAGGTAGCAGAACACCAGCCATGCCACCATGTGGATGCCGGTAAAGTATACCGCGTGGCCAGGAAGTTTGGCAAGGGCTCCGGCCACCGTCAGAAGGTAATCGGCCAACATCTCCGGCAGCGCCAGAAGGGGCGTTGCCGCAGGAAGTATCAGGGTCAGCGGCGTTAGCACCAGGGCAAAGCCAAAGAGGAAAGGCGCTACCCACAGCACCAGCAGGTTGGACAGCGGGGACACCAGGGAGAGATAGTGGAAATAGAGGGCACTGAGGGGCGCGGTAAAGAGGAGGGTGCCGAGGCTTGCCGCCACCGTTCCTACCACAAAGCTCCGCACCATTTTGCTTAGCCGACCCTCTGCGGGCCACAGCGCCGCCAGGGTGTGGTAGATCCGGGGCGACGCTAGCAGCAGTCCCGCCACGGAGGCGAAGGACAGCTGGAAGCTGACAGAGCCCACGGCAAAGGGATTTCCCACCAGGATCACTAAAGCCGCCGCGGCCAGAGACGTGGGCGCATCCCCCTCCCGGCCCAGGAGCGGCGCCAGGAGGAACAGCCCCGTCATCACGCAGGCCCGGACCACCGAGGGCGTGCCGCCCACCATCAGTACATAAAACAGCAGCACAGGATACCCGATCAGCGCAGTGAGCCGCCGCCGGCGGCCCAGCAGAAGGCCCATCATGCCGATGAGAAAGCCGCAGTGGAGGCCGGATACCGCCGTGATGTGGAGGAGGCCTGTCTCCTCCAGGTCCGTGCGGCTCTGCTCATCCATGCCCTCCCGCTCGCCGGTGAGGAGGGCGGTGATGAGGCCGCCCGCTTCGGGGGAGTAGCGCTCCGAAATGGCCTCCTGCAATCCCCGGGCCAGCCGCTGGGGCAGATACCGGAGGGACCCCGCCCGGCCTTTCTCTATGATTTCTGTATCCTCATCACCGTAGAGCTGCAGGAACACCCCCTGAGAGGTATAATAGGTGCTCTCCTCGTCCCCTACTGTCACTGCCTCGTCAAACTCCACCTGGGCGGTGAGCCGGTTTCCCGGCTCCAGGTCCAGAAGGTCCCGGTCGCTGAAGTACACCGCCTTGCCGGGGATACCCCGATCCAGGACCTTTACCGCCACTTTGGCGCCGTAGTCCGTCTCCTGGGCGTAGTCCAGAAGCTCCACGGTGACGGTATCCTCCAGTCCTGCCAGGGCCTTGGCGGAGGCGGTAAAGATTGCCTCATAGCCGGAGAACCACCCCAGGCCCAGGATAAGGCCCGCCGCCGCAAGAGGCAGCCACCGGATCCTGAGGCCCATCCGCTTTTGGAGGACCAGTGCCAGCAAAAACGCCAACACTGCCGCAATTCCCGGCACCAATCGCCACGTTGGCGGCAAGAGGTACTGACAAAGGAGCGTTCCGGCTACAAACGCCAGAGCGAAATATACCAACTTTCGCACCGTTTGTCCCCTCCCTCCCGATAGCCTGGAACCTCCATTTAGGCACAGCAAGTACCGCCCCTTTTCCGCGGGGGCGTAATCTATCTGCCCTATTATAGCAAAGGCAGAGGCAGAACGCAAACGGCAGATGGGAGCTGCCCCGCTTTTATATAAGGAGAGGACCGGAGGGGCTTTTCCCCTCCGGTCCTAAAGCACGCATCCCCCGCTATTTTCCCGCTGTGATCGCTTGGTAGGCCGCCTCGGTTGCGGCGCTGTCCGTGGCGTTGAAGAGCCAGATCTCCCCATCCGTGGTCCGCAGCAGCAGCCAGGGCCCCGTCCTTGGATCAATGCAGCAGGTGAAGCGGCCCCACTCGTCGTTCTTGTACCGCCCCTTGCTGACGCTCTCCAAGGCGGTGCCCGCTACCCGGCTGGAGACAGGCCGCTCCGTCAGGAGCTCCGCGCTCTCGATGTCCGACAGCGACACCTCGTACTCCGTGCCGCTGTGGCGGGCCACCACCGCTGTCTCCGTCACCGTCAGCTCCACCGGGATGGTCTCCTCGTGCATAAGCCACACCCCCACCAGCGGCAGAGCCAGCAGCATCAGCACCGTAAGGCCCATAAAGATCTGGGCCCCCCGCCTGGCCAGGTTGAAGGTGGTATTGATGCCGGTGCGGTTATTCACCACCAGCCGCTTGTCGTTTGGATTGTAGTAGAACATACCCCAGATCCACTGGTCGTCCTCGTCCACATAGAAATCCTTACCGCTGTCGGCGGTCAGGCGCTCCTGGGCCCGTCGGACCCGGAACTCGATGCCGATGGTAGCCACGACCACCACCGCGCCGTACACAAACGTCACCGCCATGGCGGCCCAGAACCACTCCAGAGTTAGACACAGGCCCAAATTGAAGCATCCGGTGGCCCAGGCGATCCACAACCAAGTCTTACCCCAGTTGTACCGCCGCAGATGGGTAAGGGCCACAGTGAGATCCGTGTTCGCATCCACCACCTCCGCTCTCAGTCGGAACAGCCAGCGGTAGCCGACATAGCAGAAGGCCACCAGCGCCGCATCCATGAGCCACAGCACCCACAGCTCCCGGTCCAGGGCCATTGGGATCAGGCTCAGCACCAGAGGTGGCAGAAACCACCAGGGAGACAGCCACTTCATAGGCACAGCCGCCGCCGTAAGATCGGACACCGCCTGGGCGGAGGGCTGCCGGCGCCATCCCCGCTCCACTTTGATGCGCCGCAGAGCCTTGTTGGTGCGAACAAAGGGGATCTGCAGCAAAACCATGGCCAGAAGCAGCCAGAAGGACCAGAGAATAAACTGCACAGAAAATTGTGGCACAAACATGCAGGGTACGGTTACCAGAAGCAGCAGGACGCTCATCCACCCCAGCTGCCGCTGGTACCGGCGGAGAGTTTCCTCCACCTCCGGGTCCTGTCGGGCTTCATAGGGTAGGGTAGCCCCCACCACAATATTCTTCTTCCACTTGGCCTCATTGCGCAGCAGCACATACATCAGTGGGACGATCCAGATGATGCATCCCCATAAAATCAGGGTTCCGATCATGTCAGCCCACCTCCTCATCACAAAGCTTATCGCACAGCTGGAGGATCTCCTCCCGGCTCAACCCTGCCAGCCGCAGCTCACACAGCCGCAGCCGCAGGCCTTTTACCGTCTCCTCCGGCACCACAGGCACTCCCGCCTCCCGCTGGCGCACCATAACGCCGGAGCGGCGGTCGGTAATTACATAGCCCTCCTGCCGCAGCTGTTGGTAGGCCTTACTCACCGTCATGGTATTGACGCCCAGATCCTCCGCCAGAGCCCGGGTGGCAGGAAGCCGTTCCCCGGGGGACAGCTGCCCCGAGGCAATTCCCACCACGATCTGGTTGCGGATCTGTTGGTAAATAGGGACCTCACTGTCAAAATCCAACTTCAACAGCATAGTACCACCTCCGTTATGTATTATTTAATATAATACAAATAATACATTCTGTCAAGGCGCTTGAAAAAAACGTTGACATTCCCTGCCAGCAAGTTATAATAGTCCGTGCTGGTGTCAAGACACCTGACTATACTAATTTTACCGCCAACAAATGAGGTGGAACATTATGGACAAGATCAAAGCGTTTCTCAAGCGAAAGGACATCGTCATCTCCGGCAAGCGCTACGGCATCGACGCGCTGGGAGCTATGGCTCAGGGTCTCTTCTGTTCCCTGCTCATCGGTACCATTCTGGATACCCTGGGCAAACAGCTGGGGATTGAATTCCTGGTGACCGTAGGAGGCTACGCCTCCGCCATGAGCGGCGCGGCCATGGCCGTGGCCATCGGCTACGCCCTGAAAGCGCCGCCCCTGGTTCTCTTCTCCCTGGCCACGGTGGGCTATGCCGCCAACGCTCTGGGCAGTACCACTCTGGCAGGAGAAAAAGGAGCCGGCGGGCCCCTGGCGGTACTGTTCATCGCCATCATCGCCGCAGAGCTCGGCAAGGCAGTGAGCAAGGAAACCAGGATCGACATTCTGGTGACGCCTCTGGTGACCATTCTGGCCGGCGTGGGACTCTCCGCCTGGTGGGCCCCGGCCATCGGCACCGCCGCCTCCGCCGTGGGAGATTTCGTCAAGTGGGCCACCATTCTCCAACCCTTCTGGATGGGAATTCTGGTATCGGTGGTCATTGGTGTGGCCCTGACCCTGCCCATCTCCTCCGCCGCCATCTGTGCCGCCATTGGGCTGACCGGTCTGGCGGGAGGCGCTGCCGTGGCAGGCTGCTGTGCTAACATGGTAGGTTTCGCTGTGATGAGCTTCCGCGAAAATCGCTGGGGCGGCCTCATCAGCCAGGGCCTCGGTACCTCCATGCTGCAGATGGGCAACATTGTGAAGAATCCCCGGATCTGGCTCCCGGCCATCCTCACCTCCGCCATCACCGGCCCTATGGCTACCTGCCTGTTCCACTTCGAGATGAACGACCCCTCCGGCGGCGTGGCCTCCGGCATGGGCACCTGCGGCATGGTGGGCCCCATCGGCGTATACGCCGGGTGGGTTAATGATGTGGCCACGGGAGCAAAGGCCGCCATCACCGGCACGGACTGGCTGGCCATGGCCCTGATTTGCTTCATTCTCCCTGCCGTTCTCACCTGGGCCTTTGGCCTCTTTTTCCGCAGGATCGGCTGGATCAAGGAGGGCGACCTAACGCTCTGAGACGGCTTCCAGCCCCGTATTATTTGCAATAAAAAATATCAGGCTGCAAAACAGCCTGATATTTTTTATTGCCTGTACTAATAATCAGCGATCCGCCCATGACATATTCAATGCTTCTATAACACTGTCGGGGTGTTCATAGTGTTTTGTTGTATGCACTCCAGGATAGTTCGTTCTATAGTCGATCTCAACTGTGATGGGCCCTTGCAAAGCCTCAACTACAAACTTTTCCGGATTTTTTATAAAATCCTTTGCTGCAGCACAGGCACCTTCATATATCTTTTGCCGCGCTACACAAGGTGTTACATGGATGGCTGCAATATTTCTGTCCCGATATTCATCAGGTGTACATTCTTCGCCAGTACCAGGATTTAGCCCTTCTTTCACAGAAACGGTGTGAATATTAGGGCAAAGTGCAGAAGCTTCACGGCAAAAGGCCAAATCACCACTACCGAAGATCGGTTTAAGCCCCAGAGATGCCCCCATAAACACACCCATACCAAACTCGCCAACCGAAATATTGTTGATTCTCTGATCTACAACAAATTTAGAGCTTGTATGAGCTAAGTGGGCAAAGGGCGTACTCGCTTTTGCATGTTGCCCTACCCACGCCATTGCATCATAATCACTTCGCAATCCCAAGGGGTATGGTCCCGGAAAACCTCTCTGATAAAGAGCTCGCTTATCCAGCTGAGTAATATCAACACCACCGTGCCCGTGAGCATCCAACACAATGACTTCATCAAAGCCATTCTCCATAAAACCACATATTGCCGCGTTTACTTCTTGAGTAAGAAGCATCTTACCTGTTTCATAATATTTCCCATCAGGATAAACCCAGTCAGGGAAATTGAGTATTCCCGCACAACCTTCCATATCGGTAGTAATTAACATACGCATAATCGGGTCCTCCTTAAGTATTGAGAATTAATATGTGTCCTTTAAGTCAATTATAGCAATCGTTTACTTGCTGTCAACCCTTATATTTGTGTGCAAATTATCCAATATTTTTAGATATATATTTATTAAAATGTAGAATTTACATTAAAACTTGATTTACATTATCACCTATGATAGACTTGTAACAGTAAACGTATTCTTTCTGGGTGAGGTGAATACGCACATGTCTGACGCTAAAAAGCAAGCAACAATTGTAGAAATTGCACGCATGGCAAACACATCTACAGCAACTGTATCCAGGGTGTTGAGCGGAACGAATTATCCCGTCAGCCCGCGTCTACGGACAGCTGTAGAAAAAGCTGCAGCAGAAATGAACTATGTTCCCAACGCTATCGGGCAAACTTTGAAGTTTGGGAAAAGCAATGATATTGGTGTCATTATTCCCAATTTTACAAACCCGTTTTACATGCAGTTGATTTCCGGTATCGAGACAATATGCCGTCAAAGAGAATACAACCCTATTTTCTGCAGCTCAAATAACAGTGAAGCTCAGGAAGCCGCCAATATCGAACTCCTGCGTAGAAAATGCGTTGATGGTCTGATCATCTCATCCATTAGCCAGAATCCGCAAAACATAACCGAAAGTCTGAAACTTCATAAAAACATTGTATTATTCGACCAGGAGACAACTTTTGATAATTGCGATTATGTCTCTTTTGATTTCGAGCAAGGCGGGATTCTTATCACAAATTACTTGCTGGAAATGGGTCATAGACACATTGCTTTTTTGACAGCGCCGTTGGAAAAAAGAGCCAGCCGAAAATCTCTGTATTTAGGTTTCCAGCAGGCAATGGCCAACTTTGCGGAAGCTACAAAAGAGGTTCTGGTCTCCTGCGATGTGCAAATCGATGATTATAAAATTTGGGAGTACGAAAACGGAAGAGAGCTTGCCAGATGCTTCGCAAAACTGTCTCCCCGCCCAACAGCAATTTTTGTTTACAACGATGCCACCGCTATAAGCGTTATGTCTCAGTTAAATGTTTTAGGTATCAAAGTTCCAGAAGATGTCTCAGTTGTCGGGTTCGATAATATTTTAATGTCCGAATACTCCAACCCTCCACTGACCACTGTCCTGCAGCCGGCTTTCGAAACCGGCGCCATGGCAACAAAGATCATATTGGATAAGATCGAAGGTAAGAACAAAGCAAACTGTCAAATTAAATTGCGGCCAGAGTTAATTGTTCGCGATTCTGTAAGAGACATCAGATAGTTAGGAGGAAAATATATGAATGCACAAACGAAAGTAGATCAACTGAAAATTTTCACCTGTCAGACACGAGAAGAGATGGGTGAATATGCCGCCATGGTTGCAGCAGATGAAATTAAAGAAATGCTCCAGCAAAAAAAGGAATTAAATGTTGTTTTTGCTGCAGCCCCCTCACAAAATGAATTTTTGGCTTTCTTGCAGAAGGCCAAAGGGATCGATTGGGGCAGGATAAATGCTTTCCACATGGATGAATACGTTGGATTAAAAATTGGAGAAAGCGGTTCTTTTACAAATTTTTTAAACAACGCAATATTCAATATCCTTCCTTTTAAAAATATATACCGGATAAATGGCGCTGCTTCTGACGCCGATGAAGAATGCAAACGCTATACAGATTTGTTAAAGACTCATCCCATCGATATTGTATTTATGGGTGTGGGAGAAAACGGACACATTGCATTTAATGATCCATCTGTAGCCGATTTCAATGATAAGGCTTTCGTGAAAACAGTCAAGCTGGACGATATATGTCGCATGCAGCAAGTACACGACAAATGCTTTGATAGTATTGATCACGTTCCTCAATATGCGTATACGCTCACTATTCCCGCATTACTGTCTGCAAAGAGAATACTTTGCATTGTTCCCGGGAAAACAAAAGCTCCCGCAATAGCACGTATGCTCATGGGGGCCATTGAGGAGGAATGTCCTGCATCTATTCTAAGGAACCATAGCAACGCCAAATTGTTTTTAGATGTCGACAGCGCAAAAATTTGGGAGAAGGGAGGATTTTAATTTTTCTTTTAATAGTAAACGTTTACTATTTTGCGATTTTTGATTGAAGAAGAGGAGGATTTATGAAAAAATTTAGGCTGTTCACTTTGTTAGTATGTGCATGTATGTTTATAACCGCTTGCAGCGGAAATACCCCCAACAACAGTTCAGGTGATTCGTCTCAGAATACGGGTTCAAACAGCGAAAATGGTTTTTCCGGGCATCTGGAAGTCGGAGAACTGCCGGCAGAAGGCACCAAGACCTATGATTTGTTTGTTGAAGTTGGCGATCAAATGATTGCCGAAAATCCCGGATTGGAAATCGAGTATACTTTCGCAAACACCAAAGCCCGCGCCTTTATGGAACAACGGTGGAGATCCGGTAATCCCCCCGATATTGATTATTTTGTTTTTAACGCCCAGGTCCCCTCTACTCATGAATTTACAGAGCAGCTTCTGGATCTGACCCCCTATTTCGAAGCAGATCCAGAGTGGGGAGATTCTTTCCTGGAGTCCACAAAAACCGTTACTACAATGGACGGCAAAACTTATGGTATCGTAACCGACACCCATGTCCAGGCACTATATTACAACAAAGACTATTTTGACCAATACAACATTGCTCCTCCGGAAACATGGGATGACCTGTTGGCCGCATGCGAGACTCTGAAAAATGCCGGAATCGATCCAATTGCCGTCACTGGAACCTATGCTCCTTATATGGGTGCATGGCTGGACTATCTCATGATTCGCGAAGTTGGATATGAAACCGCATACGAAGCGGTCAGAACTGGAACACTATCTGACGTCCCCGGTATTTTAAAGGCAGCAGAAAAAGTTCAAACTCTGGTAGACAACGACTATCTCCTGCAGGGCTTTGAAGGCACAGATTTTACTGCCGCTCAGATGCAGTTTTTCCAGGGTAAAGCGGGCATGATCCTCATGGGAACCTGGTTAACTTCCGAAATGGCAGATTCTATCCCTGAAGATTTTAACCTTGGAATTTGCCACTTCCCCATTATCCCCGATAGCTCTGCTGATCAGACCGAGATTTTGTCCCACAGCAATATCATGAGCATCAACAAGAATTCTGAAAATTTGGAAGCCGCTGTAGAGTTCGCAAAGCGTATGACCAGTGTGGGAGCACAGACCAAACGCGCCGAAGAAGTCGGCTTAATTTCCGCTGTCAAAGGTGTTCCTGTCCCTGAAGGGACCTTCGGCTTAGACGAAGTAATTAATAACGCAGGCCCCATGTTCGTCCGCCATTTTGGTCTTGAATTTGAAGCGGATCTTAATACCGCTTATTACAACGAGGTCGCCAAGCTTTTCTTTGGAGAATATTCCGCTAGCGATTTCATTTCCGGTGCTGATAAGGCAATGAAATCTCTCCAGAGATAAGTCATACTGCTAAGAATGGAGGCACCCCGCTATAGGGATGCCTCCATTCTTTAAAACCGATTTCAGGGAGGACAATAATGAATGCCAGGAAAAAGTTAATCATTCCTTTTCTCCTACCGAGCATGGCTTTGGTAGCCGTGTTTTTTATACTTCCCGCTCTGCAAACCATTGTGCTTTCCTTGCAGGATTGGGATGGAACTTTTCGCACAACAGGCTTTAAAGGATTAGAAAACTATTTTCGTTTATTCCAAGATCAACTTTTCCTTGATGCTGTTGGTCACACATTTGCATATTTTGTTATTATCACGCTACTTCTGTTTCCTATCGGACTTTTCCTTGCTGTCGCACTGCAGAGAATAAAGCGTTACAAAATGTTTATCCAGTTTTGTATTTTTATGCCGGTTACGCTATCTGTTGTCGTTGCAGCTGTCCTATGGAAATGGTATATCTATGACCCAAATATGGGAATTATCAACACCTTTCTCAGAGCAATCGGATTGGATTCTTTGGCTCACCCCTGGCTGGGCGACAGCAAGACCGCACTGGTGGCTGTAATCGTCATGTCCACCTGGCACGGAATTGCCACGTGGGTCATCATGATTATTTCCGGATTAGACCGGATTCCCTCCGAATTGATAGAAGCCGCAAGGCTAGATGGAGCAGGTGAATTGACTGTATTCTTCAAGGTAACCCTGCCCCTTCTTTGGGAAGTTCTGAGCAGCTTGCTCATTCTATCATTTATCAATGCGATGCAGCAATTCCCTGTAATCTTTGCCATGACACAGGGCGGCCCTTACGGTTCAACAGAAGTAATGGGCACCTATTTGTACAAAATCGCTTTTGAAGGGAAAATGTTCAGTTACGGCTCAGCAATGGCTATTGTTATGGCCGTAATTGTTCTCGTTGTAAGCAGCACAGGCAACAAATTTATTAAAACCGAAACGATCCAGTATTGACTTTTTTTAATATTTCGAAGCGTATCAGTGTTAGGAGATGGAAATGAAACAAGTCTCTACTATTCATCGGCACAAGCCGCCCAAAGGGCTAATAGCCGTGTATGCAGTGTTGTTTTTATACTGCGGTTTCAATATTTTATCATTTTTGCTGCTTTTTTCAGGTTCCCTAAAAGGAAAATCAGAGTTGTTTTCCAGCAGCCTGTGGGCACTCCCGCAGTCCCCTGTCTGGGAAAACTATATTGACGCATGGAACATCGGTAAAATCGGTGAGTATACCATAAACAGCATCTATGTCACCGGTATGACGATTCTTATCACCATTGTCCTCGCTAGTATGGCAGCATATATATTGGGCCGGATTAATTTTAAGGCACGGACATTCATTATGTCATTTATTATGGTCGGAATGATGCTCCCGCCTTTTGTCATTGCGATCCCACTCTTTGATATACTCGGAAAGCTGTCTCTGCTCAACAGTCTCAATGGATTGATCATCGTGTATGTCACAAAGCAACTTCCTTTCAGTATCTTTGTCCTTACCAGTTTCTATAAAGGAATCCCCTATGACTTGGAAGAAGCAGCAGTGATCGATGGAGCCTCACCTCTGAGGACCTTCGCACAAATCGTTATGCCGCTAACTTTGCCTGCAATGGTTGCCGTAACGATCAACAATCTGCTGAATGTATGGAACGAGTTCCTTTATGCATTGATTTTCCTCACAGATAAGGATATCTATACTTTGCCAATAGGACTGTTTTATCTCAGCCAAGCAGCAGAGTATTCCTCCTCGTGGACGATCCTTTTTGCCGGAATGATGATCAGCATTATTCCTGTTCTTATCATTTTTGCTGTATTCCAAAAGCAGTTTGCTTCCGGCGTATCGCAAGGAGCCGTCAAAGGATAATCTGGCATAGCAAAAATCAAATTGATCTAAGAAGGTGATTCTATATGTTACTCGGCGTATCCAAAGTGTGCATAACGCCTCCCATAGGGACTTTTTTGGGAGGATACGCTTCGCGCACAAAGCCCTGTTCCAGTGTAAGCGAGGATATTTTTGTTCGTGTTCATATACATGAGTTTCCGAAAGAAAAGGTTTCCATTATGTATATATACGCTGACCTTGCTCATTGGGATAACATGGTTGTACAAGATCTGCGTAATGCTTTAACCCAAAAATATGGAATAGCTTCTGAAAACATGGTATTTGTCGCTTCCCACAGCCATTCAGGACCAATCGTGGGGCACGACGAACTGCTCTTACCGCCCGTAAAAGAGGACCCGGAATACACAGAGTTTGTTAAAGAAAAAGTCGTCGAAGCAGTTTCCCTGGCACAAGCCGAGAAAGTCGAAGTCTCTCTCACACGCTATAACAGCACCTCCGACTTAAATGTATTTAGAAGAGCTTCAAGAAACGGTGTTGTATATATGGAACCCAATTATAGCGTTCCCGCGGACAAAACTCTTACGGTGCTGGCCATGAGAGATGCCGCAGGACAAATAAGAGGACTCATGCTGCACTACCCCTGTCACGCCAACGTAGCCAACGGGTATGATGTACATCCGGATTATCCTGGGATTGCACTCAGGATGTTGGATGACTTATATCCGCAAAGCATCTCAATTTTCACCCAAGGCTGTACTGGTGATTTACGTCCCAACAGTGTTTGCGGGAATAAATTTGTACCAGCAAAATATGAGAATGTGGTCTTGTTTGCAAAATCTTTTTTTGATGACTGCCTTAATGCTCTGCAAGGTGATGCGGTTCCCATTATTGAAGCTCCTATGATTTCCAGTACACGATTTTGGTTGCCGCAAGAAAATTTAAAGGATGAAAAAGAACTAATACATCTAGAAAAGAACGGGACTTCTTTTGAGCAAGCGTGGGCCAAGGGTGTTTTAGAAAAAGGGAATCAACCCGGAGCATATATGGAAGTCCAAAGAGTCTCTTACGGAAAAGAGCTTACGTTCTATACCATGAATGCTGAAGTCGTACAGCGATACGCCGCATATATTCGCGAACTCGACCCCTATTCTACCTGCATCACGTACGCAAACGGTATGATTGGATATATTAGCGATGCGCAAGAAATCGTGGAGGGCGGATATGAACCCGTTGGGTCTGCTCCATATTTCTTATTGTCCGGAACCTACACGATAGAGATTGACCCTATCATTCGTCATGCATTATATGAACTTAACAGGAATCATAACGGATAAGGAGGAACACGTCATGGAAATCGGAACTGTAATGGATCTATACTATAAGGAAGTTTTTGGGATTATCTCCGACATATACGAGAATGAAAAAGCTCGTATCCTTCAAGTCGCACGCGTCGTTGCAGATCAAGTAAAGAAGGACAAGCTCGTTTATATATGGGGTCCCGGAGGGCACTCTAATTTGGCAGCTATGGAAATTTTCTTTCGCGCCGGCGGTCTGATGCACGTGTCTGCCATTCTCAATCAAGAAACCATGCTTACCGATGGCGCTTTGAAATCTATGCAGGTGGAGCGTCTGCCCGGATATGGCGAAATCGTTGTAAATGATTATGGTATTGGAAAAGATGACTTACTCATTGTGGTCAATGCATATGGCATCAACTCTGCAACGATCGATGCCGCTCTGACAGCGAAGAAAAACGGAGCAACTGTTGTCGGCATTTGTTCCTTTGAGCATGCGCGCAACACCCCTCTGGACCATGTAGCAAGACACCCTTCCAAGAAAAACCTCATGGATATTGTGGATTATTCTATTGACTGCAAGGTCAAAGTAGGCGATGCCGTTATTGAGATCCCGGGGTTCGAGCAAAAAGTGGGCGCGCTGAGTACATTCGCCAACGCCTTCACGCTTAATTGTGTTGTTGTGGAGGCAATTAACATGCTGGTCAACGAAGGCATCAATCCTCCGGTCTGGCGCAGCGGAAACTGCACAGGCGGCGACGAATGGAATAACCAATTTATTCAAAAATTCCGTGGCGCTGTGCGGTGCCTATAAACAGGCGGAGGACATTTATGTCAATCTGTTATTACAACGGTAAGATCATTCTTCCGGACTGTATTAAAAGCGGGAGCATCGTTGTCGAAGATGATCGCATTGTAAAAATTGTATTGGGAACGGAGATTCCAAAAAGTGACGCATCTGTAAATTGTAACGGTATGTATATTTCGCCTGGTTTTATTGACATACACGTACACGGTGCAGGCGGATTCAGTTTTATGGATTCAGAAGATGCCATATATAAAGCGTGTGCATGCCATATGCAACACGGGACAACCAGTATTATCCCTACAACAATAACCGGAAGTAAGGAAGAGCTCTTAGATTTCATTGATGTATTTAATCATGTCGATTTGGAACATCCCGGATGTGCGCGAATTTTAGGATTACATCTCGAAGGGCCCTATTTTTCCCCAACCCAAGCCGGTGCGCAAGATCCTCGTTTCCTTCGCAATCCGCAGCCGGAAGAATACGAAGAAGTCTTACGTCGAACAAACCGCATACGCAGATGGTCATTTGCAATAGAGCTTGATGGTTCTGATCAGTTTTTAGAGTGCCTCCACCGACATCATATCATTACCAGCTTGGCACATTCCGATGCCAATTGCCAACAAGTGGTACATGCTCACAATTTGGGTTTATCTTGCTTAACGCACTTTTATTCCTGTATGTCCACTGTTAAGCGTGAAAACGCTTTTCGTATCGCCGGTGCAATTGAAGCCGGGTACCTCCTGGATGAATTATTTGTAGAAGCAATTGCAGATGGAAAGCATCTTCCTGCCGAGCTGTTGAAGCTTATTTATAAAATCAAAGGTCCCGCTAAAGTATGCCTCGTCACAGATAGTATCAGCGCAGCAGGAATGCCTGACGGCGAATACATGCTGGGAGGCGTTCCCTGCATCAAAGAAGATGGCGTAGCCAAGCTAATGGATAGAAGCGCGTTTGCCGGAAGTGTCGCGACAATGGATATGCTCGTGCGGACATTTCGTCAGCTAACCGATGCTCCCCTGCACGATGTGGTGAGGATGGTTTCTCTGACACCTGCAGAGCTTATGAAGATCAACTCAGAAATTGGGTCCATTGAAGTAGGAAAGAAAGCCGATATTTTGGTGTTCGACGAAACAATCAATATTTTCTCAGTAATGATAAATGGTCAATGGCAGATCAATAAATTGAAGCTAGACTGAGGTTTCTACCATGAACATAGAAATTTGTAATCACTACCAATATGCCATTGCGTGCCCGACCAGCATGGGCGTACGGATCACGCCGGATGACCGGATGGCCGTACACAATAGCAATCACTTCTACATGCAGGCCACCAGCGCGGAGAGTAATGTGATCAATATTGCCTCCTCTCTGGGCGAGCAGGGCCTGGTGCTGACCAAGTTTGTCAAGGGCAGTCCTGTGGCGGCTTTCATTAAGAGCCAGCTGCACGCGCGGAATATCTGCTATGAAGGAATTGAGGTAGACCAGGGCGGGCCCTGGGGTTATCGCCATCAGTTCAACATTGCCGACAGCGGCTTCGGTCTGCGGGCGCCCCGGGTATGGAATGACCGCGCCGGCGAGGTGGGGCGCACTCTGAGTATCGATGAGTTTGATATCCCCCGGATCTTCGGCGAGGAGGGTGTGGCTATTCTCCATATCTCCGGCCTGATCGCCGCTATGAGCCCTGAGACCACCAAGTTCTGCCTGGAGGTGGCCAAAGCCGCCAAGCAGTACGGCACCCAGGTAAGCTTCGACCTCAACTACCGCGCTACCTTCTGGAAGGGCCGCGAGGAGGAGCTCAGCGAGGCCTTCCACCAGATCGCCTCCCTGGCCGATGTGCTGGTGGGCAACGAGGAGGACTTCCAGCTGTGCCTGGGCTTTACTGGCCCGGAGGCCGGCGGCAAGGACCTCTCCTCCAAGATCGACAGCTTCAAGGCTATGATCCGGCAGGTAAAGGCCAAGTACAGCAATGCAAAGGTATTTGCTACCACCCTTCGCCAGGTGATCAGTGCCAACGAGCATTTGTGGGGTGCCCTCATGCTGGCTGACGAGCAGTGGTATGTGGAGGAGCCCCGTCCCATCCCTGTCCTGGACCGTATCGGCGGCGGCGACGGCTTTACCGGCGGCCTGCTCTACGGCATCCTGAAGGGCTGGGAGCCGGAGAAGTGGGTACAGTTCGGCTGGGCCACCGGCGTTCTGGCTGCCAGCAGTCTCAACGACTACGCGGAGCCTGCTGATGAGAAGCAGGTCTGGGACATCTACGCCGGCAATGCCCGGGTCCAGAGATAAGAGGAGGAACGAAGCCATGAAGAAAGCGGATATCGGCCTGGTTGGCCTGGCGGTCATGGGTGAAAACCTGGTGATGAACATGGAGTCCAAGGGCTTTACCGTGGCTGTGTACAACCGTACCACCGAGAAGGTAAAGAACTTTGTGGAGGGCCGGGCTGCCGGGAAGAACATTATCGGTACCTACTCCATCGAGGAGCTGGTGGAGAACCTGGAAAAGCCCCGGAAGATCATGATGATGGTCAAGGCCGGCGCTGCCGTGGATCAGCTCATCGACCAGCTGATTCCCCACCTGGAGGCGGGTGACATCCTCATCGACGGCGGCAACAGCCACTTCCCTGACACCATCCGCCGCACCCAGTATGTGGAGAGCAAGGGCCTTCTGTACATCGGCACCGGCGTGTCCGGCGGCGAGGAAGGCGCCCTGAAGGGCCCTTCCATGATGCCCGGTGGCTCTCCTGCCGCGTGGCCCTATGTGAAACCCATCTTTCAGGCCATTTGCGCCAAGGTGGAGGACGGCTCCCCCTGCTGCGACTGGGTGGGCGAGAACGGTGCCGGCCACTTCGTGAAGATGGTCCACAATGGCATAGAGTACGGCGACATGCAGCTCATCTGCGAGGCCTACCAGCTGATGCGGGACGGTCTGGGTATGAGTGCCGAGGAGATGCACCAGGTCTTTGCCGACTGGAACAAGACCGAGCTGGACAGCTACCTCATTGAGATCACCCGGGATATCCTGGGCTACAAGGATGAAAAGGGTGAGACCACCGTCAACTACATTCTGGACACTGCTGGTCAGAAGGGTACCGGTAAGTGGACTGGCATCGCTGCTCTGGATGAGGGCGTGCCTCTGACCCTCATCGGCGAGGCTGTGTTTGCCCGGTGCCTGTCTGCCATGAAGGAGGAGCGTGTGGTGGCTGCCAAGGTGTTCCCCAAGGAGATCCCCGCCTTCACCGGCGATAAGGCCGCCTTCATCGAGAACATCCGCAAGGCCCTCTATGCCAGCAAGATCATCTCCTACGCCCAGGGCTACACCCTTATGCGCACTGCCGCCAAGACCTACAACTGGAACCTCAACTACGGCGGCATCGCCCTCATGTGGCGAGGCGGCTGCATCATCCGCAGCGTGTTCCTGGGCAAGATCAAGGAGGCCTATGACAAGGATCCCAATCTGGTGAACCTGCTGATGGACGACTACTTTGGGGAGACCATCAAGGGCCTCGTACCCGCTTGGCGCGAGGTGGTGGCTTACGCCGCCAAGGCCGGCATCCCCATGCCCGCCTTCTCCTCTGCTCTCAGCTATTTTGACGGCTATACCACTGCCAGCCTCCCCGCCAACCTGCTCCAGGCCCAGCGGGACTACTTCGGCGCCCACACCTACGAGCGCATCGACCAGCCCAGAGGCCAGTTCTTCCACACCAATTGGACCGGCCACGGCGGCAGCACTACTGCCAATACTTATCAGGCGTAAGAAAAGACCGTCCTTTTTCTTGAAAGAAAAGGGAGTCAAAAAGAACTTTGCGCGAATGTTTCGTTCGCTTGTAGAAAAAGAAAGGGGTATCTCGCAATGAAACTTCCTCTGAATGTTGATCTCAGCAGTAAAGTAGCTGTTGTTACCGGTGCAGGCGGCGTCCTGTGCGGTATGTTCTCCAAGGCTCTGGCCTCCGCTGGCGCCAAGGTGGCTGTGCTGGACCTGAACGAGGAGGCCGCTGAGAAGGTGGCGTCTGAGATCCGCGCCGATGGCGGCGTGGCCAAGGCCTATAAGTGTAACGTCCTGGAGAAGGAGTCCATGGAGGCCTGCCACCAGGCAGTGCTGCAGGATCTGGGCCCCTGTGACATTCTCATCAACGGCGCCGGCGGAAACAACCCCCGGGCTACCACCGACAAGGAGTACTTTGAGGTGGGCGACATTGATGCTGACACCAAGTCCTTCTTTGATCTGGAGCAGAAGGGTGTAGAATTTGTTTTCAACCTCAACTTCATCGGCACTCTGGTTCCCACCCAGACCTTTGCCAGGGACATGGTGGGCCGTGAGGGCTGCAACATCCTTAATGTCAGCTCCATGAACGCCTACACCCCCCTGACCAAGATCCCCGCCTACTCCGGCGCCAAGGCCGCCATTTCCAATTTCACCCAGTGGTTGGCCGTCCACTTCAGCAAGGTGGGCATCCGCGTCAACGCCATCGCCCCTGGTTTCTTCTCCACCAAGCAGAATGCCGCTCTCCTGTGGAATGCCGATGGTACCCCCACCGCCCGTACCGGCAAGATCCTGGCCGCCTCCCCCATGGGCCGTTTCGGCGAGCCTGAGGAGCTGCTGGGTGCCCTGCTGTTCCTGCTGGATAACGAGGCTGCGTCCTTCATCACCGGCGTGGTGCTCCCGGTAGACGGCGGCTTCTCCGCCTACTCCGGCGTGTAAGAAAAAACACAACAACAGCCCGGAGGTGGAAATGACCGCCTCCGGGCACCCCTTATGGAGGTTACTATGGAGCAATTTACCTATGCGAAAACAGATGCCGGCCTTTCTCTGGAGGAGATCCGCACCGCGCTCCTCCGGTCCCTGGAGGGGCGGGAGCTGAGGCGTGTCCTGATCATTCCCCCGGATTTCACCCGCTTCCACTCCAACGCCGGCTATATTACCAACGTCTACTACCACGCACTGGTGGAGCGGGGCTGTGAGGTGGATATCCTGCCTGCCCTGGGTACCCATGAGCCGGTGAGCCGGGAACAGGCGGCGGCCATGTTCGGCGACATTCCCTATGAGAAATTCATCCCCCACAACTGGCGTACCGACGTGGTGAAGATCGGCGAGGTACCGGCTGAATATCTGGAGGAGATCACCGAGGGCCTCTGGCACGACAGTGTGGATGTAGAGATCAATCGCCTTGTTATGGATGAAAAGTATGATCTCATCATCTCGCCGGGCCAGGTAGTGCCCCACGAGGTCATTGGCATGGCCAACCACTCCAAGAACCTGTTTGTTGGCGTGGGTGGCAGCGACATGATCAACAAGAGTCATATGGTGGGCGCGGTCTATGGCATGGAGCGAATGATGGGCAAGGACCACACCCCTGTGCGCAAGATCTTTGACTACGCTCTGGCCAAGTACCTCAAGGACCGGCCCATCCTCTTTGTTCTAACCGTTACTACGGCTCCTGGCGGAAAGATCCATACCAACGGCCTCTTTATCGGAGATACCCGGCTGGTGCTGGAAAAAGCCATTGCTCTGGCCCAGGAGAAGAATATTGACTTCGTGGAGACCGGCATCAAGAAGTGTGTGGTGTATTTGGATCCCAGTGAGTTTAAGAGCACCTGGCTGGGCAACAAGTCCGTCTACCGCACCCGGATGGCTATTGCTGATGGTGGGGAACTGATCGTACTGGCTCCTGGTGTGAGTAAGTTTGGCGAGGACGCCCAGGTGGACAAGCTCATCCGTAAGTACGGCTATCGTGGTCGTATCCACACTCTGGAGGAGTTTGAGAAGCCGGAGAACCAGGATCTCAGGGATAACATGGGCGCTGCGGCCCACTTGATCCATGGCTCCTCTGACGGCCGCTTCACCATTACCTATGCGGTGAAGAATATTACCAAGGAGGAGATCGAGGGCGTGGGCTTTAACGCTGCGGACTACGACGAGATGGCCAAGCGCTATGATCCGGAGAAGCTGACCTACGGCTACAACACTCTGCCCGACGGCGAGGAAATATATTTCATTCCCAACCCTGCCCTGGGGTTGTGGGTTAACAGGGAATCATTCTGAATGGCGTCTGACTTACACATCAACTAAGCAACAGTCTTTTTACGGTAGGGCAAAATCATAGCTTTCAAATTTCTGACAGTAATTTGAAAATTAATGCAGTTCATGTTCACCCCCACATCTCCCTCCCTACTTTCCTGTCCCGTACCTAGGGTGCACACCTTCTTTGCCGCAGCGCTGTTCTTCTTTATGCTCTCATAGCTCGAGCGCTGGGTACGCAGCATACGGGCTGCTAAGTTCGGTAGATATCCAATTCATCCGCTGCTGCCAGTACTCGGCAGCTTTCTTCAGGACCCCTCTCCTTGCCGTTGAAGGCATTAACCCCCGTGGAATTTGCATCAATCAATCAATCTGTTTAATTGAAACGGGACCGAAGAAAAATCTTCGGTCCCGTTTTTTATAGACTATATATCAGATCTGGGGCGCCTCGGCAAAGCAGTGCAGATGCAGCGGACCCAACACCTTCAGCCCCTCTCCCAGGGCAAATCCCTTTCCCTGAGCCAGCAGTTGTCCCCGCATAGTAAAGTAGACACGGTACATTCCCAACAGTTCCTCATTCAGCTGGGAGCAGTGGAGGGCCATGGCTGCAAACTTGGCCTCAAAGGTGTCGGTGATATCCACCACCGTATTGGGTGCCTGGGTGAAGTAGAATCCGATGGCAGAACACTGCCACGGGGCGGTAGCCGTGCCCCGGGGATACCGGGCCAGAGCGGAGGAGATAAAGGCCTGGGCGGTGGCCCGGCCGGTGACCACATGGTCCTGGTGGGCCTCATACATTGCCCAGGGATCCGGGCAAAACAGGACCTCCGGGCGGATCGTCCGCACCAGAGTGGCAATTTTTCCCGCCAGAGCAGGAATATCCTGCAGAGAGCCGTCGGGCTCGTCAAAAAAGTAGAACTTTGATGCGCCCAGCGCCTTTCCCGCAGCGACAGTCTCCTCCCGCCGCAGCGCTGCCAGCTCCGCGGGCTCCATGGTACCGGACTGATCCCCCAGGTCTCCGTTGGTCACGGTGAGGTAATGTACCTCACAGCCCCGGCCCGCCAGAGCCGCCACAACACCACCCATGCCGATCTCATTGTCGTCGGGATGGGGCTGGATGCAAAGCACCCGCTTAGCAGACATAATGTCCGGAGGTGTCAAAAAAGCAGAAATATCCATGATCGTCATTCCTCTCATTTCTCCGCCCTGCGGCGGGCATCCAATTCCCTGCGGATCGTCTCAATCTGAGCCGGCTTAAGCCGGTAGAATACCAGCGGCACAGCGGCCAAAAGGAAGCACAGAGCCGGCACCACATACACCATGGCGCTGAAGCCGGTGCGCACCGTATCGTTGGGCGCCATATTATCCACATAGTGCATGGCACCCAGGGCCGCCCCCAGTAACCCCTTGGAGATGGTGGCGCTGAGCTTGTTGAGGAAGGTGTTCATGGAAAACACCACACCCTCTCCCCGGAAGCCCAGCTTGTGTTCCGCGTAGTCGATGGCGTCCATCAGCATAGAGGTACTGGTGATGGTGGTCATGCCTGTGAAGGCAAAGCTGATCCCCAACAGGATCAGGCTGAACACCACACCGCCATCCACCACAAAGGGGATTACGCTGGCCGCCGCACCGGCCACACAGGATACAATAAATAGGTATTTCTTATCAAACCGGCGGATCAGCCCCGGCGAGAGGGCCATGCCCAGGATCATCCCCACTACCAGGCTCAGGCCGATGTAGGTCACATAGCCGGAATCTCCCCACACATATACAGCAAAGTACATCTGGGTTACCTGGCGCACATTGTTCACCATGTTGACGATAAGGAGGGCCACCATCAGGGCCTTGAGGGGCGTATTGTTCAGGATGGTGTGGATGTTTTTCCGGAAGGGCACCCCTTTGGGAGGCGGCTCGATCCGCTCCCGGAGGAAAAAGCCGCTGAGCACCATCAGCACCGCGCCGGTCACCGCTACCACCAGAGCCGCCGCCGTGTAGGCCCCGGCACTGCGCTCCCCGCCAAAGGCATTCAGCAGAGACACACTGCCCACGGAGATGATCACCGTACCCAGCGTGCCGCCAATCTTGCCCAGTGTCACCATGCCGTTCTTCTCATTGGCGTCCTGGGAGGACACCGACGAGATGGCCCAGATGGGGATATCGTACACCGTATAGGACATGCCCCACAGCACATAGCACACTGCCGCAGCCAGAACCGTACCACCAGCGGAGCCGCCGAAATGGACAAAGCACAGCACTGTGGCCACTGCCACCACCAGGGGTCCTGCCAGTAAATAGGGCCGGAATTTTCCCCAGCGGGTCTTGGTTCTGTCCGCCAGCATCCCCATAAGAATATCGTTGACGGCGTCCCACAGGCTGGCCGTCACCATGATGATCGTCACGCTCTGGTAGGGGATCCGCAGAAGGTCCGTAAAGAAAAACATGACGTACATGGCCACAAAGCTGTAGATCATGTTCTGCCCCAGGAGGCTTCCGGTGTAGACCAGCTTCTCCCCCATACCGATTTTCTGCATACGCTCTCTCCTCCTCTCTAATTTGCCGTACCGGCGGGCGCGCCGCCCCGGCCTATGGCCAGTCTGGCCATCCGAATGCCCCCCTCAACAGGAGATATATTTCTATCGCCGGCAACCACCGCCTCCCGCAGTCTTTCAGGGAGACGGCTTGCCACCAGGTGAGCATAGGCTTTGCTCCGCATACAGCCGCCGGCCAACACGATCCGCAGCGGTTTCTCCGGCTCTATCGCCATCTTTTCCCCGTTGGCGACCAGCAGCTCCGCCAGGTATTTGCTGCCCGCCGCCAGGATCTCCTGTTGCAGAGGCTCCGGCTCCGGCCAGTCCAGCAGCACCGATGCCAGGGCGGCTACCGTGTCGCTGCGGGTGATGTCCGCTGCCGCCTGAGGCAGGTGGTCCAGGCTGTCTGCCCCCAGGGCTTTGGCAATGGCCGGAAACCAGGGAACCCAGGATCGACAGCCATCACAAAATCGAAGAGCCTCCCGCAGCGCCTGGCTGCCCAGCCAGTAGCCACTGCCCAGGTCGCTGAATCCGTAGCCCCAGCCGCCGGTACGTGTGACGCCGCCCCGGCTGTCCACGCCCACCACGATGGAGCCGGTGCCGGCAATGAGAACCATCCCCGGCGGCTCCGCCCCGGCGTAAAAGGCCAGCACGCCGTCGTTGCAGAGGGTGTAAGTTCCCTCAGAAAACTCAAGGCTCTCAACAATCTGTGTCAGGACCGCCGCATCCCCCGGTGTGTCGCAGCCGGAGAGGCCGAACACACTGTGAGCTACCTTCTCCGGTCCAAAGCCCACCTGCCGCCAGAGGGTCTGCAGTCCCTCCCGCAGATTCTCCAGGGCAGCGGCCTCTCCCACGGACTTGACGCTGGCGGGGCCGCACCTCTCCTTATATACAACGGAGCCGTCATCCCGCGCCAGCAAAAGTTCCGTCTTGGTGCCGCCGCCGTCCACGGATAAATAGTATCGCTCCATACTCTCTCCTCTCACCGCTCACCAGAAGGCAGTGCAAAATGACTGCACAGATCCAGAAGGCCCCGGAGGCACGCCTCGCCTACATTCTCTACCAGCAGCAGGCGAGGCCGGTGGGCCCCAGCTATGCCGCCAGCCAGGGTGGGAAGGTCTTCCTCCCCCAGCCACTGGCACTTCACTGCTACCAATCCCGGATCCAGCACGCAGGCAATGGCGTTTACCGCCGCTGCCGCCAGCTCCGCCAGCTGCCGCCGCAGGGCGGCCCGATCGCCACTGCCTTCTGAAAGCTGCCGTCGGATCTGAAAAAAAGCCTCCTCCAGGGCGCATTCTCCCAGGCGGAGGCTGCCCACCTCACCGGCAAAGTCCGAGGAGCCCTTGAAGAGCCGCCCCCCCAGTACCAGGCCGCAGCCCACGCCCCGGCCCAGGTACAGACAGGCCATGTGGTCTGTCTCCTGGGAAAAGCGGTCCAGATACAGACCCCAGGCCGCCAAGTTCAGATCGTTCTCCAGGAGGACCGGACAGCCCAGGGCGCTCTCCAGTACGTCGGCCAGGTCCACGCCCTCCAGCCCCGGCAGAGCAGGGATCTGGCTCACCACGCCGCCGCTGACCACACCGGGCACGCCCAGGCCTATCCTGGCCACCGGGATACCCTCGGCTTTCCCCGTCAGCTCCCTGACGCAGCCAAGAATCTCCTCCACAATATCCACCCCGGATACCGGCAGGTCTACCCGGTAAAAAATTTCCCCTGCCGCGTCGGCCAGGGCACTGGCAAACCTCCCCTCCTCGTAGCTGAGAGCCATGACGCAGAACTGCCGCCGGTTGAAGGCGTACAGCCGGGCGGTGCGGCCTCCCGTGGGCTCCCCCATACCCGGAGAGACAATCCGCCCCTCCGCAAGCAGCTCATCCACCGTTTTTCCCACCGTCACCAGGGACAGCCCCGTCCGGCGGCTGAGCTCCGCCTTTGTCATGGGGCCACAGGCCCGGAGCAGCGCCTCCACCGCCTCCCGATTCAGTACCCGCAGAGTCTGGGGCTTTCCCACCAGGTCCATGTTCTCGCCTCACTTTCTTAACTTTCTTTATAAAAGATACCATCTCCCACTTTTCTCTGTCAACCGTTTGTCTCTTCCGGGCACCAGGGGAAAGGTGTCTGTTTTCTCTGCATGCAGGGAGATGATTTCCTTCAGTTTTTGCCCGATTTTGGCAAAACCAGAACTCTTTGCTGCAGATTAACCAGAAAGGGTCCTGGTTTTTTTCTCCACTTTAGGTATTTTTCCGGAAATCCGGCGTTGACTTTTCCTTTTTCATCGGTATAATTAGCTTAAACATTTTTAATTAAATAATTTTAATTAAATTGTTGGAATAACTTGGAAAGGACATAGTGACTATGTTTGAGAAAGTACGCGACGTGATCGTAGATACCCTGGGCTGCGAGGCCGAGGCCGTGACTATGGAGGCCACCCTCACCGAGGATCTGGGTCTGGACAGCATCGACGCTGTGGAGCTGAATATCGCCCTGGAGGATGCCCTGGGCACCGCCATCTCCGATGAAGCGCTCAAGGAGATGAAGACTGTGGGCGACATCGTCTCCTACCTGGAGCAGAACGCCTGAGAGGAGGCGCGCCATGACCAGAGACGAGCTGCTGGCGCTGATGGACCACTTTTCCGCCAGCGTTCTGCACCGCATGGAATATGAGGAGGGCGACACCCGAATCGTGCTGGAGAAAGCTCCTATTGCTCCCGTCGCACCTCTGACGGCGGTGGCTCCCGCCGCTGTTCCCGCCATGGCCCCGGCTCCCACCGCCCCCGCCGCCACGGCTGAGGCACCCCAGGCGGAGGGCAGCGTCATCAAGGCCCCCCTGGTGGGCACCTTCTACGCCGCCCCCTCCCCGGAGGCTGCCCCCTTTGTCAAGGCCGGAGACACAGTGAAGAAGAACGACACCGTGTGCATCCTTGAGGCCATGAAGATGATGAGCGAGGTGCCCGCCCCCTGCGACTGCGTCATCGAAGAGGTGCTCTCCACTAGCGGGGAGCTGGTGGGCTTCGGCCAGCCCCTCTTCCGCATCCGGGAGCTGTAAAGATATGTTTCACAGAATTCTGATTGCCAATCGGGGAGAGATCGCCCTGCGGGTGATCCGGGCCTGCCGGGAGCTAGGCATCGAGACGGTAGCGGTGTACTCCGAGGCCGACCGGGACGCCCTCCACGTACAGCTGGCCACCCGGGCGGTGTGCATCGGCCCCGCCCGCTCCGCCGAGAGCTACCTCAACCAGACCGCCGTCCTTACGGCGGCAGTGGAGAGCGGCTGCGAGGCGGTCCACCCCGGCTACGGCTTTTTGTCCGAAAACGCGGAGTTCGCGGACCTCTGCCAGAAGTGCGGTCTCACCTTCATTGGCCCCTCCGGCGACGTGATCCGGGCCATGGGAGACAAGGCCTCCGCCCGGGCCATGATGAAGGCCGCCGGGGTACCGGTGGTGCCCGGGTCCGACGGGTGCGTAACGGACGTGGGGGAGGCCCTCCGCTGGGCGGAGGACATCGGCTATCCGGTGATGCTCAAGGCCACCGCCGGCGGTGGGGGCCGGGGCATGCGACGGGTGTTCTCCTCTCAGGAGCTGCCCGAGGCCTTTGCCTCCGTCCAGGCGGAGGCGGAAGCCTGCTTCGGGGACGGCTCCCTGTACGTGGAAAAGCTGATCCTCCACCCCCGGCACATTGAGTTCCAGATCATGGCCGACAGCCGGGGCAACGTGGTCCACCTGGGGGAGCGTGACTGCTCCATCCAGCGCAAGCACCAGAAGCTCATGGAGGAATCCCCCTCCTGCGCCCTTAGCGGGGAGCTGCGGGAGGCCATGGGCCAGGCGGCCATTGCCGCTGCCCGGTGCTGCGGCTACCTGGGGGCCGGGACAGTAGAGTTCGTCCTGGACCCGGAGGGCCACTTCTATTTCATTGAGATGAACACCCGTATCCAGGTGGAACACCCGGTCACCGAGATGGTCACCGGCGTGGACCTGGTCCGGGAGCAGATCCGGGTGGCCGCGGGGCTGCCCCTCTCCTTCACCCAGGAGGAGGCGGCAGTCAAGGGCCACGCCATCGAGGTCCGGGTCAATGCCGAGGACCCCGCCAACGGTTTTCGCCCCTGTCCGGGCAAGACGGAGTTCGTCCACTTCCCCGGCGGCTGCGGCGTCCGGGTGGACTCGGCGCTGTACAACGGTTTCACCCTCTCCCCCTACTACGACTCCATGGTGGCCAAGATCATCGTCCACGCTCCCACCCGTCTGGGGGCTATCCGGCGGATGCGCCGGTGTCTGGAGGAGCTGACCATCCAGGGCTACCCCACCAGCGCGGACCTGGCCTACCTTATCCTGTACCACGGGGACTACCTCCGGGGGAAGTACGACACCGCCTTTCTGGAGGAACACCTGGAGGAGCTGCTAAGCTGGCAGCCCGACGGCCATGAAGGAGCAGAGGAATGAACCAGCAATTTGAAGAGCGCCGGGCAAAGTTTCTGGCTATGGGGCTAAAACGGAAGGGCAAGGGGCCGGTTTTCGCCCCCAAGCCCGGCCTGGACCCCCAATTTGAGAAGTGCCCCCAGTGCGGCATGGCGGTGCGCAAGGACCAGTGGCACCAGGGGTACAACGTGTGCCCCGGCTGCGGTTTTCACCGGCCCATAGGGGCCTATGACCGGCTCCGCATGCTTCTGGACGACGGTGCGTTCCGGGAATTCAACAGCGCCCTCACCGGCAGGGACCCCCTGTCCTTCCCCGGCTACCGGGAGAAGCTCGCCGCCCTGCGGACGGCCACCGGCCTCCAGGAGGCGGTGGTCACCGCCGTTGGGAAGATCTATGGCTTTCCTGCCGTGGTGGCTGTCATGGACAGCCGCTTTCTCATGGGCAGCATGGGAGCTGCCGTGGGCGAGAAGATCGCCCGGGTCGCCCAGCTGGCCCAGAAAAAGAAACTGCCCCTCATCATCTTCTGTGCCTCCGGCGGGGCACGAATGCAGGAGGGCATTCTCTCCCTCATGCAGATGGCCCACACCGCCGCCGCTATCGAGGAATTCCAGTGCAGCGGTGGGCTGTACATCGCCTGCCTCACCAACCCCACCACCGGCGGCGTATCCGCCAGCTTCGCCATGCTGGGGGACATTACCTTGGCGGAACCAGGGGCCCTCATTGGCTTTGCCGGGCCCCGGGTCATCGAGCAGACCATCGGCCAGAAGCTGCCGGAGGGCTTCCAGCGTGCGGAGTTCCTTCAAGACCACGGCTTCGTGGACGCGGTGGTGCCCCGGGGCGAGCTCCGTGACACCCTGGGACAGCTGCTGTCCCTCCACGGAAGAAAGAGGTGACGGCGATGATACAGCATCTTACGGCCCAGCAGCGGCTGGCCCTGGCCCGCTCTCCCCAGCGGCCGGGTCCCATGGACTACCTGCAGGGCCTTTTTACTGAGTTTTTTGAACAGCGGGGCGACCGGCTCCAGGGAGACGATCCCGCCATCTTTGGCGGCATCGCTCGCTACCATGGCCGGCCCGTCACCGTCCTCGGCACCCGGAAGGGTAAGAACCTGGAGGAGAACCTCCGCACCCACTTTGGCATGCCGGAGCCCGAGGGCTATCGGAAGGCCCAGCGCATCATGGCCCAGGCGGAGAAGTTCCGCCGCCCCATCATTACCTTCGTGGACACCCCCGGCGCTTACCCCGGTCTGGAGGCCGAGGAGCGGGGCCAGGCCGACGCCATCGCCCGGAGCCTCACCCTCATGAGCCGCCTGACAGTGCCCATGGTAGCCGTCATCTGCGGCGAGGGCGGCAGCGGCGGCGCCCTGGCCCTGGCCATGGGCAATGAGGTGCTGATGCTGGAGAACGCGGTGTACTCCGTCCTCTCCCCGGAGGGCTTCGCCTCCATCCTGTGGAAGGATGCAGGGCGGGTGGCGGAGGCCTGCGAGGTTATGAAGATCACCGCCCGGGACCTTAGAAAGCTGGGGGTGGTGGACGAGGTGATCCCCGAACCGGAGAACCCGGAAAATCTGACTACCCGGCTGCGCCTTGTGGATGCGGCCATTACCAAACATCTGGACGCCGCCCTGCGGCTGAAGGACCCCGCCCGCCACCGGCAGGAGAAGTTTGCCGCCATGGGCCGGGCGTGGATCCAGGGAGGAAATCCATGAACGCCATCAAACTACTGGGGACGGGCCGCCACGTGCCTTCCCGCTGCCTGACCAACGACGATCTCAGCCGCATGGTGGACACCAGCGACCAGTGGATCCGGGAGCGCACCGGCATCGTCACCCGCTATCTCTGCGGCGAGGGGGAGGGCAACACCTCCTCCGCCCTGGCGGCGGCGAAAACCGCCATGGAGCGGGCCGGCGTGGGGCCCGGGGATATCGGGGTGTGCGTAGCCGCCACCTTTACCCCCGACCACGCCACCCCGTCCCTGGCCTGTGAGCTCCACCAGCTCCTGGGGTTTGCCGAGACCACTCCCGCCTTCGACGTCAACGCCGCCTGCACCGGCTTCCTCCACGCTCTGGAGACCGCTCGGTGCCTTCTGGCGGCGGGCCATCTCCGGGCCCCCTGCGCCCTGGTGGTGGGCTCCGAGGCTCTCAGCCGCATCACCGACTTTACCGACCGCTCCACCTGCGTTCTCTTCGGTGACGGGGCGGCGGCGGCGGTGATCCGCCTGACGGACGACGCTCCCTACGCCTGCGTGCTGGGCGCACGGGGAGACACTCAGATCCTCCGGGCCGGCGGCGCTGGGGAGACAGACCGCTTTATCCACATGGACGGCCAGGCGGTGTTCCGCTTCGCCGTGGACGCGGTGCCCAAGTGCATCGACGCGGTGCTTACCCAGGCGGGGATGACCTTAGACCAAGTGGACCACGTCATCTGCCACCAGGCCAACAGCCGCATCATCGACTACGTGGTGCGCAAGCTGAAGGCCCCGCCGGAGAAGTTCTACAAAAATATGGACCGCTACGGCAACACCTCCGCCGCCAGCATCCCCATCGCCCTGGATGAGCTGCTGGAGAAGGGCCTGGCCCGGCAGGG
>CALXGE010000015.1 GCA_944387775.1 uncultured Oscillospiraceae bacterium | reverse complement strand
TGCTCCTTGTCCATGTGGTTGGGGCAGAGAGCGCCCAGCTTGCTACGGAGGACACCGGCGGTCTTCTGGGCAGCGGATTTCTTGCCGCAGGTGAGGCCTACGAAGGTGTTGGGCTGCAGGCCCAGGCGCTCCACCAGGGCATCTTTCTTCTCACCCAGGAACTTGGCAATGCCGCCAGCCAGCTCGCCCTTTTCATCCAGCTTGAACCAGTAGGCCTTGTTGCCGGCCTGGACCTCCACATCGGCGCAGAGCTTGTCGATCTGCTTGCGGGTGGCGGTGAAATCGCTGACGGGGATGGCCTTGACGGTGTTGCCGGCAAAGGCCTCGAAGCCGCAGTCGGAGAGGAGATCGGTGACATCGGTGACAGTCAGGTCAATGCGGAGGTCCGGCTTATCGGAGCCGTACTTCTCCATGGCCTCGGTGAAGCCAATCCGGGGGAAGGGAGCGGAGGAAGCCCGGTTATAGGTGCCGTACTTGGCAAAGATGGGGGGGAACACCTCCTCCAGAACGCCGAACACGTCGTCCTGGGTGGCGAAGCTCATCTCCATATCCAGCTGGTAGAACTCGCCGGGGGAGCGGTCACCGCGGGCGTCCTCGTCACGGAAGCAGGGGGCGATCTGGAAATACTTGTCGAAGCCGGAGGTCATCAGCAGCTGCTTGAACTGCTGGGGGGCCTGGGGCAGGGCGTAGAACTTGCCGGGGTGCTTCCGGGCGGGGACCAGGTAGTCCCGGGCGCCCTCGGGGGAGGAGGCGGTGAGGATGGGGGTGGTGATCTCCAGGAAGCCCTGCTCCATCATGGCGGCGCGGATGGCGGCCACCACCTGGCAGCGGAGGATGATGTTCTTCTTCACAGCGGGGTTGCGGAGATCCAAGTAGCGGTACTTCAGCCGCAGGGACTCATCGGCCTCCCGGCTGCGGTTGATCTGGAAGGGCAGCTCGTTGTAGCGGCAGCGGCCCAGGACCTCAATCTTGGTGGGGACCACCTCGATGTCGCCGGTGGGGAGGTTGGGGTTCTTGCTGCTGCGCTCCCGGACAACGCCGGTGACCTGGATGGTGGACTCCTTGTTGATGCCCTTGATGATGGACATCATCTCCTCGGTCTCCACCACCAGCTGGGTGGTGCCGTAGAAGTCGCGGAGGATGACGAAGGCAAAGTTCTGGCCCACCTCGCGGACATTCTCCATAAAGCCCGCCAGGGTGACGGTTTGGCCTACGTGCTCCAGGCGGAGCTCCCCGCAGGTATGGGTTCTGGACTGTTTCATGGTATTTTTCTCCTTTTGTATATACTATTTGTATAATTTACAATAAAATATACTATTGGTTTGTTATTTCGTGGTCCTGAATGATCTCCATAACCTCCCAAAGCCACTGCTCTTGCTGGTCGGTGTTGGCCTGCCAATCCTCTCTCAGGACGCTGACATCCAGGGTGCCAAAGAAATTGGTGAAGCGGAACAGAGTTCCGCTGCCCTCGCTGCCGTCGGGAAGGGTGATGGGTTCCTCGTAATCGAGATACACCAGCCACTCAAAATCCCCCGGCTGGGTGTTATGGATACGGCCGCCCCGGGGCAGTAGGTTCCGCAGGGAACGGCAGTAGCTTCTGTCGGTAAAGAGAGACAGCAGGGGATCAAAGGAGGGATCTTCAGGCGTGATGGTCAGCTCGTACTCCTCCCGTTGGGAGATATCCTTCTCATAGCTGGCGTAGACCCGGATCTGCTGGCAGGGGGGAAGCTCTGTTCCCGGGATCAGATCCTGGAAGGGGATGGGCCGGGTGTACCACAGGCAGAAGACAGTAAGGGCCACGGCTATGGCTGCCAGGATGATCCATTTTTTCTTTATCGGGGGCTTCTTGCTGGAAGGTTCCATAAGAGGCTCCTTTCTCAGTTGCCGGCTGCCGCCGGCGGGGGGCTTATCAGAGGAGGAGGCCTCTGAATGCCTCTTTTTCCAGCCCTCCGGGTTGTTTAGGGGTATTCCGCGCCGTAAGCGCGGGTTACTTTGCCCTCGGCGGCAAAGTAACCAAAACGCCGCCGGCCCCCTTCGGGCCGGACCACCGCTTTGTCCAATCGGACACAAGCAAGGGCGATGCCCGGTTGCCACTGAAATACCTCTTTGCCTTCGGCCTCCTCGTAATCGGTGCGACGATTTACGAACTTCGCCTGACGGCCCTCGTGCTGGGAGTTGTTTCTTGTTTTTTTGCCGAGGGCCTGTGTGGCTTCAATAGAAGAAGAAAGCCTAACATAGCACCCCAGATTCGCCTATCTCTTCAAAAGGGCGTCAGCCGAAGCTGGACCCGCAACCCGCCGCAGATCAGATGCTAAAAACGCCGGTTCGGTGGCTGCGCAGCGGCAAATCCTATCCAGACCGATTGGGCAAATAAAAGGGATCCGGGTCTCCCGGCGCTTTTTTGGTGACTTTTTGTGCGTACAAAAAGTCACCCGGGTCCGGGGCGGGGAGCCTCGGAAGCCAACTTCCGAAGCGGCTTGCTTCGGACGCACCCGGGCTTTGGGGCCGGAGAAGCCCGGGAGGCTGAGGGCCGCTTCTGCCCATTCGGAAGTAGCCGAGGTTCGGGGCTGGGAGGTTCCTCGCCTTACTTCTCCCGGATAGGCGCACCGGCGCCCCGGGCGGCAAGGCCCTGCTGGATACGTTCCAGAGTGGCGGAAAAGTCCAGTTTTGTCTGCTCGCCGGACACCATGTCCTTGCAGGCCACCACGCCAGCGGCAACCTCCTCCTCGCCCAGGAACACCACATAGGGTACGCCGATCTTGTCGGCGTAGTTCATCTTCTGCTTGAACTTCTTCTGCTCGGTGTAGAGCTGGGTCCGGACCCCAGCCTGGCGAAGCTTTGTGGCCAGGGCAATGGCGTCGCTGAGATCCTCGGTCATAGGCAGGATGAGAACGTCGGCGGGGGCGGTGTTCATCTCCGGGTTTAGCATGCCCTGTTCATTGAGTACATAGAACAAACGGGTCAGTCCAATGGAAATTCCGACTCCGGGGAGTATTTTATCGGTATAATATTCCGCCAAGTTATCATATCGGCCGCCGGAACACACGCTTCCGATCTCCGGGTGATCCAGCATGGTGGTCTCATACACGGTGCCGGTGTAGTAGTCCAGGCCCCGGGCGATGGTGAGATCCACGGCAAACTTCTCCTCGGCTACACCGAAAGCGGAGAGGTATTTCACCACGGTGGTCAGCTCGTCGAGACCCTGGTCAAAGACCTCGTTGCGGCCCCGGTAGCCCTCGAGAGCGGTTAGGACCTCCTGGTTGCTGCCCTTGATAGCGATGAAGGTGAGGATCTCGTTGGCCTGTTCCTGGGTGAGCTCCAGTTCCTCCACCAGCAGCTGGCCTACTTTTTCAGCGCCGATTTTGTCCAGCTTGTCCACGGTGCGCATGATGTCGCCGGACTTCTCGCTGAGGCCCTGCATGGCGTAAAAGCCGTTGAGAATCTTCCGGTTGTTGACACGGATCTGGAACCGCTGAAGCCCCAGGCGGGTGAAGGTCTGGGAGATGATGGCGGGGATCTCCGCCTCGTTGGCGATATCCAGTTTGCCGTCGCCGATGATGTCGATATCGGCCTGATAGAACTCCCGGAACCGGCCCCGCTGGGCCCGCTCGCCCCGGTAGACCTTGCCGATCTGGTAGCGGCGGAAGGGGAAGGAGAGGTCGGCGTAGTGGAGGGCTACGTACTTGGCCAGAGGCACCGTCAGGTCAAAGCGGAGGCTCAGGTCGCTGTCGCCCTTGGTGAAGCGGTAGATCTGCTTCTCCGTTTCACCGCCGGCCTTGGCCAGCAGCACCTCGCTAGACTCAATGACGGGGGTGTCCAGGGGGGTAAAGCCGTAGAGGCTGTAGGTCTCCCGGAGGATGGCCATGATCTGCTCCATCTGCTGCTGGGGACCGGGGAGCAGCTCCATGAAGCCGGAGAGCGTGCGGGGTTGGACTTTACTCATGGTGGGTTCTCCTTTATATCAGCTAATAATATTATGTAAACTAAATAATCTGTTGGGTCAGGTTCAGGCAGCTCATATAAAAACAAATGCTCTCGTTCCCACATACAAGCGGGACGAGAGCATGACAGATCACACTTCGTGGTGCCACCCACATTCGGCAGAGCCCACTGAAAAAAGGACAGGCTCCGCCCTTACTGTCCCAATTGGCCGCGGAGGGACCTGCCGCGGGCGTTTCCGCCCCCGCTCCGGCGCTGTCTTCCCCCGCTCAGGTCCGTATAGGTCTCTTACAGCCCAGGGAGGCCTTTCTCTGTCCGGGTGGGCGGGGTACTCCGTCGCCCTCATGGCGGCGGGCCAATATTCAGTTGCTTGCTATTATAGTACGCCGGAGGGCAAAAAGTCAAGGGTCCGGGGTATTAATGGTTCAATTTGTGCTTGGGATTGACGATATTCCGCCAGTCCATATCGCCCCGGTCCATGCCCAACACCAGCATTTCGGCAGTAGCTACGTTGGAGGCAAAGGGGATATTGTTCTGGTCGCACAGACGGGAGATGTAGAGCAGCTCCTTGTCCATGGTGGAATCGTTGGGATCCACGAAGAAAAGGACCATATCCATCTCGTTGTAGGCGATACGGGCGCCGATCTGCTGGCTGCCGCCGTGCTGGCAGGAGAGGAAGAGGTGGACGTTGAGGCCCGTGGCCTCGGCCACCAGCCGTCCCGTGGTATTGGTGGCACAGAGGTTGTGCCGGGACAAAATGCCCGCATAGGCGGAGCAGAACTGGACCATTAGGTCCTTCTTATTGTCGTGAGACATGAGGGCGATATACATATACTGTCGTTCCTTTCTCAGAGCCGGGAAGGGCTCTCCACAGGTGCCGCCGTCTTCATCTTGGTCACCGGAGCTTCATCAGCGGCGTGCGCTTGCCGGTGATCCGCCGGGCAATATTGCGGTAAGCCCGGGCGGCGCAGTCATTGGAGGACAGGAGCAGGGGAATCCCCCGTCCGGAATAGAGGGGCATGGTCTCATCCTCCGGGATGACCCCCAGGAGGGGAAGACCGGCCATATCAATGGCATCGTCAATGGTCTGATGCAGGGATTTCAGCAGTTTTTTCCGACAGCGATTCACCACCAGGTGAACCCGTCCCCGGGGCAGGGAATCCAGTTCCATGACCGTGCGCTGGGCATCCCGGAGGCTGCTGGCATCGGTGGTGGTGACTACCACGGCCCGGTCTGCGGCGCTGAGAGCCAGCCGAAAGCCATTTCCCAGACCCGCCGGGGCGTCAATGAGGCAGTAATCAAAGCGCCGCCGGATCTCCGGAAACAGGGAGGAGAAGGCCTCCTGGCTCACCCGGATCCCATTCAGCCGGGTAGGGGCGGTGAGAAGATAGAGGTTCTTCTGCAGGGGATGGGGCGCAATGGCGTCGCTGAGGGAGCAGTACCCTGACAGCACATCGGTGAAATCCATCACCGCCCGGTCTGTCATAGCCAGGGCGATGTCCAGATTCCTGAGGCCGATATCGCAGTCAAAGCACAGTGTGGGATGGCCCAGTTGAGCCAGGGCCATGCCTACGTTGGCGGTAAAGGATGTTTTTCCTGTCCCGCCCTTGCCGGATACCACGGCGATGGTTTGACCCATGGGGTCACCTCCTTGCCGCCGTTACACCCCGGGTACGCCCAGGGGCTGCTTCTTGATCTGTGCGAAGCGGCGGGGATATTTTTTCGGGGTAGGGGATACCTTGCGGATGGTTAAAAGCCGGTGAGTAATATCAGTGGTAGGAATGGAGTAATCGGTCACTTGCTCCAGTTTTCCTCCCAGCAGGGAGATGGCCTTGGCGGCCTGATCGGTCTCCTCCTGGCTGTGGCTGGACTTCATAGCCAGAAAGGCCCCACCCACTTTTACCAGAGGCAGACACAACTCGCACAAAACCGGCAGGGAAGCTACCGCCCGGCTGACGGCAAAGTCATAGCTCTCCCGGTGGGCGGCGGCAAATTCCTCCGCTCTGGCGTGGACACAGGAAATATCCTGTAATTCCAAGGCTTTGCAGACTTCTTTCAAAAAATCCACCCGCTTGCCCAGGCTGTCCAGCAGTGTCATTGTAACGCCGGGTACGGCAATGGCCAGGGGCATGCCGGGAAAGCCTGCCCCGGTGCCCACGTCGATGACCTTCTTACCGGCCAGGTCTGCCTGGGCGGCAAGGGCCAGGCTGTCCAGCAGGTGCAGCGTGGCAACCTCTTGCGGATCGGTAATGGCGGTGAGGTTCATGACCTGATTTTTCTCCAGAAGCATCCTGGAGAATTCAAGCAGGGAAGGGATAGACTCCTCTCCCATGCCAAGGGCAGGAAGCCCCTGGCTTAACACGGCTCTGATAATTGATTCATCCATAAAAGGATCAGGGCTGCTCAGGCTGGGACGGAGTTTCCTCAGAGGCTTCCGCCTCCTGTTTCTCCATCGGGGCAGGGGCCTCCTGGCTCTCCTGACAGGCCTTGCAGCAGGCATAGGGTCCGTCTTCCTGGGTGCAGGCTGTGCTGTCGGCGCAGCAGGACTCTTCATCGGCATAGCAGGGCTGGCCGTTGTGGTAATGGACCACCAATTCATCGGCAAAGAGATGTGCTTCTTCCTCTTCATTGGGAGGGAAGAAACCGAAATCCAGGCTCAGACCCCGGCCAGAGGAGCGGCTGCTGTAGGTGGCCTTCCAGAGGAGGGCCCGGATCTTTTTGTCGCCTGTAGCTTTGTCCAGGGTGACGCGGTAGGGACACAGACCGACTACCAGAGCGGTAACGCCCAGGGTCTTCCAAAAATTCTTCATCAGGAACCTCTCCTTATTTATAATAAGTTGTAAGCGCAGCAAAAATTTAGCTGCCAGCGACGGGAACTTAGTGTTTGGGGACGATTACGTCCTTGCCGCCCATGTAAGGCCGCAGAGCTGCGGGAATCTTTACGCTGTTCCCCAACGGCCAAGGCCGCCGGGGACCCCTTGGAATAGGACATCCTCGGGGCAAGTGAATTGCCCCTGCGGCAAGGTTTGGCTGCGCCAAACGCTTGAGCGCCCCTTTGGGGCGGGCGACGGCAGCTGCTGGGATCAGTGCTTAGGGATGATTACGTCCTTGCCGCCCATATAAGGCCGCAGGGCTACAGGGATCTTTACGCTGCCGTCGGCCTGGAGGTTGTTCTCCAGGAAGGCAATCAGCATACGGGGCGGCGCTACCACGGTGTTGTTCAAGGTGTGGGGCAGGTAGTTCTTGCCGTTTTCACCCTTAACCCGGATCTTCAGGCGACGGGCCTGGGCGTCGCCCAGGTTGGAGCAGGAGCAGACCTCAAAGTACTTCTGCTGACGGGGGCTCCAGGCCTCAATGTCGCAGGATTTCACCTTCAGGTCGGCCAGATCGCCGGAGCAGCACTCCAGCTGCCGCACGGGAATATCCATGCTGCGGAACAGCTCCACGCTGTAGCGCCACATCTTTTCATACCACTTCATGGAGTCCTCGGGCTTGCAGACCACGATCATCTCCTGCTTCTCAAACTGGTGGATGCGGTAGACGCCCCGCTCCTCGATGCCGTGGGCGCCCTTCTCCTTGCGGAAGCAGGGGGAGTAGGAGGTGAGGGTCTGGGGCAGCTTCTCCTCGGGGATGATCTGGTCAATAAACTTGCCGATCATGGAGTGCTCGCTGGTACCGATCAGGTACAGGTCCTCGCCCTCGATCTTGTACATCATGGCGTCCATTTCCGCAAAGGACATGACGCCGGTAACCACGTTGGAGCGGATCATGAAGGGGGGAATGCAGAAGGTAAAGCCCTTGTCGATCATGAAATCCCGGGCGTAGGCCAGCACCGCCTCGTGGAGACGGGCAATGTCGCCCATGAGGTAATAGAAACCGGTGCCGGATACCCGGCCGGCGGCATCCATGTCGATGCCGTCGAAGCGCTCCATGATCTCCGTATGATACGGGATCTCAAAGTCCGGGGTTACCGGCTCGCCGAAGCGCTCCACCTCTACATTATAACTATCGTCGGGACCAATGGGCACGGAGGGATCAATAATATTGGGGAGGACCATCATGATCTTCCGGATCTCCTCCTCCAGCTCACCCTCCTTGACCTCCAGGGCGGCCAGCTCATCGGCCTGGGCCTTCACCTGGGCCTTGACGGCCTCCGCCTCCTGGAGCTTGCTGGGGTCCTTCTTGGCCTGGCCCATGAGCATACCCACCTGCTTGCTGAGGGCATTGCGCTGAGCCCGGAGTTCACTGGCCCGGGTGATAGCGTCCCGGTTCTCCTTGTCCAGGGCCAGGACCTGGTCCACCAGAGGCAGCTTCTCCTCCTGGAACTTGTTCTTGATGTTCTGCTTTACCACATCCGGATTATCCCGGACAAATTTGATATCCAGCATAGCTGTTACCTCTTATTTATCTGAATCAATTGCCATCCAGCCTGCCAACCGAGTATTTCCACCCTGTGTTTCACGTGAAACGCGGCGGGAATCCACTGGGGGAGAGCTAGAGGAAAGTAAAATCACTTTACCCTCTTCTGAGGGGGTTCCAGACCGTTTCCGGTCCGGTTATCGGCGCTTGCGGCCTACTTGCCCAGGCGGCCCAGGGCCTCCAGCAGGTCATTGAGGTCGTCCACGCCGTAGTACTCAATCTCAATGCGGCCCTTCTTCCGTCCGTGGGCAATGTGGCAGGCCCGGCCCAGCTTGCCGGACAGCTCCCGCTCCGCCTCCGCCACATAGTTGACGGTGGGGGAGACCTTCTTCTCCGGCTTGGGAGCCGCCTGGAGCCGCTTCACCAGCTGCTCCGTCTGACGGACGCTGAGATCGTTTTTCAGGACGGTGGCCGCCGCCTGCTCCTGGAGGGCAGCGGCGAGGGGCAGCAGAGCTCGGGCGTGGCCGGCAGAGAGACGACCGTCCTCCACCATCTGCCGCAGAGCGGGGGAGAGGGCCAGGAGGCGCAGGGCGTTGGCCACGGCACTGCGGGACTTGCCCACCCGCTGGGCGGCCTGCTCCTGGGTGAGACCGTAGTCCTCCACCAGCATCTTGTAGCCCTCAGCCTCCTCCATGGGGCTCAGGTCCTCCCGCTGGAGGTTTTCGATCATGGCCAGCTCCATGGCCTTGCGGTCGTCGGCTTCAATGATGACGGCGGGGACCTCGGTGAGGCCTGCCAGCCGGGCGGCCCGCCAGCGGCGCTCGCCGGCAATAATCTGGTAGTAGCCGGAGCTGAGCTTCCGGACGGTCAGGGGCTGGATGATGCCGTGCTGACGGATGGACTCCGCCAGCTCCTCCAGCTTCTCCTGATCAAAGTGCTTCCGGGGCTGTCCGGCGCAGCTCTCCACCTGAGAAATCGGCAGGGTGGAGGGCGCCTGAGAAGGATTCATGGAAAAATCGTCACCCAGCAGGGCGCTCAGGCCCTTGCCGAGGCCGGTATTCTTGTTTGCCATAGGGTGGTGCCTCCTTTCCCAGAGAATGCTTATCCTTTGCTTTTGCGCAGAAACTCCTCCGCCAGGGCGGTGTAGGCCTCGTAACCCCGGGAGGAGCGGTCATAGGCCGTAATGGGCTTGCCGTGGCTGGGGGCCTCGCTGAGGCGGACATTCCGGGGGATAACGGTGGCGTACACCTTGCCGGGGAAGTACCGCTTGACCTCCTCCGCCACCTGCATGGCCAGGTTGGTGCGGCTGTCAAACATGGTCATCAGCACGCCCTCCAGCTCCAGCTTCCGGTTCAGGGAGCGGCGGACGATGCGGATGGTGTTCATCAGATCGCTGAGACCCTCCAGAGCGAAATATTCCCCCTGGACTGGAACCAGCACCGTGTCGGCGGCGCACAGGCCGTTGAGGGTCAGCAGCTCCAGAGAGGGCGGGCAGTCGATGAATATGTAGTCATAGGCGGGGGAGAGGGGCTCCAGGGCCTTGCGGAGCAGGAACTCCCGGCCCTCCATGCCGATCATCTCAATGCCGGCGCCAGCCAGCCCCTTACAGGAGGGCAGCACGTCGCCGTACCGGGTGGAAACCACCCGTTTCTGGCTCTCCACGCCGTTGATGAGGACGTCGTAGATCCCCTGGGAGAGGGTCTTGTCCACGCCCATGCCGGAGGTGGCGTTGGCCTGGGGGTCGAAGTCACACAGCAGCACCTTCAGCCCCTTCTCCTTCAGGGCGGCGGTAAGATTGACACAGGTGGTAGTCTTGCCGACGCCGCCCTTCTGATTGACGATTGCTACGATTTTTGCCACAGAGACACCTCCGAAGAACGGGAAATCCTTTCCCAATGATCACGCATACAAATTTAGTATAACACAATCCGGACGCATTTCAACAGTCTCGGCAAAAAAAGTGTACTATTTTCAACAAAAATGCGGGGCTGTTTCTGCAGCCAAAGAGAGATTTCTCCAGGTACGAGGGAGTTTTTGCCGCCTGCGGCGGCATTCAGCGCGGCCCCAAACCTGGTTGCTTCCGAACAGGCCAGAAGCGGCCCTCGGCCGCCCGGGCCTCCCCAGCCCAGGCTGTCCTTTCTGCCGCCTGCAGCGGCATTCACCTTGCGGTCACAAACCTGGGTGCTTCCGAACAGGTCAGAAGCGGCCCTCGGCTGCCCGGGCTTCCCCAGCCCGGACCCGGGTAACTTTTTGTACGCACAAAAAGTCACAAAAAAAGCGCCAGGGAGACCCTGGACCCCCTTGTTTGCCCAATTGGTCGGTATCAGATTTAGAACCGGGCAGCCACTGAAAGACATCTTTGCCTCCGGCTCCCTCGTAATCGGTGCGGTGCTCTGCCGCACTTCGGCTGTTGCCCCTCGTGCTGATGGAGGTTTCTTTTTTGTAGACGAGAGTCTGCCTGCTTCCTATTAGCCGTAGGCAGCTCGATACAGAGAATAGATTTGTCTATCCCTTTCACAGGGCGACAGCCGAAGCTGGACGAGCAGCCCGGCGGAGATCAGATGCCAAAAGAATCTGGTTCAGTGGCTGCGCAGCAGCAAATCTGATGGCGTCCGATTGGGCAACAGCGGGGTCCAGCCCGAAGGGGGCTGGCGTGCTTTTGCCTACTTTTCCCACGAGGGAAAAGCAGGTCGGGGTCCGGGGGTGAAGCCCCCGCTGAAAGGCACCGTGTCCGGGGCGGGGAGCCCCGGGAGCCAAGTCTCGAAGCAGCAGGCTTCGGGGGCGCGTAGCCCCCGCTAAAAGGAACTGGGTCCGGGACAAATTTTCATGAAGGAGAGGTTCAGAGGATCCCTCCTCTAATGTTCCGCCTCTCGTCGGTGGAAACCGGCGTTTCCCGCCCCGTTTCACGTGAAACAAACAGCCTCTCCCTTGTAAGGGAGAGGCTGTAAAGGGAATTCAACTTACACCAGCAGTACCCCGTCCAGAGGGGGCAGGCAGATGGTAATTTTACCTTTCACCGTCAAAAACTGCTGTCCGGTGAGGGCATCGGTGGCCAGATCCCCGGGCCAGTCAAAGGTCATAAACACCGGCTCGTCGCCGGCGTTGGTGGCGGCGATGGTGATCTCATCCCCCAACGTCCGGGCAAAGGCCAGGCCGTGGCCCTGGGCGTAGAGCCACCGCAGCTCCCCCTTCTGGAGGGATACCCGGTTGTTCCGGAGACTGCCCAGCAGGGCGAAGCGCCGCTGGAGCATCCGGTCCTCGTGGCCCCAGGGGAAGGTGCCCCGGTTGAAGGGGTCCTCGTAGCCCTCCATGCCTGCCTCATCCCCGTAGAAGATGGTGGGGGAGCCGGGGAAGGCGTAGAGGATAATGGCTCCGGTCTGGAGCAGGCGGCAGCCCCGATGGTACTCCTCCGGGGTCATGCGGTAGTGGGCCCGCTCGGTGCGGGTGTGGGGGGCCTCCTTGGGGAAGGTGCCCAGGAGGGTGAGAATCCGGGGATTGTCGTGGGTGCCCAGCATGTTCATGCAGCTGTAGAAGGCGGGGCGGGGATAGTTCTCCCGAATGGTCTCCATGGCCTCCTTAAAGGCCGCCGCGTCGCCGCCCCGGAGGTAGTCCATGGCGCTGACCCGGAAGGGGTAGTTCATAAGGCCGTGGGTCTCCCGGCCCAGGAGGTACTTCCGGCGCTTGCTGTAGGCGATTTTGTTGCTGCCGTCCTCCCAGACCTCGCCCAGCAGGAAGCTCTCCGACTTCTCCTCCATCATCACCTTTCGAATCCGGGCGATGAACTCATCGGGCAGCTCGTCGGCCACGTCCAGACGCCAGGCGTCGGCTCCCGCCCGAAGCCAACGCCGGATCACGGAGTCCTCTCCCTCGATGATGAATTCGATGTACTCCGGGTGGCTCTCGTTGACGGCGGGGAGGGTGTGGATTCCCCACCAGCAGTCGTAGCGGTGGGGCCACTCCTGAAAGTTGTACCAGGGGTAGTAGGGGCTCTCCTGGCTCTGGGCCGCCCCCAGGGAGGGGTAGGAGCCCAGGGCGTTGAAGTAGCGGCTGTTGTTGCCGGTGTGGTTGAATACACCGTCCAGCATCACGTGGATGCCCAGGGCGTGGGCTTTGGTGCAAAGACGGGTGAAGTCCTCCTCCGTGCCCAGCATGGGGTCGATCTTGTCGTAGTCCCCGGTGTTGTAGCGGTGGTTGCTGTCGGACTCGAAGATGGGGCAGAGGTACAGGGTGGACACCCCCAGCTCCTTCAGATAGGGCAATTTCTCCTCGATGCCCTTGAGACTGCCGCCGAAGAAGTCCCGGTTGCGGATCTCCCCGTGCTCGTCGGGGAGGTACTCCATCAGCTCCTCCCAGTTCTGGTGGACCACCCGGTCCCCCAGCATCCCTGCGGGATCGGGGACAAACGTGCGGTGAAAGCGGTCCGGGAAGATCTGGTAGGTGACCCCCTTGCCGAACCACTCGGGAGTGGACAACTGGTTGTCGTAGACCGTCTGCTGCCAGCAGGCGGCCTGGCCGTCGCCGCACAGACCGTTTTTACCCAGCCAGATCTGAGAGCCGTCCTCCCGGGCAAAGCGGAAGCAGTACCAGATCAGCTCCGGCTCCTCCGGAGCGCGGTACCGGAGAGAGAAGATGGGGCCGTCGCCAGATTCCGGCTGGGCATCAGCGGTATGAGAGGCCTTGACGGCGTCCTCTGCGTCGGCGGGGGAGAAGGGAAACTCCTCCCGCATATCGGCAAATTCCCGGTATATCACCAACCACGCCGCTGCAATATGCTCCTCCGCCGGGGGACAGAGGCGGAAGGTGATCAGACGGCCGCAGGACACGGCACCGAAGGGGACCTTATAGGCAGGGTCCCGGGAATTGAATATGGGTCTTTCCATGAATGCGATCTCTCCTTACACAACGTACCGGGAAAACCCGGAAAACAGGGATTCATCCCTCAGGGCAGCAGGCTCCCCTCGGGAATCAGAGCGGTGCCGATATCGCTGTCGGCAAAGTAGGCGTTGAGGATCTCCACAGCAGTGGAGGCCAGGGCGCTGCCGCTGCCGCCCCGCTCGATAACGATAGCCAGGGCGATCTCCGGGTCGTCGTAGGGGGCAAAGCAGACGAACACGCCGTTGTTGGTGGTGTCGGCGTTGATCTGAGCGGTACCGGTCTTGGCACCGGCGGACACCACGCAGTCCTTGAAGTAGCGGGCCAGGGACCCGGAGGAGGTCAGGTTGTACATACCTTCCTTCACCGCCGAGAGAGTGGAGGCGGAGATCTCCACCTGGGAGAGGACCTCCGGCTCGTGCTCATAAAGGATGGCGCTGCCGTCGTAGGCGGTGACGGTTTTAAGAAAATGGGCGTCATAGCGGGTGCCTCCCCGGACCAGGGTGGCAATATAGTTGGCCAGCTGGAGGGGCGTGAAGAGGTGGTCCGACTGGCCGATGGCCGCCTGGACCGTGTTGCCGCCGTACCAGATCTGGTTGACTTCAGCGGAGTGCTCCGGGCCCGCCAGAATGCCGGTCTCCTCTCCCAACTCGATGCCGGTGCTCTGGCCCAGGCCAAAGGCGGTGGCGTACTGATCCAGGGTGTCGATGCCCAGCCGGTAGCCCATCTCGCAGAAGAAGCAGTTGCAGGATACCTCCAGGGCCCGGGTAAGGTTCACCTTCCCGTGGCTGCCGGGGTAGACGGCGCACTTGGTGTATTCCCGGGTGTTGGGGTAGTACCAGAGACCCGGGCAGTTCACCTTCTCCGTCAGGGACACGGCCCCGGTCTCCAGAGCCGCCACGGCGGTGCAGGGCTTGAAGGTGGAGCCGGGGGCGTAGGCGTAGCCGGTAGCCCGGTTCAGCAGGGGCCTGCCGTCGGCGTTGAGGATGGTGCTGTAGTTGCTGTAGTAGTCGGCGGGGTTGTAGGTGGGGTAGGAGGCCATGGCCAGCACCGAGGAGTCCTCCACGGAGAGGACCACCGCCGCCGCGCCACGGGACACGTCGCCGTCCTCCTCGGTCATGGCGGTGACGGTCTTGGCGAGAGCCTCCTCCACTGCCGCCTGGAAGTCGATGTCGATGGTGAGAGCCACCGTGCCGCCGGGCTGGGGCTCCACGCTGTAGAGCTCACCGGTGATCTTGCCCGCCTCGTTGGTGGTGATGAGCCGTTCGCCGTCAAAGCCCTTGAGATAGGACTCAAAGGCCAGCTCCACACCGCTCTTGCCCACGGTGTCGTCGGCGGCGTAGTAGTGGATGCCGGTGGTATCCTCCCCGGCCTCCTTGGCTTCGTTGTAGGCAGCGTTGAAGCTGTCCCGCTCATCTTTGGAGTTAAAGACCCCAACCTGGCCCAGCAGCTGGGCGGCGTAGGTAGTGTTGTACTGGCGGACAGACTGGCTGGATACCACCACGCCGTCGAAGTCGCCGTCGTTGATGATGGAGATAAGCTCTACGGGCACATCCTCGGCAAAGGTGTACGGGGTGTAGGTGGTGCCGGCGCTGCGCAGATGCAGCTCATAGAGGACACCCACCACCATCCGTGCCTCCTGATCGGTAAACTGGGGATCTATGCCGAAGTCCTCCCGCATCAGGTCCAGAAGAACAGTGGGGGTAAGTACATCGTTGGAAGCTCCCAGCTCCCGGCGCAGTGCATCGGTCATCCGGGGATAGGGGTCCGAAGCGGTAAGGACCTTATCCGACCACTTCCGCTCCTTGAGGTAGTTCTCGAACCGGGTCCGATCGGTGCTGCTGGCGGAGGCGGTGGTATAGACAAAGGGCTCTGAGGTAGTAATGGGCAGGGTGTCGGTCCACGCTATGCCCTGATCCTCACACAGTTCCAGCAGCCGCAGGATCGCCCGGCTTACGGTGACGCCCCGCTTCTGTCCCTCTACGTCGGGGATCAGGTCCAGATCGATGGTAATGGTGTAGATCTCCTTGTTGGATACCAGCAACTTGCCGTTGGTGTCGGTGATGATGCCCCGTGAGGACTCCACACTCTCGGTGGCAGTGACCTGGCTGGCGGACTTGGCGTAGTAATCCTCATAGTGTACCACCTGGGCGTCGTAGAGAATGATGCAGAAGAACAGCAGACACAGGGCAAAGAGGCCCAGCAATAGATTATAGCGCCGGTGTAGTCGTTTTTCTTCTTCTTCCATGGAGGGGCCTCCTTTCTGGCAGGGGTTGCGGAAAAGGGAAAAAAGCCGCCCTTCCGGGCGGCCCGGGAATCAGTAGTCGCTGGCGCAGCGGTCGTGGATCAGCCGGTACACCGGTACTACCACAATCACCGCCGGCAGGGTGATGAGGGCTTCCACCAGGATCATCCGGGACATGAGGCCCAGATAGCCGCCGCCGGAGAGAAACTGGGCGAAAAGCCGCAGCGCGCCGGTGACCGCCAGAGACAGGGCGGATACCGCCAGGCCGCAGAGAAAGCCGGGGGAGAGAAGATTCTCCGCAATGAGGGCGGCAATCAGCGCTGCCACAGTAAAGGCCAGGGTGAAGAAGCCCTCGAAGGGCCCCGGCAGCAAAAGGTCGCACACCACCCCCACCACCAGAGCAAATACGCTGCCCCGGCGCAGGCCCTCATAGGAGGCGGCCACAGCGGGGAGGATGGGATAGAGGAAGGGGCTGAGGCCCAACACCTGGATGTGGCTGAGCACCAGGTACTGCAGGGCGAAGAGTCCCAGGGTGGCCAGGCTGTACACCGTCCACTTAAAAACGAGATAGCTCTTGGGCATCATGGCGGTGGTTCCCCCTTACTCCACAATGTCGAAGCTGGTGATAATGAACACCTGGGTCAGATCCTCCAGGGACATGCTGGGGGTAATGACCGCGTACTGGGCCAGACCGTCGTCGCCGGTGGAGACGGACTCCACGGTGCCGATGACCAGCTGGGAGGGGTAGTAGTCCCCCAGGCCGGTGGTAACGATCAGGTCCCCGGCCACCACGTCGGGGCTGGCCCCCAGGTAGCCCAGCATCAGCCGGTTCTGCCCCATGAGGGCGAAGTCGCCCTGGGCCACAGCGTTCTGGCCGCTGCGGAACACGGTAGCGCCGATGGAGGAATCGCTGTCCAGAATGGTGCGGATGGTGGACCAGTTGAGGCCCGCCTCTGTCACCACGCCCACCAGATAGCCAGCCTCCGTCACCACGCAGTCGCCCACCGCCACGTCCTGGGCGGTGCCCTTGTTGACGGTGAGAACGCTCTGCCAGTTGGAGGTGTCGCTCTCCACAATCCGGGCGGACTCGAAGTGGAGGTCCCGGCGCTGCTCCCGCAGATCCAGCAGCTCCCGGAGGCGGGCGTTCTCCTCGGAGTCCTTCTCCGCCTGGCGGATGGCCGCCTCCATCTCCGCAATCTCCAGCTTCAGCTGTTCGTTCTCCTCCTTCAGCCGGTCAAACTCTGTGAAGTAGTCCACCCAGCCGGACACGGTATCCGTAATGGCGGCACCGGCGGCGCGGAAAGGGGAGGCGATGATCCCCGCCAGATTGGGCAGGGCGGCGGAGGAGGTGGAGAAGTAGGCCATGACGCTGAGGATGACGGCAATGGCCACGGCCAGGGACAGCACCATCACGCCGTACTTGGTCAGCAGCCGCTTCACGCCTCAGCCCCCCCGGAGAGGAGCTCCACTCCGAAGGAGCGGAGCATCTCCCCCACCAGATGGAGGGGAAGGCCCATTACATTAAAGTAGTCTCCGGCAATACCGGTGACAAACAGAGCAGCAAGACCCTGGATACCGTAGGCCCCCGCCTTGTCCATAGGCTCTCCGGTGGCAATGTACCGCCGGATATCCTCCTCGGTGAGGTCGGCAAAGCGAACGGCGGTGGTCTCCGGCCGGGTCTCCAGCCGGTCCCCCCGGCACACCGTCACACCGGTGCATACCAGATGCTCACGGCCCGAGAGAGCGGAGAGCATCTCGAAGGCCTCCGCCTCGCTGTGGGGTTTTCCCAGCCGCAGGCCGTCCAGAAACACCATGGTGTCCGCCGCCAGGATAACGGCGTCGCTGTCCCCGGCAAGGGCCCGGGCAGCTTCGGCCTTCTTCCGGGAGATGGAGGACACGATCTCCTGGGGGGTGAGAGAGGGGTCATAGCTCTCGTCGGCGTCAGGCACCAGAATGTCAAAATCCGTCAGTCCGATCTGGCCCAGCAGCTGCCGCCGCCGGGGGGACTGGGAGGCGAGAATGATCCGTGGCATAGGTGATTCCTCACTTTGGAAAAGAATAAGCATGAAAAGGGAGGGAGCGATTCCCGGAAAAGCGGCGGGGAGAAAGGTGGGAGTTACCGACCTGTGGAGCCGAAGCCTCCGGCGCCCCGGGCAGTCTCCGGTAGTTCCTCCACCAGGCGGATCTCCGGCCGCAGCACCGGCACCACCATCAGCTGGGCCATCCGGTCGCCGGGCTGGAGAATGTAGTCCTCTCCGGTGGTGTTCCGAAGACCCACTCCCAGGGGGCCCCGGTAGTCGCTGTCGATGACGCCGATGGCGTTGGAGAGGGTAATGCCCCGGCGGATGCCCATGCTGGAGCGCACCGCAACGATGCCCACATATCCCTCCGGAATGGCTACCGCCAGCCCCGTGGGCACCACCACCTGGCCCCCGGCAGGGATGGTCAAGGGTGCGTCAATGCAGGCGTGGAGGTCCACCGCGGCGGCGCCGTCGGTGGCATAGTAGGGCAGGGGGATCTCCCGTCCGATCTTCTCGGACAGGGCTTTGATTTCCAAAATCATAGGGGATTTTCCTTTACGTAACGTAATATTATATGCAAATAATACGATTTATAATCATTTTGGCGGCTCGACAAAGGGAATTTTGGGGGTTTGGCTGGGTGCCGCCGAATGGGCGGGCAGCGGCCCTCAGCGCTGTTATGCCTCCGGCGGCCCCATTTTTGGCCGCCCAAAAATGGGGGAAAAAACCGCCAGCCCCCTTCGGGCTGGACCCCCGCTTTTGCCCAATCGGACGCAAGCAAGGGGGATATCCAGTTGCCACTTAATTTCTGCCGGGCCGCCGGCCTCCTCGTAATCGGTGTAGTGCTCTACGAACTACGCCTGACGGCCCTCGTGCTGAGGTGCACTTCTTGCGGTGGAAAAATAGATTCATCTACCCCTTCAAAAGGGCGACAGCCGAAGCCGGACACGCAGCCCGCCGCAGATCAGATGCCCGAAGGGATCGGTGATTCAGTGGCACCGCAGCAGCAAATCTCATCCAGACCGATTGGACAAAACGGGGTCCGGGGGAACCCCGGCGGCGTTTTGGTTACTTTGCCGCCGAGGGCAAAGTAACCCGTGCCGGAGCACGGAATATCCCCAAACAGCCTCAAGGGCTGATAAAAGTCCCTTCGGCGGTACCGCCGAACGACCTTTTATTCCACTCCCCGGTAGAACAACCCCCGAGTAAGCCCCTGGGGCGGCTCGCCGCCGCCGGAGCGGTAATCCTCCAGCACCCGGACGCACTCCGCCGGGCTCTCGGTGGTGAACCGCAGCCGGGCGTAGGTCAGGCCGCAGCGGCGGTACTCCGGCTTGTCCCCCAGATACAACGTGGCTCCGTTCTGGATCTCGCTGCGGCAGCCGAATACCGACAGCACTGGGAACTGCTCGCCCCGCCGGTCCGTGAGCCGGTGGACCTGCCGGCAGGGGCCGGTGAGATCCCGGGGCTTGCAGCCCAGGGCGTTGCGGATGAGACAGTTTTCCGTCACCATCAGAGGCAGCCGTCCGTAGACGATGGCCTCCCGGGGCAGGGCCCCACGGAGGTCCCGGATCTGCTGGTGGCGCAGCTCAAAGCTCAGACAGGCGCTGATGAGGCCCATGTCCGCAAGGACCTGCAAAGAGCGGCTGTTGAAGATGTTGAGGCCGTAGTCCCCCCGGAGGGCAAAGCCCATTTCCCGGGCCATAGCCACCTGGCCGATGTTGCCCACAGCGGCGGAGACGCACCCCATATCCCCGGCCTTTTTCAGGAGGTCCATGAGGGCCTCCCGCTGGTGGTCGGTGCAGATCCGGGGCAGGGCCACGGCAAATTCCGTCCCCCGGTCCAGGTAGGGGGCAATGGTAAACTCCCCGATCCGCTCCGCCGGAAGGTAGATAAGGGCGGGGGAGAGGTCCATGAGGGCCCCCGTCAGCTGCTCCCCCCGGAAGAGGGAGAGGGAAAACACCGGCTCCACGGGAGAGACCGCCCTCTCCGGCATGGGGGGCGTAGGCTCCTCCCGGCGCACCGGCGGGGCGCTGCGAAGGGCGGCTAGACCCTCCAGTGCCTCCCGCCGCAGACCGTTGACGGCGCTGGCGGGAAGGGACAGGTTCTCCTCCACCGTGACGGTAACTTTCTCCGGGACGAAGGCGGTGCCGCCGGTCTTAGAGAGCCGCTGGCAGAGGTCCTCCTCCGTGAGAGGTCGGGTCCGGGCGGCCTCCGGCACAGGTCCGGAGGCGGTGAAGGTGCGGCCCTGGGGGTCCTCCGCCGTGAGTGCGGCGGGCTCTCCGGAGCGGAAGGCGGCGGTGAGGGTCACCGGAACCGTCCGGGCGGTCTCCTTCTCATAGAGGGCCCGGGCGGCCTGAAACAGCTCTGTAGGCTCCGGGGTCTTCTCTCCCCGGGTGCCGAACATGGCGGGGCCGGGACGGCCCAGCCAGTAGTCCTGGGTGAAGCCCTGGCGGGAGAAGGCCTGCTCCAGGCGGGAAAGCTCCTCCGCCGTGGGAGAGCGGTTTTCCCGCAGGAGGGCGGCGTAGATGGACGTCACCACCGACACGTACTCCGGCCGCTTCATGCGGCCCTCCAGCTTCAATATGGAAACGCCCATATCCCTGAGCTCCCCCAGGTGGGAGGCGAGACAGGCGTCCTTCAGGCTCAGCGGATGGCCCGTTTTGCCCTCGTCCATCCGGTAGGGCAAACGGCAGGGCTGGGCACAGGTGCCCCGGTTGCCGCTGCGCTCCCCGATGAGGGCGCTCATGGCGCACTGACCGGAGTAGCACATGCACAGTGCCCCGTGGGCGAATACCTCAATGGCAATGGGACTCCGGCGGCAGATGTATTCCACGTCCTCACGGCCCAGTTCCCGGCTGAGGACCACGCACCGCATGCCCATCTCTGCGGCGGCCTCCACCCCCTCCAGGGAGTGGACCGTCATCTGGGTGCTGCCGTGGAGGGGCAGCTCCGGGGTCACCTTCCGGGCCAGGGCAGCAAGGCCCCAGTCCTGGACGATGACGCCGTCCACCCCCCAGCGGGAGGCGCTGCGGAGGTACTCCTCCGCCTGGGGCAGCTCCCGGTCCGTGAGGAGGGTGTTGAGGGTCATATAGACCTTCACGCCCCGCAGATGGCAGTAGGCCACCGCGGCGGCAAACTCCTCCGGGGTAAAATTCTTGGCCCCCCGGCGGGCGTTGAAGCCGCCGCAGCCCATATATACGCTGTCGGCGCCGCTCTGTACGGCGGCGACCATGGCCTCCCAGTGGCCGGCAGGGGCAAGCAGTTCCATGGCCTTACTTCTTGGCCAGCTGCTGCTGGAGCTTGAAGATCTCCCGCTTGCACTCGCTGAGCTCGTTCTTGGCACGGTTGGCCTCGTCCAGATAGCCCTTGAGCTGGCTGCGGAGATTCTCCGTGCTGCTCTGCTGCTTGAGCAGCTCATCGGCGATGTTGGCAGCGGCCAGCACCGCCGCATCCATTCGACTGATGCGGCCGGAAGCCATGATCTCTCCCATCCGGGCGTCCACCAGGGCCGCCACCTTCTGCATGTAGGAGGGGCTCTCCTCGGCCATCAGGGTGTAGTCGGTGCCGCAGATATTGACGGTGATTTTGTTTTCCATCGTCAGATCCTCCCTTTCTCTATCGACAGGTATCGCAGTTGACAATAATTCACAGTAAAGTATACCATATTCTCTCGGAAAATCAATGGACTAGCTCCCGGAATTGATGAATGAAAAGTGAATTTTGCCCCGGGGCTCCCGGGAGGGCCGCCTTGGGGAGAAAAGTTTTCCCCTTTACGAGCGGGGCCCTTTCGTGTAGAATAGGGAGAAGAATGCCGGAGTGTGACGAGATCCGGCGGGAAGGGAGGCCTGAGGCCGTGAGCGGATATACCCTGCGTTTACCGGAGGAGGAGAGTGTGGTGCTCTCCGGGGCGGCGGCAGGCCGTCTGATCCGCCGGGGAGACGGCGACGCGGCCTTACTGTATATTGCGGTGCTCCGCAGCCGGGGAACCGGCGACGAGAACGCTCTGCGTTCCGCTCTGGGCTGGCCGGAGGACCGGCTCCGCCGGGCCTTTACGGTCCTGGCGGGGGAGGGGCTGGTGTCCCTGCCCCAGGAGGCGGGACGGATGGAACAGGAGGCGGCTGTGGCCACCTCCGGAAGGGCCCCCGAGCCGCCGGAGCGGCAGGTGGAATATACCCGGGCGGATATGGCCCGGGCCCTGGAGGGGGCGGAGTTTGCCGCCCTCACTTCCGCCGTGGAGGGGAAGCTGGGGAAAAAGCTCACCACCCCGGACCTTGCCACACTGCTGGGCCTCTACGACCAGGTGGGGCTTCCGGCAGATGTGATCTTCCTGCTGGTGGGCTTCTGCGCCGAGCGGACAGTCCAGCAGTATGGCCCCGGACGGCGGCCTACCCTCCGCCAGATTGAGCGGGAGGGCTATGCCTGGGCCCGGCTGGGTCTTATGACCCAGGAGAGCGCCGCCGCCTACATCAAGGACTACCAGCAGCGGCGCAAGGCCCTGCCGGAGCTCATGAAGCTCCTTCGTCTGGGGGACCGGCAGCCGGGCCCCAGCGAGGAGCGGTATCTCCTCTCCTGGGCAGGGATGGGCTTTGACCAGGCGGTCATCGAGCTGGCCTACGACAAGACCCTCCTCAAGTGCAAAGAGCTCAAGTGGCCCTACATGAACAAGATCCTCACCTCCTGGCACCAGAAGGGCCTCCATACCCTCTCTGAGGTGGAGGCGGGAGACCGGCCCGCCGGAAATCTCCGGACCCGGAGAGCCCCGGAGGGAGCGACAACCGCCCCGGACCGCACGGCGGAGCTGCAGCGGATGGACCGCTACCTCCGGCGGATGCGGGAGGAGCAGGGAAAGGAGGAGAGGTAAATGACCCAGGACCCGAAAATTATGGCCGCCGCCCTGCGGCAGTTTCAGCAGGACCGGGAGGAGCGCCGTACCCAGCTGGAGCGGCGGACCGCGGAGGTGTACCGGCGGCTGCCCCGGGTGGAGTCCATCGACCGGGAGCTGCGGGGCACTGTGGCGGAGATCATGATTGCCGCCTTTGAGAACGACCGGGACCCTGCCCCTGCCCTCAAGGCCCTCTCCGAGCACAACCTCCAGCTCCAGCGGGAGCGGGCTGAGCTGCTGGTGGGAGGCGGCTATGCCTTTGACTATATCGACGACAAGCCCCTGTGCCCCCTGTGTGAGGACAGCGGGTATCTCCGGGACGGCAGCCCCTGCCGGTGCCTGATGAGTTATTATACCCGGGAGCAGAACCGTCGACTCAGCAAATTGCTGGACCTGGGGGGCCAGTCCTTCGACAGCTTCTCCTTTGACTGGTACAGCAGCGAGGTGTGGCCCCAGTACGGCCGCAGCCCTCTGGAAAATATGGAGACCATTCGGGAGATTTGCGGTAACTACGCCCACACCTTCGGGCCCCGCAGCGGGAACCTCCTCTTTACCGGAGCCCCGGGGCTGGGGAAAACCTTTCTTACCGCCTGCATTGCCCGGGAGGTCAGCGACCACGGCTTCTCTGTGGTCTACGACACCGCCGCCCACATTTTCCAGCAGTTTGAGAGCGGCAAGTTCGGCCGGGATAACCCCTACGAGGAGGACCCGGACCGGGAGATCAATCGATATCTTAACTGCGATCTGCTGCTGATGGACGATCTGGGCACGGAGATGCTCACCAGCTTTGTCCAGTCCGCCTTTTATCGGATCATCAATGACCGGCTCCTCAGTCGGAAGAAGACGGTGCTCTCCACCAACCTGAGTCTGGAGGAGATCGGCCGCCGCTACGGCGGGGCAGTCCGCTCCCGGCTGGAGGGGGAGTACCAGGTGCTGTTCTTCTTCGGGGAGGATATCCGCTTGCTGAAGCGGGACAGACAGTAAAGGAAATAGAAAAAGGAAGCCCTGGCGGGCTTCCTTTTTTTGCGCTTTTTGGGGAAATTGTTAGTCCTTCAGACTGGGTATGCTCCGCAGGCCTACTTTTCCAACGCGGGAAAAGTAGGCAAAAGCGCGCCGGGGACACCCCGGCCCCCTTTATTTGTCCAATCGGTCTGTATCGGATTTGATACCGGGCAGCCACTGAAATACTGCAAGGCCGCTGGCCTCCTCGTAATCGGTGCGGTGGGCTACGGACTTCGCCTGACGGCCCTCGAGTCGATGGTTGTTTCTTTTTTTGTTGACGAGAGTCTATGTGTTCCAATAGGCGCAGAAAGTTCGTCATAGAAAAACAGATACATCTCTCCCTTTAACAGGGCGACAGCCGAAGCCGGACGAGATACCCGGCGGAGATCAGATGCCAAAAGGCAGAAGTTCAGTGGCTGCGCAGGGGCAAAGTCTGCTGGTGTCTGATTGGGCAAAAAAGGGGGTCTGGGGTCTCCCCAGCGGCGTTTTGGTCACTTTTTCGCCGAGGAAAAAGTGACCCGGGGTTTGGGGCCGGGGAGGCCACAATAGCCAAGTCCCGAAGCGGCTGGCTTCGGGTGCACCGGGGCCCGGGGGCGAAGCACTTGGTTTCCGCCCGCCCGGCGGGCGAAAAAAAGAAAAACCGACCCCTCGACAGATTCTGCGGGAATCCGCCGGGGGGACAGGCTAGAATAGGGGGAGAAACGAAGGAAAAAGAAGGGAGGCGCGGCTATGGAGGAGAAAAAGCGGGACTTGTTTCAGTCCCGACGAATTCACCAGCTGCCTATCGATAAAATCGTACCCAACCCCCGCCAGCCCCGGCGACACTTTGACGAGCAGGCCCTTCGGGAGCTGTCGGCCTCTATCCGGCAGCACGGAGTCCTCCAACCCCTCAGCGTCCAGCGGACCGCCAGCGGCTATGTGCTGGTGGCAGGGGAGCGGCGGCTGCGGGCTGCGGGTATGGCAGGGCTTACCCATGTGCCCTGCATCCTGGTCCGGGTCACCGACGAGGACAGTGCCGTCCTGGCCCTCATCGAAAACCTCCAGCGCTGCGACCTCCACTACCTGGAGGAGGCCCAGGCCATTGCCAAGCTCATCGCCCAGTACGGACTCAGCCAGGAGGAGGCAGCCCGGCGGCTGGGCCGGTCCCAGTCGGCGGTGGCCAACAAGCTGCGTCTGCTGCGCCTGAGTGATAAGTGCGCCGCCTTACTGCGGCAGTACAACCTCACCGAGCGCCACGCCCGGGCGGTGCTGCGGCTGGAGGGGGAGGACAGGCAGCTCTCTGCCCTGCAGAAGATGGGGGAGGAGCAGATGAACGTGGCGGCGGCGGAGGCCTACGTGGAGGAGCTTTTCAGCCAGGTCCAGCGGCAGAGCCCGCCCCGCCGGCCCATCTATGTCATCAAGGATGTGAGGCTGTTCCTCAACAGTCTCCGCCGGGGCATGGACACCATCCGCCGGGCAGGGGTGGATGCCCAGTATGATAAGCAGGAGAATGATGAGGATATCACCATCACCATCCGTATCCCCAAGGGAAAGCCAAGGGAATCCGCCGATCCTGTAGGCGCTGCCTCCGGTTTGCCGTAAGCGCCGCGGAAGAGGAGAAACAGAGCTCGGTAATTTTAGCACGTCCAGTGGAAAATTTGTTTGTTGCGGGAAGAAGGAAGGCACGCAAACTGCGTGCCTTCCTTCTGCGTTTATAATTTTGCGGTAGAAATATTGTGTAATTTGTGACAGAAAATAGGAGAGTATAGCGAGATAATTATTTTTTGGCAACCTCTACCGTGCGCTCTTCCCAGAGGAGGGAATCCTTTTTCTTGTAGATAAGAACCACCAGGACAAAGGAAATAGCAAGCATAACAGCAATGGCCAAAAGAATGCCGTTATAGCTGCCGGTAAAGTCATATACGTATCCCATAATAGAGCCGGATACCATGTTGACCAGATTGAACCCCACATTCATGATGGCAATGATTTCTGCCAAATCCATGACTCCGAAAATTTCCTTGCCGGCCAGCTGATGCATCTGGTTGAGGCTGTTGAGAGAAATACCCACCAGACCAATGGAGAAGAGAACATAGTTGCCGCCGTTGAAGACCAGCAGGAGATAGCAGATAATATTGAAGACAATAAACGTCAGGGTATACCGTTTCAGACCCATAGCGGAGACAATAAAGGAGACAAGAATGGTGGTGATCGTTGTACCCATGGCAAAGATAGACACCGCCAGAGTTGCCTGTTCTGTACTGAAGCCGCTGCCGGTGGCCAAAGGACTGATGAATCGGCTCATAACACCGGGGAAGCCATTGATCATGCAGATTATGACCAGCATATACAGCACAGGAGACCGCCGGGCATTTTTGATGCTTACGCCGCGGACCACATTGCTCTTGGTCTGGACAGCGGCATTTTTGTCCTCTGTCCATCCCCAGGGCCGCATTCCTCTGGATTCAGGCGTGGGAATGGCAAAGAGAACCGTGCACACCACGCCGACCGCCATGCCCAGCAGGGCAATGAAGCGCAGAGCGGGACGCCAGCCCCAGGCCTCAATCAGACCCTGAATCCAGGGAGTGGTAAAGGTAGCCAGCAGAGCGGCGCCGGCAGTAGGGATCATGATGGCGATGGCGGTACCCTTGTGGAACCAGGCATTGATCATATAGGGGCCGGGGACAAACAGGGCCAGGGCGTTGCCTACGCCGATCAGGGTGCCGCAGGCAATGTAGACGTACACATTGGGGGCAAAGCTCATGCCCACAAAGGCCAGACAGTAGCTGCATACGCCCAGGCATATGGAAAATTTAAAGCCAATTTTATTATAGATCTTATTGGCAAAGGGCAGCATCAGTACAGCGACGATGGAGCCGGGTACCGTTCTCAGCTGGGTGGTACCTACCGCGGCGTTGAGGTCCTCCGCGATAATATTGACAAAAAGGCTGGAGGAGTAGGATAACAGGGTAACACAGGCAAATTGTATTGCCAGAAACACAATTACCGTTCCAAACGCAGGGTGCCACAGGCTATTTCTTTCCCTCATAAGCGTTCTCCTTTATTTTTTAATTTCTACAGACAGGGGTCTAGCAGCTGAGGAGAATATCCCCGTTTTCCTGCACGGTTACCACGTTCTTGGTGGAATTAAGCTTGTCCAACACCTGGAAGTACTCCTCACGGCTGGCATATTGGGGTTTGAAATCCGCCCGGATCTTTTTGCCCAGCTGAGCATCGTCTTTGAGCAGATTCCACAGCAGCAAAGCCTCCAGTTTGGCGGCCACGACCGTACCGAAGGTAGGATCGTTGACCTTAAAATTACTGCTGTGCAGATCGCCCGAGCAGCCGCCGCCGCTGGAGATCTGGGAAACGGGCAGCATGGGGCTCAGGAAGCCTAAATCACTGCTGCCGCTCAGATAGGCGTGGTTATTGATAGCGATACCGTCTGGGAAAATCTCTTTGTAGGTGTCACATACCAGCTGGTTGAGGGCAAGATCGTCGTCAACCGGCGTATAGCCGATCTGGTCACTGATGGTTGCGGTGGCACCCATGGACGCAGCGGAACCGGCAATGGCCCGGTTGATGCGGCTGTTGGCGGCGATAATATTCTGCAGAGCGCTGCCACGCACCATGCTCTCCATCACTACGTGGTCCGGGGTAGCGTTGACCGCAGAGCCACCCTCGGTAACAATGGGGTGCCAGCGAATATCTTCTTTAAAGCCCTCGCGCAGTGCATTGCAGGCGGACAATGCCTGAGTGGCGGCATACAGGGCGTTGATATTGTTTTCAGGAAAAGCGGCGTGACCGGCGACACCATGAAATACTGCCTGCTTGGAGATGCTGCCGCAGTTGCCGTCCGACAGGTAGACTAAAGGGGTATCTCCGCCGGCATGAACCAGAAAAGCAATGTCGACATCATCAAAATAGCCGCGGGACATGAACTCAGCTTTACCGGTAAGATATTTGATCGTGCCCTGCTCAATGAGCTTTTGCCGGTACTCGATCTCGATAAGTTCCTCAGCCGGAACCAGGCACAGCATGATCTTGCCGCTCATGCCATCCAGAGCGCCGGGGCGTTTGAGGGTGGTGGCCAGACCAACCATGCCGGCGCACTGCATGTGATGCCCACAGGAGTGGACAGCCTTGGTTTCGGGGTCGCACTCCGGATGGTTCTCATTAATGAGGGAATCCAGCTCGGCAAATACACACACTGTGGGGCCGGGCCGACCGGTATCCAGCACGGTATAGAATCCCGGAATATTTCCCGCTAAAGTAAGCTCATAGCCCAGATTTTCAAAAATATCTGCCATGTATTTATGGGTCTTCCACTCGCGGTAGCCGGATTCCGGATGGCTCCAAATGTGCCGCTCCGCGGCAAAGATAGCGTCCTTGCACGCATCTACGCCTTCCAAAAGATATGCCGCATGCTTTTCCATACATTTCCTCCTTCTCCATACTATGATATTTAATAAAAAAAGACGATTTATTTCGGCCTTTTTCGTATAAATCTTACCTATTTTACAATTAAATTGCAATTTACAGATAATTTAAATATGTCCGCAAATAAACAAATCCGGGGAAACTGTACGTTTCCCCGGAGATATCGTATAAAGTGCAATAAAATGTTGTTTAGTGTAGATAATGCAGGGGGATCAGCCGCCGGCGTCTTCCGGTAAGACCGGTATATATTGATGCCGGGAGTTCATCCGCTGTATGGCCAGGTAGTGCGGAGCGTACCGGTAGCCCGTGCTTTCCCAGTATTGAATAAGAGAAAAATAGGCGGTTGTGGAGACCCGGAATATCAGCGCTAAGTCCAAAGACCCATATAAGTTTTGAATGGTCCATCTTGTTCCGCCGGGCGTCTCAAATACAGTATCATTGATCAGTTTAACTCGATTTAAAAACTCCTCAACAATATCGTTGATGATCGTATCCAGCGTCTTGTCCATAAGCTTATCGTGAAGCAGCAGTGCATATAGTGCCTGATTTTCATATACATGGGTAAAAAGCTGTGTATCTGCCTGAATAGACGCCTCCTCCAAACAGGACATCTGCGAAGTACAAGGCGGAAAATAATTGAGGATTTGCAGAAAAACTTGACCTCCCGTTTGATCAGGGACTGAATGAAATCCTCCATATTTTCGTAGTGAGCATAAAAGGCGCTGCGGCTGTAGCCTGCCGCATCCACCAGCTCAGAAACGGATAATTCACAGGCCTGCTTGTTCTGGCATAAGCGAATCAGCGCGTCTTCAAAGGCCGCCTCTGCCCGAATAAACCGTTTGTCAGTGTTTTTCACTCCAGGTAACCCTCGCTTCTAGAATCAGGCGATGGTGAGAATGATCTCCAACAGGCGGGTAAAGTCGCCCTTCACCCGCTGGGCGGTCTCCACCACCTCGCTGTGGTCCAGCTTCCGGTCCAGAACACCGGCAGCCATGTTGGTGATGCAGCTGACGCCCATCACCTGAAGGCCGCAATGGCGGGCCACAATGGCCTCAGGGACCGTGGACATGCCCACCGCGTCGGCTCCCAGAGTCCGGAAGGCCCGGATCTCTGCAGGGGTCTCATAGCTGGGGCCGCTGTACATCATGTACACGCCCTCCTGAAGGGGGATACCTGCCGCCTCCGCCAGGGGCTTGAGCTTCTCCCGCAGGGCCCGGGTGTAGATGTCGCTCATGTCGGGGAACCGGGGACCGAAGGCGTCCAGATTGGGACCCATCAGGGGGTTCATGCCGGAGAAATTGATGTGGTCCGCAATGAGCATCAGGGCGCCGGCGGAGAAGCTGAGGTTCACCCCTCCGGCGGCGTTGGTGAGGACCAGGGTACGGATGCCCAGCTTGGCCATCACCCGCACAGGCAGGGTGATCTCCTGCTGGGAGTAGCCCTCATAGTAGTGGATGCGGCCCCGGAGGGCGGCCACGGTCCGACCCCGGAAGGAGCCCAGAATCAGCGCTCCGGCGTGGCCCTCCACGGTGGTTACGGGGAAGCCGGGAATCTGGGAGAAGGGGATCTCTACGGCGTTTTCCAGCCGGTCGGCAAAATCCCCCAGACCGCTGCCCAGGATCAGGCCCACCTCCGGCTGAAGGTCGGTGCGGGAGCGGATAAACGTATAGGCAGCTTCGATGCGTTCAGAAATAGTCATAGAAATCTCCTTTCCGGGACAGGCTTGTCCCCTGTGATTTTCTGGTGACAGTGTACCATCCCGTCGGGTAGGGTGTCAACGGGCGGTAACAGGCATCAGAAAAAGGAAAATGAAAAATAAATGAAATAAATGCAAAAAAGCAGTTGACAATTGGCGCTGAATTTGCTATCATATGACCGTTCCGCATGTGGACGCTTAGCTCAGCTGGCTAGAGCACCTGCTTGACGTGCAGGGGGTCAGCGGTTCAAGTCCGTTAGCGTCCACCAGATAAAAGGCGACTTGTTTCGACAAGTCGCCTTTTTTGGGTTTTATGCCTGCCGGCAGCTTTGTCCTGCCGGTTTTCTCAATCCGACAGGCAAAACAAAGTTTTGCCCCAAAGCTCTCTCGTTAAAATTGTTCAGGAGGCGCAGTATGAGCGGCACAGCGTTTATTACCGGCGGCAGCCGGGGAATCGGCCGGGCGGTGGCCCGGCGTCTGGCGGCAGAGGGCTATGCCGTCGGTATCGACTATCTTCAGGCCCGGGAAGCTGCCGAAAATCTGGCCTCGGAGATCCGCTCCGCCGGAGGAATGGCGCTGGCAGTACAGGCGGATGTGGCGGATCGGGAGGCAGTCACCGCTGCCATCCGACAGGTGGAGGCGGCTTTCGGCCCTGTCACCTGCCTGGTGAACAACGCGGGTATTGCTGAGCAGCACCAGTTCCAGGACATCGATGAGAGCTTCTGGCGGCGGATCTTTGCCGTCAATGTGGACGGAGCCTACCACACCATTCAGGCGGTGCTGCCGGGGATGATCCACCGGAAGGCGGGGACCATTGTGAATATCTCCTCGATCTGGGGACAGCGAGGGGCCTCCTGTGAGGTGGCCTACTCCGCCACCAAGGCGGCCATTATCGGCCTGACCCGGTCCCTGGCTATGGAACTGGCACCCTCCGGCATCCGGGTCAACTGCGTGGCTCCCGGTGTGATTCACACGGATATGGTGGAGGTGCTGGGGGAGGAGACCCTTTGCTCCCTGGCGGAGGAGACCCCCATGGGCCGACTGGGCAAGCCGGAGGACATAGCGGCGGCGGTAGCCTTCTTCTGTCGGGAGGAGTCCGCCTTTGTCACCGGACAGGTCCTCACCGCCGACGGCGGGTTCATCCTGTAGAATTGCCGGTTAACCGCGGCGGGGCTGTTATTGGGGCCTACCCGGCCCCAAGCCCCGGGTTCACTTTTGTACGCACAAAAGTGAACCGAAAAAGCGCCAGCCCCCTTCGGGCTGGACCCCCGCTGTTGTCCAATCGGTCTGTATCAGGTTTTGACAGTGCGCAGCCGCTGAAATTCTGCCGCTGGCATCTGATCTCCGGCGGGTATCTTGTCCAACTTTGCCTGACGGCCTTTTGAAGGGACAGGCGAAGCTGGGGTTCTCTGTGGAACTTCCTGCGCCTTTCTTGAAACTGCGCAGGTTCTCGTCAGCAAAAAAGAAGCACCCCTCAGCCCGAGGGGCGACAGCCGAAGTTGGATATCCACCGCACCGATTACGAGGGGGTCAGCGACCCAGCGGAATTTCAGTGGCAACTGGGTATCAGCCTCGATACCGACCGATTGAACAAACAAAGGGGGGGCTGGGGTCTCCCCAGCGCGCTTTTGCCTACTTTTCCCGCGCAGGAAAAGTAGGCCTGCGGAGCATACCCAGCCCGAAGGACTGATAAAGAGACATTCAAAGGACCCCTCCTCTGACAAGATTCCCACGCCGCCTGGCAAGGCGGCAAAAAAGCCTCCGTCGGACAAACCGGCACAACGACAAAAAGAGCCCCGCGGCATTGCCGCGGGGCTCTTTGTTGCATATTACATCAGCTTGGTGGTGTAGTAGACCATCTCGGCAAAGAGAAGAATACCCAGGACCCACAGCAGATAATAGCTGATCATGGGTACCACCAGGGCTGCCGCAATGGCCACGATGCAGATGGCCAGCACAGCGTACACCACGCGGTAGTCGCACTCCGCAGAGAGGACCCGGATCCCCCGGAGCTTCCCTTCGCTCTTCTGGGCCTGCCGGACCAGAGCTGCCAGAACCGCCAGAATCACAATAGCGGCCACAGCACCGATCATCACCGGCACGCGCCAGGAGGACTCCAGACCGCTGCTGCAGACCCACACCGCGAAGAAGGAGCCGGCCATGGCCACGGTGCTGAGGAAGCACTCATGCTGGAACAGGAAGTACACAAGGCCCAGCAGTGTGAGCACCGGCACCAGGATGCACATGGTGGTGACACCCTGATCAAAGAAGCGCATCATCACCCAGCCCGATACCGCCAGGAACAGTCCCACCACAGAGACCAGCGTCATAGCTATGCGGAGTTTCGGCTGATTGCGTTTGACATAGGCTGTCGCGGCTCCGCCCACCAGCGCCACCACGCCGGCAATAGCGGCCCAGCGCAGAATGTTGTACCAGACCAGCAGGGAGGCTGCCGTGCCCATAACGTAGTTGCGGTATACGACGAACAGATAACACTCGGCGGCGATGCCCAGCAGAAATACGTTGAACACCCGTTGCAGGGTTAAGTTCTCCTGCTTTTCACGTTCCGCCCGCTTTTGACTGATTGGTTTCTTAGCCATGTATAAAAACCTCCGGAAGGATGTTGGCGCAGTTTGGCGCATAAGGAATCCGCCGGAAACGGGGCAAAATACCCCTCCGGCGCAAAAGGCGAATCTATTTTACCAGCTTTCCTACGGTTTTGCAAGAGAAAAAGAGATTTATTGGGGAAAAGAGCCGGCGGAACCGGCAAATCCGGTCCGCCGGCCCTGCTGAAAGCAGGGAAAACCTAGTTGATCTGGCGGCGGCGGGAGAGGTTAATGGTGCCCTCCTGCATGTTGCCGATCATGTCAAGGCTGCGGCCGGTGCCTTCCGCCACGCAGGCGATGGCGTTCTC
>CALXGE010000014.1 GCA_944387775.1 uncultured Oscillospiraceae bacterium | reverse complement strand
ACTTCGCCCTTCTTCAGCTCAAAGCTCACGTCCTCAAACTTACCGGAGCGGGTCAGGTGATCCACCTTCATGACCACTTCGTCAGACACCTTCAGGTCCTTGGGACGGGTCTTGAGTTCCACATCGCCGAACATCATGCTGATGATGCCCTTGTGGTCCAGATCCTTGATGTCCTTCTTGCCAATGAGCTTGCCGTCCCGCAGGACCGTGACGGTGTCCGCGATCTCCCACAGCTCCTGAAGCCGATGGGAGATGTAGATAACTACCACGCCCTGATCCCGCAGGGTGCGAATTACCTCAAACAGGCTCTGGGTCTCATTCTGTGCCAGGGCGCTGGTGGGCTCATCCAACATCAGTACCTTGGGGGAGAAGCTCATGGCCTTGGTGATCTCCACCACCTGGCACTGCCACATGCTCAGACGGAACACCTTCTCATGGGGGTCAATGTCCACATTCATCTTCTTGAGCAGGTCTCTCGCCATCTCATAGGTCTTTTTCCAGTCCACGACCCTGCCCTTTTTGGGCAGGCGGCCCAGATAGATGTTTTCTGCCACCGTCAGGTAGGGCACCAGGCTCAGCTCCTGGTACACCGTGGCGATACCCTGGGCAAAGGCATCGGTAGGGGCAGAGAAATGCAGCTCCTTGTCATCCAGGAAAAACTTGCCGGCAGTCGGCTGAATGGCCCCGGAGAATACCTTTACCAGGGTGGACTTGCCGGAGCCGTTTTTCCCGATGAACGCATGGACCTTCCCGCCCTCAAAGGATACGCTGACATCATCCAGCGCCCGGGTACCGGGATAGTCCTTTACGATTCCCTCGGTTCTCAATACACTCATATGGTATTCCTTCCATTTCATAGGCGTGCCCCCGGAGTATGCCGGGCGGCGCTGAGGCGGCAGGCCGCAAGGGGAAAGCCGCCGAATCGTCCCGGCGGCACATTCCGCGATTTTCCCCTGTCGGCCTGCCTGTCCGACAGGAGGGGGCCCGCCGTCCCGAGGGGCGGCGGGCTTTCCCCAATATGTACGCTGCAGCGTACTTGGTGCTTACATCATGCTCTGCAGGTCAGCCAGGTAGCTGTCCAGAGCCTCGTCATCGCCGCGGACCAGGGGGATACCGGGGATGATGTTGGTCTGGCCAGCGCCTTCAACCTCATTGCCCTCCAGAGTGTTGATCAGGGCCTCCACGGTGGAGTAGCCGATCTGGAAAGCGTCCTGAGCGGTAACAGCCTGGAGAATGTTGTTGTCGGCCTTCAGCAGGTCAACGATCTGCTCGGAACCATCGGTACCGAACACAAAGATCTCACCGGCCTTGCCAGCGTTCTCAACGGCCATGACGGAACCCACAGTACCACCGTCGTTAGCAGCGTAGATGATGTCCAGATCGGGGTTGGCGCTGATCATATCGCCAGCGGTCTCAACAGCCATATCCTGGAGCCAAGCGTCCTGGTCGGCCACGATGTCATACTTGATGCCAGCCTCATCCAGAGCGGCGAAGAAGCCGTTGACACGGTCAGCGGACTGCTCAGGCACCTGGGTCTTGAACTGGACGACACCGATCTTCAGGGTCTCATCAGCAGAGTAGTTCTCCTGAATGAACTTCACAGCGGCCTCACCGGTCTGCTTGCAGAAAGCGTAGTTATCAGCGGAGTAGGAAGCAACAGCGTAGGGGAAGGCATCGATGGCGGCGTTGCAGATGGCAATCTCCATACCGCTGTTGTGGGCATCCTCAATGGCAGCGGGGGAAACCTGGGTGTTCAGGGGGGAGATAGCCACACCGGCCACGCCCTGGGCCACGTAGGTGTTCAGAGCCTCGGTCTCTTTGCTCTGGTCGTTGTTGGTGTTGGTCAGCTGGATCTCGTAGCCCATCTCGTCAGCAGCGGCCTGATAGCCAGCAGACAGGAGCTTGAAGAACTGGTCTTCCTGGAAGACCACGCCGGCGATGAGCTTATTGCCGGAATCGGTGCTTTCGGTGTCGCCGGAATTGTCGGCAGTGTTGTTGGCGGTGTTGTTGGCGCCGGCATTGGCGGTGTTGTTGGTGCTGTTGTTGCCGCCGGAGCAGGCGGCCAGGCTCAAGGCCATGACCATAGCAAGGACAAGGGCGAGCACTTTGTTCAGCTTTTTCATTCTTTTTACCTCCGATATTTAGTGACATTATATTTCCAGCAGCGGCGGCCAGGGGGCGCACGCTGTATGGAACGCTCTGTTACGCTTTGTCATAGTCGCCGCGGATCCGGCGTATGGCGCTGTTCATGGCGAGATATCCCTCCGTGGGGACATAGTCGGGGATAGAGTTGCCGGAGCCGAAGGCGAAGCCGCCGTGGCCCACGGACTTGCTCACCACATCGGCAATGTAATCGTACATGGCGTCAGCATCCAGCTGGCACACCGCGTCGGTGTCGATACCGCCGAAGTTGCCGATCCGGTCGCCGTAGCGCTCCACCCAGTAGGGGAAGGGGGCGATCTGGTCCTCATTGGAGTGCTTGGCGTCGATGCCGGCGGCGATGATATCCTCCATGACGTCGAAGATCTTGCCGCAGGAGTGGAGCAGGAAGGGCTTTCCGGCGTCGTGGACCGCCTGAATAATGGGCTTGTACTGGGGGATGATCAGTTCCCGGATATCGTCAGGCGGCAGCAGTGTGGTGGACTTGAAGCCCAGATCATCGCCGAACCGACAAACGCAGTAGATATCTCCAAATTCCTGGAGGAACCGCTTCCAGATCTTCAGATTGCTCCAGCCGATCTTGAAGAACAAATCCCGGTAGAGATCTTCGTCGTCGGCCCGGATGTAGCACAGATCCTCGTAGCCCACCAGGTCCTGCACGCACTCGAAGATGCCGTAGCCCACGCCGCCGATGGCTTTCATTCCCTCCGGCATGTTCCGCCGCAGGGCCTGGAAGGCCCGGCTGTACATATTGAAGTAGGTGTCACAGATCCCGTCCCAGGGGTACTTCTCAAAGTCGTCCCGGTCCTGGATAACGCCTTTCACATGCTCGCCCAGGGCGCCGCTGCCCGGCATGGCCGGCCCGATGAGTTCCTCAAAGGATACGGTGTCATACCCCATATCCCGGTAGAAGCCGCAGTAGTTGCGGAAGAACTCATCCAGATCCCGGTCATCGCCGTTGTACAGGTCGGCAAACTGCTTGCCGGTGACCCGCTCCATGACCTTGGGATCGATCTTGTGCTCATACAGCGGGAACCGCTCCACCTCGATGTTACGGGCCGCTTTGATCACATTGTTATAATCAGGTTGAAACTGCATGGTTATGTATTCTCCTCATTCCAGGCCTCAAAGAAGGCCTCCACGTTGGCCAGGGGCACGTCCTTGTTGATCTCGCTCTGGCCAATCAGGCCACCGCCGTTGACGTGCAGGGCCCGGATCATGGCTTTTGCCGCCGCCTTGACCTCCTCCGGTGTACCCCGGGGCAGGATATCCTGACGGCTGATCTCGCCCCAGAAGGTGATCTTGCCGGCAAACTGCTCCGCCACCTTCTTTACCCCCATGCACCACAGCTGGGAGTTGACCGCGTCTACGCCCATCTCAATAAAGTGGGGATAGAGGTCCCAGATGTAGCCGTCGCTGTGGAAAAATACTTTCTTTCCGGCGGCATGGATCCGGTCAAAGAGCTCCTGATAGAGGGGCTTGAACAGCTTGACCCAGGCATTGGGGGAGATCAGCAGACTCCGCTGGGAGCCCCAGTCGTCGCCGAAGGGGATACCGTCAATATCCATCTCCAGCCAGGCATCCAGATAGACCCGCATGAAGTCCATGACAAGGTCCATCATGGCGAACATCCCCTCTTCCTCCAGGGCGATGTCACAGTAGAGATCCTCGGTACCCCGGAGGAACTGGAGCCGCTCGAAAATGCTGATCCAGCCGCCCAGGATAAACTTTCCCTGAGCCCGGGCCTCCGCAATCCGTCCGGCCAGGGCGTCCTTTTCCGCCGCCCACTCCCGTAGGAAGCGCTCGGTGGGGGCTTTGTAGCCCGCCAACCGGTCGTAATCCGCCAGCACCGGCTCCTTCACCTCGCCGATGACACCCGCCTGAAGGTTGCTCCACACGCTGCCCCAGGGATCGGTGAACTTACCTACCTGGTAGTACTCCGGGGTGAAGCCGTGGTCAAAGGGTCCCACAAAGGCGGCGATGTCCAGCTTGTCGGCATTCTTTTGGCACAGGTCCTCAAAGGCCTTGCCGTGGTGCAGCCGGGCTGCCGGCAGCACCCACATGTCCATCGGGATGCGGTCGGTACCCTGGAAGGCCAGGGTCCGCAGCACCCGCTCCCGGCCGGTCATTTGCACAGGGGGCCACCGTAGTAGCCCTCCTCCTTCCAGACCTTGTGCATCAGCTCATAGCGGCTGAGGGCAAGGCCGGTGAAGGCGCAGTTGGAAGTGGAGAAAATGTAGCCGTAGCCGGGCATACCTTCCCGGAGAGAGCGGCGAACATCCGCTACCAGCTCCTCCTCGGTGCCCGTCTGCATCAGGCCGCAGTTGACGTTGCCGATGAGGCACACCCGGTCGCCATAGAGCTCCTTGGCCTTGCTGAGGCTGACACCGCCCTGGGGATCCAGGGAGTGGACAGCGTCGGGGCCTGCGTCTACGATCATGTCCAGAATGGGCATCACGTTGCCGTCAGTGTGCTTGATGGAGTAGTAACCGGCAGCGCGGTAGTAGTCCAGGATCTCCTTGAGGTAGGGCTGCACGAATTCAGCGAACATATCCCGGCTGTAGAAGGGGTTGACGTTGAAGCAGTAGTCGGAGCACAGGCACCAACCGTCCAGAAGGCCGGGGTGCTTGGCCATCTCATCGCAGAGCTTCTTGGCGAAGGCTACCCGCTCCTGGGTGCCCTGGTGGATCTTCTCCGGCTCCTCGTACATCATGGTGGAGAACTCCATCATGGTGTCCCCGGTGGGAATGGGGTAGGTGGGATCGCCGTGGATCATCAGGAAATACTTGTCGCCGGACAGCTCACGGATGGTTTCCAGGATGGCCCGGGTGGATTCGATGTCGTCAGGCATCTCGCCGATGGGGCCGGGATTGGGATGGACAAAGATTGCACTGTGATCATACTTTTCCGCTATCTCGATGTAAGCCTTGGCCATATCCACCAGGTGGAGACGCCGCTCGGCGGCACTCATCTGGTACCACTGCTCATAGTTCCGGTGACAAGGATGGATCCGACCGATGGCCTCCATGGTCAGGAACATGACCAGCTCAAAGTGGGGCACATGACCCTCAATCGGTTCTCTCCGAAGGGCTTGGATAAATTTTTCTCTGGGCGTCATGAACGGCTCCTCCTTTAATTCACAAATTTTTTTCAAAATATTGATTATTTTTATTCAATCTGCTATATTGCTATCATAGCCATTTCCTTTTTGTACTGCATCCAAGAACGGACACAGTACAAAATCGAAGATTTTCACCAAAAGGGAGGTGCAGAGCATGGCACAGGCACCGATCGAATGGATGGATTCCCCCATTGAAACCAAGGAACGGAAGATCATGACCAGGGACCAGCTGGGGGTTCCCGGTCTGCGGATGATCGGCCATCACAGTACGGCTCACGCCATTTCTGCCCTGGATCTCCACTACCATAAAGACTGTTTTGAGCTCACTTATGTTGTACAGGGCAACGTGAGATTTTCCGTGGATGGGCGCATGTATCCGCTCTCAGGCGGCGACCTGTTTATTACCTTGCCCGATGAGGTGCATGACACCGGGTCCGCCCCCATGTCCCTGCATCAGATGTACTGGTTTCAGATCAACCTCAATCACCCGGACGGATTCCTCTTCATGGCGGAACCGGCCGTACAGCTGCTGCGGGAGCACCTCTACCAGCTGCCTGCCCGGGTGATTAAGATGGACGCCGATCAGGCCACCACCATTATGTCCGACGCTTTTCAGTATTTTCGAAGCGGTACCGAGCTGGGGCAGATCCAGGGCACCCAGCTGCTGGGGCTGTTTCTGCTGCAGGCGGTGGAGAGAGCAGATCTGACGTCCTTCCGTATTACGCCGGATATTGGTCGGACCATGGACTACATTCTGGAACACATACAGGACGAGCTGCCTATGGAGGAACTGGCCCAGGTGGCTCTGCTGTCTGTGTCCCGATTCAAGCAGAAGTTCAAGCTGGAGATCGGCACCAGTCCCCGGAATTTCATCAATTTTCACAAGGTGGAGGCGGCAAAGCGCCTGCTCCTGGAGGGGCGCAGCGTGACTGACGTGGCCATGGAGCTGAATTTCTCCAGCAGCAACTACTTTTCCAGCGTCTTCCGACGGTACACCTCTTTTTCGCCCTCCCAGTACCTGGTCTATATGGCCGGCGCCAACCGCATTTCCCCTGACAACGCGGGGTACCGGGACGCACCAAAAGATGAAGATGATCCGCCGCCTAAAAAAAGATCCGCCTCAGCGGCGGGAAATCCATAGAGACAGACCCATAGCGCGGTTTCCGCGCCGGAAAGTGAGGACCGTATATGTATCGAATTTTGTGCTACGGCGACTCCAATACCTGGGGTTACAATGCTGAGACCGGGGATCGCTTTCCCGAGGATGTCCGCTGGACCGGCGTGCTGCAGGGACTGCTGGGGCCTGCCGTCCGGGTCTTGGAGGAGGGGCAGCCCGGCCGCACCACCGTGTGGGACGACCCCATTGAAGAGCACCGAAACGGCAAGACTGCCCTGTACAGTACTCTGGAGTGTCAGAGCCCTGTGGATCTGGTGATCCTTATGCTGGGCACCAACGACCTCAAGCCCCGCTTTTCCCTCAATGCCTTCGATATTGCCGCCGGAGCCGAGCGGCTGATCCGCATCATCCGCACCCACCTGCCCGACGGCCAGAAGCAGCCGCCCCGTATTTTGCTGGTCTGCCCGCCGCCCATCGGGGATCAGGTGGACAGCGGTGCCATCGGCGGCATGTTCACCGCCGCCCACAGCGTGGCGGAATCCCGGGCGCTGCCCCGGTACTTTGCACCGCTGGCCCAACGGTACGACTGCCTGTATTGTCAGGCGGGGGACTATGTGACAGTACTCAGCCCGGTGGACAGCGTCCACCTGACCGCTGAGGGACACCGCGCTTTGGCGGAGGCCCTGGCTGACCTGATCCGCCGGGAGGTGGACTTTTAACTGATCTGCTGAACTTCACAGCAGTTTGTCCCGATAAAAAAGAAACGCCTTCGGACAGACGAGCCTGTCCGAAGGCGTGTTTTCTTTTTCTTAGCTTTCCAGTTCCGCCAGGGTGGGCATGGCGGGGATGGCACCGCTGCGGGAGCAGGTCTTGGCGGCAGCCCGGTTGGCAAAGGCCAGAACAGACTCCACTTCTTCCGCCGTCAGTCCTGCCAGAGGCTTCTCCCCCCGGCGGCATAGGCGACTGAGCACCGCGCCCAGGAAGGTGTCGCCGGCACCGTTGGTATCGGCAATGGTAGTTTTTACTCCGGGTACATGGCCGGTGTGATCCCCAAGACGGTAGAAAGCCCCGTCGCCGCCCAGGGTAACCAGCACCAGGGTGATTCCCAGATTCCGCAGGATATTGGTGCCCTCTGCCAGATCGGCGGTGCCCGTCACCAGGGGCAGCTCCTCCTCGGAGATCTTCAGGATGTCTACCAGCGGCAGCGGCTTCTTCATCCACTCCACCGCCTCCGCCTCGCTGTTCCACAGGGCCTGCCGGTAGTTGGGATCGTAGCTCACCAGTACGCCCATCTCCCGGGCCTTCCGGGCAGCAAAGAGGGTGGTATCCCGGGCGGGACCTGCGGTAAGGCTCACGGAGCCAAAGTGGAGGAACCGGGAACGGCGGATCAGCTCCAGGTCCACCTCATCCTCCCGCAGCTCACAGTCCGCGCCCCGGACAAAGCGGAAGTCCCGCTCTCCGGTCTTGTCCACGGATACGATGGCCATGGTGGTGGCGGCCTCTCCGGTGCGCAGACCGGACACATCCACTCCGTTCTCCTGGAGGACCCCGGTGAGGTAAGCGCCGAAGCCGTCGGCCCCTACCTTTCCCACAAAGGCAGCAGAGGCGCCCAGGCGGGCGGCGGATACCGCCACATTGGCCGGTGCACCGCCGGGATTGGCGGCAAAGGTAGGTACCCGGTACTCGTTTACTCCGGTCTGAGTCAGATCGATCAATACTTCTCCAATGGCGGTAATATCCATATCGGCGGTTCTCCTTCTCGTATTCTCAGGCCGCATTCGGCCTTTGGCACTACTGCATACGATAACACAGTTTTTTCCCTTCCACAAGAGGGGGCCGACCCTCCAATCGGCCTGTCTCGCCCCACCAACGATTTTGTTCTGCGAATGATATTGTATTGCTTTGCTCTTTGACCACCGGTATAATCCATGTAGCACAATGGTCAGCAAATGCCCGTTTCTACCGACTTTTTTGTACTCAATCCACAGAAGCGGCGACTTTGAGCGGGCTCTGTCCTCCGCTGCGCGGCGGGACAACTGTTTTTGTATTTATTTTTTTGATTCATCCAGGGGCAGAAGGGAAGGACGAGTAATATGGCAGAAATGACATCGCTGGAACGGGTACAGGCCGTCCTGGCCGGGCAGATGCCCGACCGGGTACCTGTGATTCCTCAGGGCTTTATGTTCAGCGCCAAGACCGCCGGCTACGACATCGGGGCCATCAATCGCAATCCGGCCAAAATGGCGGAGAGCCATCGGATCAGTCAGGAGAAATACGGCTACGACGGCTGTGTGGTGGATGTGGACGACGCCACCCTGGCCGAGGCCTGCGGCGCGAAGGTAATCTTCCGGGAGCAGGACGTGGCCTCCGTGGATGAGCACCACCCGGTGCTGGAGGATCTGCGGGAAATAGACGACCTGAAAATGCCGGATCCCCTGAAGGATGGGCGTATCTGTGAGTGGCTGGAGACCGTGGAGCGGCTGAAGGCCGCCATCGGAGATCATGTATTCATTATGGGTCGGGCAGACCAGGGGCCCTTCAGTCTGCTGTGCCTGCTGCGGGGCACCCAGGAGTTCATGGTGGACCTGCTCACCGAGGATGAGGAGGTCATCCGCCACGCCCTGGAGTGGACTACCGAGGCCCATACCCGGTTTGCTCTGGCACAGCTGAAGGCCGGAGCCCACGCCACCAGCATGGGCGATGCCTACGCCAGTCCCAACCTGGTATCCCCGGATATGTACCGGGACTTTGCCTTCCCCTATGAGCAGAAGGTGGTGGAAAATGTTCGCCACACCGGTATGCCCTACTCCGTCCATATCTGCGGCGACACCAACCGGATCGTTCCTCTGATGGGCCAGACCGGCGCCAGGATCCTGGAGGTGGACTGGAAGGTAGATATGGGCGCGGCCCGGAAAGCCGTACCGGAGGACGTGGTCCTCATGGGCAACCTCAATCCCAGCGATCCTCTGTGCCTGGGAACACCTGATCAGGTCCGCCAGCAGGCCAAGGACATTATCGAGGCCACCCGCGGTAAAGGGCTGATTCTCAGCTCCGGCTGCGCTATGGGTGCCAACACCAAGCCGGAGAATATGGAGGCCATGGTGGCCTCTGCCCGGCTCTATGGTACCCGGGAGCAGCTGGAGGCCCTTCAGGCCTGAGTGCGGAGGAGGGAGACATCACATGATCCACACCATTAGCAATGACAGACTGACCGTACAGATCAATGAAAAGGGCGCGGAGCTCTGGTCCATCCGCTCCGCCGACGGTACGGAGTACCTCTGGCAGGGGGATCCCCGCTACTGGTCCGACCGGGCACTGAACCTGTTTCCCCAGATTGGCCTCTGCACCGATGACCGGTACACCGTGGACGGCAAGACCTACACCATGGATAACCACGGCTTTATCAAGGATACGGTCCTTACCCCTGCCTTCGTGGGGCCGGATCGGCTGACCCTGACCTGCCGGGATACGGCGGAGACGCTGGCGCACTACCCCTTTCCCTTCTGCTACACCATCGCCTACCGCCTGGAGGGCGATACCATCCATGTGACGATAACGGTGGAGAACACCGGGGAGCGGGAGATGTATTTTTCCGTGGGCGGACACCCCGGCTTTAACCTCCCGCTGGAGTCGGGCCTGGGGTATGAGGACTATTTTCTCCAGTTTCCGGAGGGGGCAACAGCCCGCCGGGCGGAGTGTACCCCCGGGGAGTGCCGTATGCTGGGAGAAGTCACCGACTACCCGCTGGAGAACAGTCGGATTCCCCTCTCCCACGAGCTGTTTGCCAGCCGGGTGCTGATTCTCACCGATATGCCGAAAACCGTCACCCTGCGTGCGGAGAAGGGGCATAAGCAGGTTACTGTTACCTACCCGGATATGAACTATCTGGGCATCTGGAAGTGCCTGGGCACCCAGGCCCCTTATGTCTGCATCGAGCCATGGACCGGCGTGTCCGCCCGGGTGGGCATCGTGGAAGATTACGGCCAGCAGCCGGATATGATCCATCTGCCTGCCGGCAAGCGCTATGAGAACAACTGGAGCATCCAGATTACGGAAGGATAAGGAGAAATCGTGCTATGAAACGCAGTGAAATCAACAAGGCTCTCCAGGAGATGGAGGCTACCCTCAACCGCTATCAGATCAACCTGCCCAAGTTCTGCCACTTTACGCCGGAGCAGTGGCAGGAGAAGGGCCACGAGTACGACGAAGTCCGGGAGAACATGCTGGGCTGGGATATCACCGACTACGGCCTGGGCGACTTCGACAAGGTGGGCTTTTCTCTCATCACCCTGCGCAACGGCAACCTGGCCCTGGCGGACAAGTATCCCAAGACCTATGCTGAGAAGCTCATCTATCTGAAGGAAGGCCAGTACTCTCCCAACCACTTCCACTGGAAGAAGATGGAGGATATTATCAACCGCTGCGGCGGTGTCCTGCTCATCAAGGTGTTCAACTCCCTGCCCGATGAGTCCATCGACCGGGAGTCCGACGTCACCGTACACATTGACGGCTGCGCCATGACGGTGCCCGCCGGCACCGTAGTGCGCCTGGAGCCGGGCATGAGCATCTCCATCCAGCCCGGCCTCTACCACGACTTCAACGTAGAGCCCGGCACCGGTCCCATCGTCATCGGTGAGGTGAGCCAGTGCAACGACGACAACACCGACAACCGCTTCGAGCCCCCGGTAGGCCGCTTCCCCACCATTGAGGAGGACGAGCCCCCCTACCGCCTGCTCTGCAATGAGTATCCTGCTGCCCGCTGAGGGGACAGACTGGTCGGATCAAAGGGATTCCCAATTTCAGAAAGCATAAATGCAAAAGAAAACCGGCAGCACACGTCAGTTGTGCCGCCGGTTTTTGGCTTAGCCGGTTCCGCATAATGCTCCGTTGTGGAACAGGCCGGTGTTAGATTTGCACTTTTTGGGCCCACTGTGGTACACTATACTATTATTTTCCATTTGGTACAGCGCTGAGACGGCGTGTGGAAACAGCAGGAAATATATTCGCTGCCAGGCATTTGCCTTGTAGGCAGCGGAAGAAAGGACTGGCGATAAGCTATGGTGGCCGGAATTGTGGATGTAGGCGGCGGGATGCGGGGCATCTATGCCGCAGGGATACTGGACTGCTGCATGGAGCATGGAGTCCACTTTGACTGCTGTATCGGCGTATCCGCCGGAAGCGCCAACATGGCGTCCTATCTGGCGGGGCAGCAGGGGCGCAACTACCGCTACTACCAGGAGTACGCTCTCCGCAAGGAGTACATGGGAATGGGAAACCTGCTGCACACCGGCTCGTATATCAACCTGGACTATGTCTATGGCACCCTGAGCAACTCCGGAGGAGAGGACCCCATGGATTTTGAAGCTTTGATGGCGAACCCCGCCCGGCTCTTCGTGGTGGCTACCCATGCGGAGACAGGGGAGGCGCGCTATTTTACCAAGGCGGACCTCCGCCAGGATGACTACCGGATCTTCATGGCCTCCAGCTGTGTCCCCGGGGTGAATAAGCCCTTTGTTCTGAATGGTGTGCCCTATTTTGACGGCGCTCTCAGCGACCCGGTGCCGGTGGAAAAGGCGTTTTCTGAGGGGTGCGACCGGGTGGTGCTGCTGTTGACAAAGCCGGCGGATGTGATTCGGAAGCCGGGCAAGGATCCCATTCTTGCCTCCACCATCCAGCGCAGATATCCGGTGGCTGCGCGGCAGCTGCTGCTGCGGGCCCAGCGGTACAACGCGGCTATTGCGACGGCAAAGCGGTACCAGAGGGAGGGCCGCGTCCTCATCCTCTCCCCGGCGGATACCTTCGGGGTGGACACCCTGAAGCGGGACAAACAGGCTCTGCAGCGCCTGTATCAGGAGGGCGTCCAGGACGGGAGCAAGGTGCTGGAGTGGATGGCCTAGAGCTTGGCGGATACCACAACACGGGCTGTCCTTGCAAAAATGACAAATTGTCCATATAATGGAGTAAATCAGATTTCTGCAGAGGACAGCAAGGAGGAACCATAGTGGCAGCCGATATGAAACAGACCATCGCCCAGGCGGCGAAGACCCTGCTGATGGAGAAAAATGTAAAAAAGCTGACGGTGAAGGATATTGTGGAGGAGTGCCAGATCACCCGTCAGGCGTTTTATTACCATTTTGAGGATATTCCCGATCTGTTTCGCTGGATGCTGGAACGTGATACGGAGCGGACCATGCTGGAGGCCCAGTCCCTGAAGAGTGGGGAACAGCGTCTGCGGTATTTGCTCACGATGGCCATCAATGCTCTGCCCTATATGAAAAAGGGGATGGAGAGCAATTACCGGGATGAGCTGGAGAAATTTCTTACCCAGTATATCCAGCGCCTGTTTGAGCGGGTGTGTGATGAGGAAGGCCTCTATCAGGATTGCACCCGTTTTGAAGTTAAGCTGATTTTGCGCTATCACAGTCAGGCAATTTTGGGGCTTCTTTGGGGCTGGACCGATGCGGACACAAAAAATCTGGATCAGATTGTCCACGTGGTGTACCGCCTGATGACGGAGGGGATCTCTCCCCGGGGTAAAGAGGAATAAGGGCTACCTGTCAAAAGGGCCGAAGTGTAAAAAAACTTTACACTTCGGCCCTTTTATTATGACACGGCAGGGAATGTGCTAATTGAGCCTCCGAACGCAGCTGCCTACAATACATACAGAAAGGGGGTGCAGATATGGCGTGTGAAATTCTCTCCGTCAAGCTTTGTCAGTTGGACGAGCGGATGGGAAAGCTGCATAGCCGCATCCACATGAGTGAGACGGCGCATCACAGCCAACTCCGACAGGAGATCACTGCACTGGAACAGGAGTGTGCCGCGTCAGAACTGGCGCTGCAGCAGGAGCTGCAGCTGTCCAGGTCAACGTATGTTACAGTCCTTGCCAAAAGCTATGAGGAGATGGAGCGGGTTGTGAAGAGCGCCAGATCCAGGCTCCAGACCATGACCGGATGCTGTGAAGATCCGGAGACCTGCGCGGAGGCAAAGCTGTTGCTGGCTGAATATGCGCTGGATTTTGCTAATCAGGCGGCGGATCGGGCGCTGCTGCTGGCTATGGATGCCATCGATACGGAACGGCTCCGGCAGGAGAAAGAGGAAAGGAGTAAGTTATGAAGGAAGTTAAATCACCAAAAAAACCGCTGCTTTATTATTACGGTATCGTATTGCTGATCATTTTGCTGTTCAATGTGCTCATTACCCCCATGTTGTCACGGGCCCAGGTAGTGGAGGTGGACTACGGTACCTTTATGGACATGATCGACGAGGGCGATATCGGTGCGGTGCAGGTAGAGGATACCCAGATCCTGTTTACTGACAAGGAGGGTACCATGGTCTACAAGACCGGGCCCATGGAGGACCCCACCCTTACGGAGCGGCTCCATGATGCCGGCGCGGAGTTCGCCCGGGTGATCGAGGAGCCCATCTCCCCGATATGGAGCTTTCTGCTGACCTTTGTGCTGCCTATCCTGATCTTTGTGGGCCTGGGCCAGTATATGAGCAAGAAGCTGATGGAGCAGGCCGGCGGCAAGAACTCCCTGTCCTTCGGCATGGGCAAAAGCAACGCGAAAGTGTATGTCCAGTCTACCAAGGGTATCCGCTTCTCCGACGTGGCCGGGGAGGATGAGGCCAAAGAGAGCCTCCAGGAGATTGTGGATTACCTCCACAACCCGCAGAAGTATACCGAGGCGGGTGCCTCTATGCCCAAGGGCATTTTGTTGGTAGGCCCTCCGGGCACTGGCAAGACCATGCTGGCCAAGGCGGTAGCCGGTGAGGCAGACGTCCCCTTCTTCTCCATCTCCGGATCGGAATTTGTGGAGATGTTTGTGGGCATGGGAGCCTCCAAGGTCCGGGATCTGTTCAAGCAGGCCAAGGAGAAGGCCCCCTGCATCGTGTTCATCGACGAGATCGACGCCATCGGTCAGAAGCGCAGCTCCGGCAGCTACGGCGGGGGCAACGACGAGCGGGAGCAGACCCTTAACCAGCTGCTTACCGAGATGGACGGTTTTGAGGGCAATACCGGGGTTATGATCCTGGCAGCCACCAACCGTCCGGAATCTCTGGACCCGGCGCTGACACGGCCCGGCCGGTTTGACCGGCGGGTACCGGTGGAGCTGCCTGATCTCCAGGGCCGGGAGGCCATCTTGAAGGTTCACGCCAAGAAGATCAAAACGGCGGAGGACGTGGATTTCCACACCATTGCCCGCATGGCAGCAGGGGCCAGCGGCGCGGAGCTGGCCAACATCATCAACGAAGCAGCTCTCCGGGCGGTGCGCAGCGGGCGCATCATCGTCAATGAGGCTGACCTGGAGGAGAGTATTGAGGTGGTTATCGCCGGCTACCAGAAGAAAAATGCCGTGCTCTCCGACCAGGAGAAAAAGGTGGTGGCCTATCATGAGATCGGCCATGCTCTGGTGGCGGCCATGCAGAGCCACTCCGCTCCCGTGCAGAAGATCACCATTATTCCGCGCACCTCCGGTGCCCTGGGTTATACCATGCAGGTGGAGACCGGAGACAAGTACCTGATGACTAAGGAAGAGATCGAAAACAAGATCGCCACCTATACCGGCGGCCGGGCGGCGGAGGAGGTGGCCTTCGGCCAGATTACCACCGGTGCCTCCAACGACATCGAGCAGGCCACCAAGCTGGCCAGGGCTATGATCAGCCGGTACGGCATGAGCGATCAGTTTGACATGGTCGCCATGGAGACGGTGAATAACCAGTACCTGGGAGGCGATACCTCGCTGACCTGTTCTCCTGACACACAAAAAGAGATCGACCGTAAAGTGGTGGAGCTGGTGAAGACCCAGCACGAGAAGGCCAGAAAGATCCTGGAGGACAACCGGGAGAAACTGGATGAGCTGGCAAAGTTCCTCTATGAGAAGGAGACCATCACCGGCGAGGAATTTATGGAGATTCTGACAAAGGGGGAGAAGCAATGAGAACGCGCTCTGGTTTTGGCTGGCTTGAGCTTGGGCTGGGCATTGTACTGATCATCCTGGGAGTCTGGGCCTTTGCCAATCCCAACCTGGCTCTGACCGGCATGGTAATTGCCTACGGCATTGCAGCCATCATCATGGGCATCGCAGACATTCTCCTGTTCGTTCAGGTGGAGCGATACACCGGCTTTGGTCCTGCCCTGTCGCTGGTTGCGGGTATCCTGAGCGTGATGTCCGGTGTCATGCTTGTGGTATATCCCCGGACTGGGACACTGGTGCTGACACTGTTGTTCCCTATCTGGTTCATTGCCCACTGCATTTCCCGGCTCACCCACCTGTATCATATCCGCCTGATTGCCGGCAGCGGGATATATGCGTTTATCCTGACGATCAACATTATCGGACTGATCCTGGGCGTTATGATGCTCCTGAGCCCGCTGTTTACCCTGACTACCATTCGGTATTTTGCCAGTGCCTATCTCATTTTGCTGGGTGTCGACAGCGTCGTTGGCGGTCAGCCGCATGGGAATGCGACGGTAAGGAGGGTATATCCGTGGACAGAATTTCGCTTCTTACCACGTTGGATCACCGCTATTTGCCTCAGCTTCAGATATTGCTTACCTCTTTGCAGGTCAATAACCCGGGAGAGACGTTTTCCCTCTATCTGCTCCACAGCGGGATCCCTGCGGAGGCCCTCAGCGACGTGCGGCAGCAGTGCGATGCATATGGGTATTCCTTTTACCCAATTTGCGTGGATGAGCGCCTTTTTAAAAACGCGCCGGCCAGCCGGCAGTATCCCAAGGAGATGTACTATCGCCTGCTGGCCCCGCAGCTTCTGCCCCCGGAGCTGAACCGGGTCCTCTATCTTGACCCGGATATCCTGGTTATCAATCCCCTCCGGCCACTGTGGGAGACAGAGCTGAATGGAAACCTCTTTGCCGCCGCTGCTCACACGGGCAAGACGGAGCTGGCAAATAGCGTCAATAAGCTGCGTTTGGGAACGGAACAGGACTACTATAACTCCGGCGTGTTGCTGATGGATCTGGATCTCGGGCGGCAGGAAATCCGGCCTCAGGTGCTGTTCGATTATGTAGCACAGCACCGTAAGGAGCTGGTACTGCCGGACCAGGACGTCCTCAACGCCCTCTATAGCAAACAGATTCTTCCACTGGAGGACGTGCAATGGAATTACGATGCCCGCAACTACAGCAATTATCTCCTGCGCAGCGGCGGCGTCTGTGATATTCGGTGGGTGATGGAGCATACAGCCATCCTGCACTTTTGCGGGAAAGAAAAACCCTGGAAGCCAAAATATTTTCGGCGCTTTGGGATTTTGTACCAGCATTACGCCCAAATGACCCGCAGGACCTGGCCGATAAGCCTGTAACAACAGGACTGGCACCGCAGCGTCGGCCCTCCGCGGGTGGTTCCTTTCCTGATCGCAGGAACACAATACGGCCCGGTGCACATGCAAATGCGCACCGGGCCGTATGTTGTCTCTATAATCCAGGGAAACGGAAATCTTACTTCTTCTGGACGTACTTCAGGCAGTCCAGCATAACCGCAACCAGGATGATGATACCGGAGAAGACGAACTGCAGGTTGGTGTCGATACCCAGGGTGGTGAGGGAGTAGGTCAGGGCGGTGAAGATGAACACGCCCACTACCACGCCGGAGATCTTACCGATACCACCGGTGAAGGAGATACCGCCCACCACGCAGGCCGCGATGGCGTCCATCTCCCAGCCCTGGCCATAAGCCGCGGAGCCGGAACCGGTCATACGCAGGCACTCCAGCCAGGAGCCGAAGCCGTAGAGGATACCAGCCATGACGAAGGCGCCCACGGTAACCAGGAATACGGAGATACCGGACACAGAAGCAGCCTCGGGGTTGCCGCCTACGGCGTACAGGTTCTTACCGAAGGTGGTCTTGTTCCAGATGAACCACACCACCACGACGGCGGCTACGGCCCACAGAATAATGGTGGGGAAGCGGCCGATACGGGGGATAACCATGGCGGGGATCGTGGTGTCGATGGCACCGAAGGACACACCCTTGGTGGAGTAGGTCACCAGACCGAAGATTACCAGCATGTTGGCCATGGTGGAAATGAAGGGGTGCATCTTGAACTTGGCGGTAAAGAAGCCTGCAATGGTGGTGAACACGGTACAAAGGACGATGCACACCAGCAGCGCCAGGAACACCCGGGCCAGGACCGGCAGGGAGGTAAAGTCAAAGATGTGACCAAACACAGAGCCGGTATTGATACCCTGGTGCATCACGATGGTGGCGGCCGTCATGCCCATACCGACCATTCGGCCGATGGACAGGTCGGTACCTGCCAGAAGGATCAGCCCTGCCACGCCCAGCGCCAGGAACATTCTGGGGGAGGCCTGCTGGAGGATGTTCAGGATGTTGTTCACCGTCAGCAGCTGTACGCTGGGGCCCTTCACGATGGGGGTGATAATGCAAAGGGCGATGAAGATGATAATGATGGCGATGTACAGACCGTTGCGCAGCAGGAAGTTGCGACGGTTAAAGGTGTACTGGTAGTTCTCCCACTTCTGAGCCATGGACTCACCGAAGGTGAACTTGGACATGCGCAGCAGGTCGATCAGGTGATACTTGTGGTCAAAAGCGGCGTGCCGCCGATCCTTAATCTGCTGCAGGTCCTTCTCCCGCTTCATCTTAGCGTCGAAGAGGCGGTTCTTGTGGACGTATTTCTCGTCCTTGATCTCACCGGCGTCGGTGAGCTTGGCCACAGTAGCCTGGTGCTCCTTCTCCAGAGCGGCTACCGACTGGCGGTAGTTTTCCTCCGCCTGGGCCTTCTCGAGCTTGCAGCTCTCTGCCACAGCCTGATAGTAGCCCTGGTAGTTGTCCTTCAGGTAGCTCTCAGCCTGGGCGATGAGCTTGGTAATGGCGTCCTTGTTCTTTGCTTCCACCGCCTTGGCCTGCTCCAGAGCTGTACGGAGCTCCTGGGCTTTGACTTCCTTCTCCTGGGCGGTGTAGATCTTATCCCGCTTCAGGCTGTCAAGGCTGTTCTGGATATCAATCACCTTGTCGGTGCCGTCTGCGCGCAGCTCGTTGATCTTCGCCTGAATGGCACCAACGGTCTCGTCGATGGGCTGGCGAAGCTGAGCCTCCTGTTCCGCTGTCAATATCTTATTCTCTGAAACCATAGCCTTTTCTCCCTACTACAGATATTTTGCGCTCAGACGCAAAAGCTCTTCCTGATTCGTCTCTTTGGTGTTCACGATGCCGGAGAGGTAGCCGTTGGACATGACGCCAATGCGGTTGGTGATGCCCAGAATCTCAGGCATCTCAGAGGAGACCACGATGATGGTCTTTCCCTGCTTGGCCATGTTGATGATAAGCTCGTAGATCTCATACTTGGCGCCCACGTCGATGCCGCGGGTGGGTTCATCCATCATGAAGACCTGAGGCTCACGCTCCAGCCACTTGCCGAAGATGACCTTCTGCTGGTTGCCGCCGGAGAGGCTGGTGATCATGTCGTCCGGGCCCATGCACTTGGTGTGCATGATCTTGATCTCCTTGTTGGTGGCCTTGACCATCTTGTTGTCAGACAGGGCCGGACCGGCCTTATACTGCTCCAGGTTGGCGATGGTGGTGTTGAAGGTGAGGTCGCACTTGAGGAAGAGGCCGTTGGCCTTTCGCTCCTCAGTGATCATGGCAAAGCCATGCTCAATGGCCTCCTTGGCGCTGTCAAAGTTCATGAGCCGGTTTTTGAAGTAAACGCGGCCCGCCGCCCGGGTCCGCACGCCGAAGATGGTCTCCAGCAGCTCTGTGCGCCCGGCGCCCACCAGGCCGTATAGTCCGAAGATCTCGCCCTCCTTCACTTCGAAGGACACATCCTGGAGGTAGGGGGCGTACTTGGTGGACAGGTGCTGCACGGAGAGAATCGTCTCGCCGGGGGTGTTGTTCACCGGCGGGAAGCGGCTCTCCAGGGAGCGGCCCACCATGGCGGTGATGAGCTCGTTCATGTTGGTCTCCTTGGCGGGCTTGGTCATCACCAGGTTGCCGTCCCGGAGCACCGAGATCTCGTCGCAGATCTCGAAGATCTCGTCCATTTTGTGGGAAATATAGATGAGGGCGATGCCCTGCTCCTTGAGCATGCGCATCATCTCAAAGAGCTTGTTTACCTCCTGGACAGTGAGGGAGGAGGTGGGCTCGTCCAGAACAATTACTTGGGAATTATAGGAAATTGCCTTGGCGATCTCACACATCTGCCGCTGGGATACAGACATGTTCCGCATGGGCTGGGTGAGGTTCACCGTCATGCCGAGCTTACGAAACAGCTCGGACGCTTTTTTCTTCATCCGTCCCTCGTCCACTACTCCAACAGAGTTGGTGGGATAGCGGCCCAGGAACAGATTGTCGATCACATTGCGCTCCAGGCACTGGTTGAGTTCCTGGTGCACCATAGCGATCCCGTTTTCCAGGGCATCCTTAGGCCCGGAGAAGCTGATCTCCTTGCCGTTCAGGAAGATTTTTCCTTCGTCCTTTTGGTATGTGCCGAACAGGCATTTCATCATGGTGGATTTGCCGGCGCCGTTCTCGCCCATCAGCCCCATCACCGTGCCACGCTTCACATCCAGATTGATGCGGTCGAGCACCCGGTTGCGGCCGAAAGACTTGCTCATACCACGTATGGACAGAACAATATCATCTCTCGCATCTGCCATTCTTGTTTCTCCCGTTTATCATATTGCCCGATGGGGCGGACCGCGACGACCCGCTCCAGCTTCCAAGGAAAAGCGGCTATTAGGCTATTAGGGAGAGGGTCATCTCCCCGCAGGAAGAATCCCCTCACCCTAATAGCACAAGTTACTTGATGTTCAACTCAACAGGGGTTATAAACCAGATTACTGGTTCAGCAGAGTGGTGTAGGAAGCAGCGTTGTCGGTCTTCACCATGTTGATGGCAAAGGCGTCATAGGCGCTGGGGTTGCTCAGACGGTTGGTGATGTTGGCCTCGGTCTGACCATCGCCAGCGATGTACTCCACCTTCAGGTTGAGCAGATCATCGTAGTTCTGCAGCAGGGGCTGATAGGTGGAACCCAGGAAGTTATCAGCGGAGTTGTAGATGTTCAGCCACACGCTCTTCTCGGGGTGAGCGGAAGCATCCAGCTGGTTGGATACGGGGGCGTAAGTAACGGTGGAATCCAGGAAGTCCTCGTAGTTGTCAGCGGTGACAGCCACGTTCAGGGCGTAGTAGGAACGAGTGGCCTCATCATAGTAGAACACGTCGGGGCTGAGCACGTTGCCAGCGTCGTCCTCGGTGCCGATACCAGTGTCGATGTCCACACCGTCCAGAGCGTTGCGCAGCACACGCAGGGTCAGGTAAGCCTGAACGTCGGCGTGCTGGCTGATGGTGCCGCCGTAACCCTCAGCGATAGCGGCAACGGCGTCGGAGTTGGCGTCATAGCCGAAGGTGGGGATGCCGTTGGCTTTGGACCAGGCGTTGAACATAGCCATGCCCATACCGTCGTTGTTGGAGGCCACGATGTCGATCTGATCACCGAAGGAGGAAGCCCAGGTGCCGATGGCGTTACCAGCGGTAGCGGCATCCCAAGTGGCACCGGCGGAGTTCTTCATCTCCTGAGAGGCCAGCTCACGGACGGTGTAGGTCTTGCCGTTGACTTCCAGGGTGCCATCCTGCACGAAAGCGGAAGTGCCGTCCACGTTGGTGCCCACGGGGGTGCTGTCGATGACGCCGTCCTTCTCAACGGCAGTGCCCAGAGCGGAACGAACGCCGCGGGTACGGGCAATGGAGTCGTTGTGGCCGATGTCGCCGATAGCCAGCACGTAGCCAATGATGCCGTCGTTGTTCTTGTCAATGCTGTCGATGTTGGCCTTGATGTAGTCCAGGATCATGGTACCCTGGAGCTCAGCGCCCTGGTTGGCGTCAAAGCCCACGTAGTAGGTGTTCTCGTTGAAGGTGAGAGCGTTCATGTCCAGCTCGCCGGTGGAGCTGTTGGAGGGCTGGCGGTTGAACCACACCAGGGGCTTGTTCTTGTTGGCGACCTCGGTAGCGCCGGTGTCGGCGGTATCGCCGGTATCATTGGTGGCGGTGTCGCCGGTATTGCCAGTATTGCCAGTGTTGCCAGTGTTGCCGGTGTTGGTGCCGCCGCAGGCTACCAGGCTGAGCAGCATGGCAGCCATCAGGAGAAATGCAAGTAACTTCTTTTTCATAGAGACACTCCTTTTTCCTTTTATTTGGGCAGGCCTTTGCGCAAAAGTCCCGCACCTCATAACTTAATTTTAGAGGAAAGAGGGTGAGAAAACAAGGTGAAAAATCACTGCGAAGAGGGTAATTTTCTATTAAAATTTCTTTCCATGCACAAAAACACCGGGTAAAAATTGTGTAAATTCACCAATTCAACGGGACTCAAAGGCAAACAGCGCTTTTTGACTGTCCATGGAGAAGAGATTGTCGCGGTCAACGATCTGGGTGGAGGTATCCACTACAGCCGTAAGCCCTGTCCCTTGGCCGCTGAGCAGCTTGTAGGCACTCTCTACTCCCAGGTAGCCCATGGCGTAGGGATTCTGGACGATGAGGGCGTCCACCGACCCGGTTTGCAGCCCCTCCACAGTGGCTACGTTGGAATCAAAGCCCACCAGAAAGACGTCTTCTGAGAGTCCCAGCTCCTCCACCGCCTGGGCTGCGCCCACACTGGTGGGCTCATTGAAGGCCAGCAGCACGTTGATCCCCGGGTGGTCCGCCAGCATCTGCGCGGTATCCTCCCGGGCATGACCTGCCTCCGCCAGCGTGTTGATGGCAGCGACTACCTCCGCCCGACCAGTGCTGGAAAAAAGATCCCGGGCACCCCGTTCCCGCTCCTGGCCGTTGGCGCTGTTCATATCATAGTTGACGATCCCGATCCGCAGAGTTCCCACTATTCGATCCAAAGCAGCCTGGGCCGCCATCTGACCTGCGGCATAGTTGTCGGTGCCGATGTAGGTGCTTACCGCCTGGGAGTCCACGCTGCTGTCGATGGCCACGATCTTTGCCCCCTTCTTGGCGGCATCGTCGATGGCGGCGGCATTGTTCTCATAGTCGATAGCGGAAAAGACAATGGCCTGAGCGCCCTCCGCCACCGCGTCGGCTACCATCTGGTTCTGAGTCTCATAATCCTCCTCGGTCTCAGGGCCGGTGATAGTGAGCTTCAGGTTGTACTCGGTAGCGGCAGCCTCTGCTCCGGCAAAGACGGAGAGCCAGAATTCCGTTTCCGTGGACTTGGCTATCAGAGCCACCGTGTGCTGCTCGGAGTAAGTGGTGTCCGCTCCGCAGCCCAGCAGGAACACGCACAGCAGTGCCGCCCATGCCGCAGCCCATCTATTTCGCCTCATAGTTCCCCTCCTGAATCTTGGGCATGCGGATCTCCACACAGGTCCCCACGTCCGGTTCGCTGGTGATGTGCAGGCCATACTGCTTGCCAAAGTAGATCTTCAGCCGGTCGTTGACATTCCGGATTCCAATGCCGGTGCGGTCCTCCGGTCCCTGTTCCAGAATGGCGTGGATCAGTTCATCGCTCATGCCCACCCCGTTGTCCCGGACATAGAAGACAATGTCATCCCCGTCCTGGCACACCTGTACGGTGATGCTGCCCTCGTCCACCAGCAGATCCAGCCCGTGGTTGATGGCGTTTTCAATGATGGGCTGGAGCGTAATTTTGTTGCAGTAGTAATCCAGGCATGCCGGGTCCACGTCAAACTGATAGGTGAACTGGTTCTTGTACCGGTATTTCTGGATCTGGAGATAGCTCTCGGCGTGCTCAATCTCCTTGGCAATGGGTATGAGCTCGTGGCCCTTGCTGATGCTGATGCGGAAAAGACGGGCCAGGGCGTGGACCATTTTTACCGCGTCTGCGTTGCGGCCCTGCTCGCACATCCAGGCAATGGAGTCCAGCGTGTTGTAAAGGAAGTGGGGGTTGATCTGAGCTTGAAGGGCTTTGAGCTCCGTCTTGCGAAGATTTACCTCCTCCTCGCGGACGGTGGCCATCAGCTGTTGGATCCGCAGCACCATGTGCCCAAAGGAACCGGAGAGCTCCTGGATCTCCCGGGTGCCGCCCACAGAGAGGTATGTGAAGTGGTCGGCGTCGGTCTCAAAGCGCTCCATGGCGTCTGCCAGTCCCCGCAGGGGCCGGGCCAGCAGACGGAAGAGCAGCCAGCTGGTCAGCACCGCCGCTGCCAGCAGCACCGCTGCCAGGATTGCAGAGAGATGGATCATTTCACTGACACTGCGGTTAACCAGTTCGTCCACATAGCTTACGCCCACTACCCGCCAGTCACTGTCCGCCACACTGGTGAGGCAATAGATCACCGTGTCATCGGCATAGGCACCGTCCGCCAGAGAGGCCAGGGCTTCGGTGTCCTCCGATTTCAGCCCCGCGTACAGCAGCTGCTGCTGCGGGTGGTAGACAATATTGCCCTCCTTGTCCATGAGAAAGCAATAGCCCCGCTGGCCGATGCTTACATTATTAATATAGGATGAGATGCTGGAGAAGCTCAGATCCAGGGAGACCCAGGCGGCTTTGTTGCCTGGCTTCAAAGGAGTGGTCATGGTTACCACCCAGGGGTAGTACTCCTCAAAAATGGTCTCCACGTGGGGGGCGGTCATGTAGGCTCCCCCGGAGGAGCGGGCCCGATTCAGATCAAAGGACAGATTCTGGGAAATGGTCTCCCGGGGCTCCCGGTCCAGACACCAGCAGTCCAGCAGCTGACCGGAGTAGGAGTAGCTGGTCACCGCCACCACATCGGGCCGGAAGATCAGGAAGGCAGTTAACATCCGGTCCCGGTTATCGGCGTCCTCCAGCATAGAGCGCTCCACCATGGACATGGCCTGATCCATGTCCTGGAGATAGTTGCTCACTGTGTTGGACACCTGAGACACCGCCTGGGCGGTGCTGGTGCGGGCACTCTGTACCATGGCGCTGCGGTAACGATTAAGAAAGATGAAAATGCAGCAGCAAAGGATCACTGTTACCAGCCCCACCACCATGGAGACGAGTATGGTAGTAATGCGCAGTTCCGTACGGGATACACCCTTCACAGGACCTCACCTGCTTTCTCAGGACCCAGCCGGCGGCGCATGGTGTTGGGGGATTCCCCACAGTACTTCTTAAAGCAATAGCTGAAATAGTGCTGGTCGGTGTAGCCGCACCGCTGGGCGATCTCCTGGATCCGGAGAGAGGAGGACACCAGCAGCTCCCGGGCGGCCTCCATCCGCTTGCGGATAAGGATATTGATAAAGGTCTCGCCGGCGTATTTTTTCATGCAGGCAGAGAGGTGGTTGGGGCTGACGGCCAGCATCCCGCTGAGGGATACCAGGGACAGATCCGCGTCCATATAGTGCTGATCCAGTTCCTCCAACGCCCGCATGCACAGCAGGCCGCCGCCCTTGGCGGCGGGGGACAGATCGCTGATGAACTGAGCGCCGCCTTCGGTCTGGTCACCTTGCCGGAGGGCCTCCATAGCCTCCCGATAGGCACTGTGGAGGGCGGTCAGATTCCCTACCATCCGGCTTACCCCGATGCGGCAGCGCCGGTTCAGTACGCGGTCGGCCATCTGAGGGATCTCATCGGCCAGGATGTGAAGATATTCCTCAAAGTCGGAGGGGTTGCCCAGCAGCACGGATACCACCTTGCCGGAGGCAAAGAAGTGGGCGCTGCGCAGGTACTTGGATGCCAGGCGATCCACCGACGCCACAAAGGAGGGGGCGGTACAGTTGACGCCGTTTTCCTCCAGCAGGGTGGATACCATGACGGTGTAGCAGGGCTTATCGTCGCTGTCCCGCAGCAGACCGCACTGCCGGGCATAGGTCTCTGCCTGCTCCTCTCCGTCCGCCTCGGCATAGCCGTCCAGCACCAGCGGCATCAGCATGGCTGTCCGGAGGTCCATTCCCCGGGGGCCGGGGGATGCCTGGCGGAACATGGCGAACTGAGCGTCGATTTTTTGGTGAATGATGCGCAGCTCCTTGCAGAGGCCCTCCATGGTCAGGGGCTTGAGCATATAGCTGATAATATTGTATTGAATGGCCTGCTTGGCGTACTCGAAGTCGTCGTAACCGCTGAGAAAGGCAATATTGGTAGCAGGCCGGACCTCCCGGACCTGTCTTGCCAGCTCAATACCGGAGATAAAAGGCATCCGGATATCGGTCAGCAGCAGGTCGGGCTCGTGTTTTTCCACCAGCTGGAGAGCATCCAGGCCATGGCCGGCGCTTCCCACCAGGCGGAAACCGTAGTCCTCCCAGGGAATCATGGTACATACTGCTTCCCGCAGCTCGTCCTCGTCATCTGCCACAACAACGGAGTATAGTGTCTTGGCGGCCATGGCGGGCACCTGTCCTTTCCTCGCCAAAAGGGCGATCTCATTCCGATATGCAGTATTGTACCAAATTTTTTCCTATGCCGCAAAACATTTTTCCGTCTGAAGCGACAAAAGGCACCGGTGTTTCGGCCCTCCGTCCGGCGGAGGAAAACCACAGGCAGAAACCGCATAAAAAGCGAGGCCAATGCCCGGAAAAGGGCAGTTAGCCTCGCTTCAGAAGGGGTGAAACCACCGGCTTTGACCGCCGGAAACAGTTTGATTTTCAGTGGGACAGACCGCGGCGGCAAGGGACATTCCTCCACACACCTTGCCGGCAGGCGTGCCTGCCGTTTTCTCTTTCAGACCCGGAGAAGACGGTGGAATCAATCGGGGACGATGGGGCGGAGGAATTTGGCCTGTTCCTCCAATCTCCGCAGCTTGTCCAGGTTGTCCTTGCCCACGCAGCCCACCAACAGATAGCGCTTGTTGAAGATATCGTGCATGAAGTGGTAGAGAAGGTGGAAGTCCTTGATCTGGCCGGTGCTGGGCACATGGATCCGGGGACCGGTGCAGGGATGGATCGCCCCACCGATGGAGACGTGGTTTTCGTCCAGATAGGTGACGGGCAGGTCCTGCCGGATCAGGTCGTAGACCTTCTCCTCCAGCTCCTTGAGGTCCACATCCGGGGCGTAGTCCGGGAAGGAGAGAACAAAGCCGTGCTTCACGTCGTCGTGGCCGCAGCGCTCCACCTCCTCCCGGGGCAGGCAGAATTCGCACAGATCTTCGGCGGTGTGGGCCATGAGCCGGTAGGGCAGGGAGCGGTAGACGATGTCGTAGATATCCTTGGGCTCCGGGCCGAAGATGGTGGGCCGTGTGATGACCACCTCCTCCCCGACGCCGATGAGGAGGTCTGCCTTGATCTCCAGCATGGGGTAGATAAGGTCGAAGTGCTCCACAATCACCCGTTTGCCGCTGTGGAGGGCTTCGGTGATGGCGTCGGCCAGTACGCTCATCTGGGTGAAGCCGGTCTCAAAGCGGATGTCCACATGGTAGGTGTGAGGGGCAAAAAGACTGAAGCCCCGGTCCTGCTCCAGAAGAGGCAGAGGCCGGACGTATACGCCGTTGTCGTCGTTGGTCAGCTCCAGGCCGGGAAACATGCCCCGGATGAGGGCGCTCTTGCCGGAGCCGGCCTCGCCGATGATGCCGATGAGCTTGTCAAAGGGGGAGAGGTAGAGCTGCACCAGCTGCATGCCCAGGGCGTACATACGGGCGTGACCCCGGGGGGCAAAGTAGGTGCTGATAATATGGCTTTTCTGCAGATCCTGCATGGGAGCGCCTCCTTTTCCGTGTCGTTCCGGAACGTATTCGTCCCGGCGGGATCGCCGGACAGTCCGGCAGCTCTTTTGGCCACCCCGGCGGTACCCCTTTGCCGCTATTATAGCGGAAGCAGAGAAATTTGAAAAGATGAAAGGGAAAAATTGATTGCAAAGCAAAAAATTGTATTATATAATAATGGCAAATTGAACTAGTTCAATAAGGGAGGAGCGAACATATGGCAGAGATCGTGCAAAGAGCCTGTGCGGGCACCATGGAATCCAGCGACGTGTATGTGGAGATCGAGCCCGGCCGGGAAGGGATCCAGCTGCACCTGGAATCGGTGGTCCGGCAGCAGTTCGGCGAGGCCATCCGGGAGACGGTCCGGGCGGTGCTGGCGGAGCTGGGCGTGGAGAACGCCAATGTATCGGTACGGGACCGGGGGGCCCTGGACTGTGTGATCCGGGCCAGAGTAGAGACGGCGGTCCGGCGGGGAAGGGGGAATAACTGATGCGGCGTTCCCTGTTGTTTTTACCGGGCAACACGCCCAATATGCTTATCAACGGCAGCTGCCTGGGGGCGGATGCCGTGATCTTCGATCTGGAGGACGCGGTGTCCCCGGCGGAAAAGGACGCGGCCCGCATCCTGGTGCGCAACACTATGACCTATATGGACTTCCGTGGCTGTGAACGGGTGGTGCGGATCAACGGTATCGACACCCCCTACTGGAAGGAGGATCTGGATGAGGTCCTGCCCTGCCGGCCGGACCTGATCCTGCTGCCCAAGACCAGCTCTGCGGCGGATATTCAGGAGGCGGATACCTACATCACAGAGACGGAGAAGCGGCTGGGCCTTGCCGCTGGAGCTGTGGGCCTGGTAGCTCTCATTGAGACGGCTCTGGGCGTGGAGAACGCCTTTGCCATCGCCTCCGCCAGCCCCCGGGTGGCGGCGCTGTTCCTGGGAGCCGAGGACCTGACGGCGGACCTGCGGTGCAAGCGCACCAAGGAGGGCCGGGAGATCGAGTACGCCCGGACCCGTCTGGTGACGGCAGCCCGGGCCGCCGGGGTGGACGTGTACGACACCCCCTTTACCGACGTCAACGACGACGAGGGCATCGAGACGGACGCCGCCCTGGCCAAGGCCCTGGGCTTTACAGGAAAGGCATCCATCTCCCCCCGCCATGTGGAGACCATCAACCGGGTGTTCAGCCCCTCCCAGGCGGAGATCGACTACGCCTATGAGGTGATGGAGACCATCCGCCTTGCCAAGGAGCAGGGCAAGGGGGCAGTGGCCCTCCGGGGTAAAATGATTGATGCGCCCATTGTGGAGCGGGCCCGGCAGACCATTGCCATGGCCCAGGAGATGGGCCTTGGAAGGGAGGATGCGTGATGAAAGGGAAAGTAGTGGGCTCCATCCGGGAGGCGGTGGCTCTCGCCGGGCTGAAGGACGGCATGACCGTATCCTTCCACCACCACCTGCGCAACGGGGACTATGTGCTCAATCTGGTGATGGAGGCGGTGGCCCAGCTGGGCATAAGGGACCTCACCGTCAACGCCAGCTCCCTCTTTGACATCCATCTGCCCCTGTTGGACCACATCCAGAACCACGTGGTCACCGGCATCCAGACGGACTACATGTCCGCCGCTCTAGGCCGGGAGATCTCCCGTGGGATCCTGGAGAGACCGGTGGAATTCCGCACCCACGGCGGGCGGCCCAGCGACATCGCCCAGGGTCGGACCCCCATTGACGTGGCCTTTATCGCCGCCCCGGCGGCGGACCCCATGGGCAATTGCTCCGGCAAGTACGGCAAGTCCGCCTGCGGAAGCCTGGGCTACGCCTACCCCGACGCTATGTACGCCAAAAAGGTAGTGGTCATCACCGATAACCTGGTGGACTATCCCCTCCTGGACTGGTCCATCCCTGAGAGCTATGTGGACTACGTGGTCTGCGTGGAGGAGATCGGCAACCCTAAAGGTATCGTCTCCGGCACCACCCAGATTACCCGGGACCCGGTGGGCCTGGTGATGGCCCAGCACGCCGCCAAGGTCATTGAATACTCCGGCCTTCTCAAGGAGGGCTTCTCCTTCCAGACCGGGGCGGGCGGCGCCTCACTGGCGGCGGCCAAGTTCCTCAAGGACATCATGCTCCGCGAGCAGATCCAGGGCAGCTTTGGCCTGGGCGGTATCACCGGCTATATGGTGGATATGCTCCAGGCCGGGTGCTTCCGCTCCCTGCTGGATGTCCAGTGCTTTGACCTCAAGGCGGTGGAGTCCATCCGCACTGATCCCCGGCACCAGGAGATCTCCGCCATGCACTATGCCAGCCCCAGCCACCGCAGCGCGGTGGTGGACAGCCTGGATGTGGTGATCTTGGGTGCCACGGAGATCGACACCGACTTCAATGTCAACGTCCACACCGACTCCGGCGGCTGTATCATGGGCGGCTCCGGCGGCCACAGCGACACTGCGGCGGGGGCCAAGCTCTCTATGATCATCGCCCCCATGTTTCGGGCAAGACTGCCCATCGTCACCGACCATGTGACCTGCGTCTCCACCCCCGGCAAGGATATCGACGTGCTGGTGACCCAGGGGGGCATCGCCGTCAATGAGAAGAACCGGGAGCTGAAGGAGCGCCTCACGGCGGCGGGGCTACCGGTGCTGGACATCCACGCCCTCAAGGAGAAGGCGGAGCGCATTACCGGAAAACCCCGGCAGATGCCCCACGGGGACCGGGTGGTGGCCAATGTCATCAGTCGGGAGGGTGCGCTGCAGGATGTGATCTACAGCGTACCCGATGAAGAATAAGGAACAGACAGGAGGAGAACAACCATGAGAGAGATTGCGGCGCAGCAAATTACCGATACTGTCCGCCGGCTGTGTATCCAGGCCAACTGCCACCTGCCCCGGGACGTCCGGGAGCGGATCACCGCCAGTCACGCCGGGGAGCCCTGGCCCCAGGCCCGGGAGATCCTGGAGCGCATTGTAGAGAACTATGAGATCGCCGACGGAAACGACCGCCCCATCTGCCAGGACACCGGCATGGCCTGTGTGTTCCTGAAGGTGGGCCAGGAGGTCCACATCAACGGCGACGTGGCGGAGGCCATCCACGAGGGGGTTCGCCAGGGCTACAGCCAGGGGTACCTTCGCAAGTCCGTGGTGGGAGATCCCCTGAACCGGGTGAATACCGGGGACAACACCCCCGCCATGATCTACTATGACCTGGTGCCCGGGGATCAGGTGGAGATCACCGTGGCCCCCAAGGGCTTCGGCAGCGAGAATATGAGCCAGATCAAGATGCTCCGGCCCTCCGACGGTGTGGAGGGAGTCAAGGACTTCGTGGTGAAGGTGGTGGAGGAGGCGGGGCCCAATCCATGTCCCCCCATCGTGGTGGGTGTGGGTATCGGCGGCACCTTTGACAAGGCTGCCTACCTTGCCAAGAAGGCTCTGATGCGGCCCTTGGATCAGCGCCATCCCCATCCCTTCTATCAGGACCTGGAGGCGGAGCTGCTGGAGCGGATCAACGCCCTGGGCATCGGGCCCCAGGGCTTCGGCGGGAAAACTACCGCCCTGGCGGTGAATATTGAGACCTGCCCCACCCACATTGCGGGGCTTCCGGTGGCGGTGAACATCAACTGCCACGTGACCAGACATCAGACGGAGGTGCTGTAAGATGGCCATTACCATTCATACGCCCCTGACCAGGGAGCAGGCCCGGAGCCTGAAGGCGGGGGACAGCTGCCTCGTCTCCGGGGTGATCTATACCGCACGGGATGCCGCCCACAAGCGGCTGTGCGAGCTGGTGGCCCAGGGGAAGGAGCTGCTCCTGGAGATCAAGGACGCCACCATCTACTACGTGGGGCCCACCCCGGCCCGGCCCGGCGAGGCCATCGGCTCTGCCGGCCCCACTACCTCCTACCGCATGGACGCCTACAGCCCCACCCTCATCGCCCTGGGGGAGACAGGGATGATCGGCAAGGGCAAGCGGGGACCCGAGGTGGTGGCCGCCATGAAGGAGCACGGCGCGGTGTACTTCGGGGCCATCGGCGGCTGCGGCGCCCTTCTGAGCCAGTGCGTGAAGAAGGCGGAGATTATCGCCTATGAGGACCTGGGAGCCGAGGCTATCCGTCGCCTGGAGGTGGAGAACTTCCCGGTGGTGGTCATCATCGACAGCGAGGGCAACAATCTCTACGAGACGGGCCGGGCGGCGTACCTGGAGAGCCTTGGAGAGTGACAGCCCGACAGGAAGCGGTGGAGAGGAGGCGAAAGCCGTGACAGAACTGTTTCATGTGGATCCGACCTCCGGGATCCCGATTTATCAGCAGCTGGTGGACGAAATCCGCTCAGCCATCAAAACCGGAAAGCTTCCCACCGGGGAGCAGCTGCCCACGGTGCTGGCCATGGCAGACAGCCTGGGCCTGGCCCGGGGTACGGTGAAGCGGGCCTATGACGAACTGGAGCTGCTGGGCCTGGTGGAGAAAGTCCAGGGTAGAGGTACCTTTGTGTGCTACCGCTCCCCGGAGACTGCGGGACGGAAGGAGCAGGCTATGGCCGCTATTGATGCCCTGCTGGATCAGATGGAGGACCTGGGCTTTACCCCAGCGGAGGTGAACATCTTCCTGAGCCTGAAGCTGCGGGAGCGGACGGAGCGTCTGGCGGATCTGAAGGTGGCGGTGGTGGAGTGCAACCCGGAGACCCTCTCCCAGCTCTCTGATCAGCTGCGGGGCCTGGAGGGCGTGGAGCTCTACTCCTACCTTCTCAGCCACGTGGAGGCCTACCCCTACAACCTGGGGGAGGAGATGGACCTGGTGGTCACCACCGTGGAACACGCCGACTACATTCAGAGCATCCTGCCGAAGGACAAAAAAATTGCAAGAATCGCCCTGCGCCTTTCACCGGCCAGCATGGCCGGCATTGTAAAAATCCGGGCAGGTGAATCTTTGGGCATCCTTTCCTGCAGCCAGCGCTTCGGGGAGCTGCTGTATGAGGCCTGTGCCGCCTATACGGAAAATGTGACGGTGGACCGGCCGCAGCTGTTGTCTGAGGTGGAGGACTGGGCAGGATATCTCCGGGGAAAGACGGCGATTCTGGTACCGGAGGATGTGGAAAAATATGCCAAAGAGGATCAGCTAAGCCAACTCAGATCCTTTGCTGTTACCGGAAAAGTGATCCGCTGCGCCTACGAGATGGACGAGGGCTCCCTCCTCTATTTGCAGGAAAAATTAAACAGGCTGCGTGAAAAGAAAACCGGCTGAATATGCGCCCCTTTGCTGACGCAAGGGGGCGCAATTTTTCTTGCAAAATTAGAAAAATGTGGCGGAAATCCTTCTTTTTGCCTTGACAAAAGATATAGCTGAATATAGTATATAGATATAGTTTTATCGGCAGGGCTTTTTGCCTTAGCTTGATTGAGGTGTGATATGGAGCAAAAAAGGAAGAAAGTGCTGGTCATCGGCGTCATTGGCGCTGACGTCCATGCAGTGGGCAATAAGATCCTCTACCACGCTTTTACGGAGGCGGGTTTCGATGTGGTAAACCTGGGTGTCATGGTCTCCCAGGAGGAGTACATCGCCGCTGCTATCGAGTCCGACGCGGATGCCATCGTGGTCTCCTCTCTCTACGGACAGGGGGAGCTGGACTGCCGGGGCATGCGGGAGAAGTGCGATGAGGCGGGCCTCAAGGGTATTCCCCTGCTGGTGGGCGGCAACATCGTCATCGGCAAGCAGAAATTCGAGGACGTGGAGAAGCGGTTCAAGGCTATGGGCTTTGACCGGGCCTTCCCTCCGGGAACAGATCCCCAGGTGACCATCGATGCCCTGCGGGAGATCCTGCATATGGACGGTGAGGAGGCATGAAGCCGGTCCTGCTCATCGATTTCGGCAGTACCTACACCAAGCTGACGGCAGTGGATGTAGAGGGGGAGCAAATCCTTGGCACCGCCTCCGCCTACACCACCGTGGAGACCGACATCAACGACGGGCTGGCCCAGGGGCGCCGGCGGCTGGAGGC